>NZ_FXUI01000005.1:0-294556 GCF_900182875.1 Novosphingobium panipatense
GTGATGCGGGTGGAATCGGTGCAGAACGCCAACGACATGGCGACCTGTGTGGCGAAGGGCATCTGCGGCGACGAGAAGCCGTACAAGGCGTTCCCGTGGTTCTGGTCGAACCAGTATGACCTGCGCCTGCAGACCGCCGGCATCAACATGGGCTTCGACCAGACTGTCGTCCGCGGCGACGTGAGCGCGCGCAGCTTCTCGGTGGTCTACCTCAGGGACGGCAAGGTGCTGGCGCTGGACTGCGTGAACATGGTCAAGGATTACGTCCAGGGCCGCAAGCTCGTCGAAGCGGGCGCGCGGCCTGACCTTGAGCGCCTGGCCGACGCGGCCACTCCGCTCAAGGAACTCGTCTGACCCTGGCCTCCCCATCGTCCGCTGACGGTGGGGAGGAGCGCAGACGGTCGCAGGCCCAGCGCGCCGCGTCGGCAACCCCCGGATCCGGGTCACCCAGCAGGGCCTCGACCTGCCCAAGCAGCGCTGAACGGCCGCTGTTGCCGGCGGCGTAAAGACAATTCCTGACAAACCTGTCGCGCCCGATCCGCTTGATGGGGCTGCCTGAGAACAAGGCGCGAAAGCCGGTGTCGTCCAGCGTCAGAAGATCGGCGAGGTCAGGTGCGGTCAGCTCGGCGCGTGGGAGGAACGCCTTCATCCGGCGCGCCGTGGCGGCGAACTTGTTCCACGGGCACACCGCCAGACAGTCGTCGCAGCCATAGATGCGGTTTCCCAGCCCTTCGCGCAGGTCTTCGGGCACCGGGCCCTTGTGTTCGATGGTCAGGTAGCTGACGCAGCGGCGGGCATCGAGCCGATAAGGCGCAGGGAAGGCGTCGGTCGGGCAGGCGTCCTGGCAGGCGCGGCACGAGCCGCAACGGTCCCGACCCGGCGGGGACGGCGGCAGGTCCAGCGTGGTGTAGATCTCGCCCAGGAACAGCCACGAGCCGTGCTCCCGGCTCACCATATTGGTGTGCTTGCCCTGCCACCCCAGCCCGGCAGCGGCAGCAAGCGGCTTCTCCATCACGGGCGCGGTGTCGGTGAAGACCTTCACGCCAACCGGGCCCAGGCCCTGCCGCTCGCCCTCCGACACGATCCAGCGCGCGAGATGCTTCAGCGCCTTCTTGACGGTATCGTGGTAATCGGCGCCCTGCGCGTAGGTTGAAATGCGGCCGATGCCATTCTCGTCAGCCAGGCGCAGCGGGTCGCTGGCGGGGGCATAGCTCATGCCGAGAGCGATCACGCTGCGCGCCTCGGGCCAGAGCCCTTCAGGGCTGCGGCGGTGATGCGCGCGCTCCTCCATCCAGGTCATCGTCCCGTGCATGCCTTCGGCAAGCCACTGGTCAAGGCGCGCGGTACGAGCCGGGTCAGGCCTTGCGGATGTAATTCCAAAGGCACAAAAACCGAGCGCGCGCGCTTGATCCTCTACAGACTGGCTGAAAGCGGTTATCCCGTCCTTAACCCGGTCTGCATCATCGTCGTCATAGGAACTGGAGCCAGAGGGCCTCATGGATGCGCAAGTAGGAGATCCCGGGTTGACCGGCAATGCGCGAAGCGACGAACGCCCGATCGCGATCGAAGCGCGCGCGCTGGTGAAGCGGTTCGACCGTACCACCGCCGTTGACGGTGTCGATCTTTCGGTGCCCCAGGGCTCTGTCTACGGCATCCTTGGGCCTAACGGTGCCGGCAAGACCACGACCCTGCGGATGCTGCTGGGCATCATAGAGCCCGATTCGGGCTACCGCCGGATACTCGGCGCCGAACGGCCACACGATGTGGCTCACGCCATCGGCTACTTGCCCGAAGAGAGAGGGCTCTATCCTTCTATGAAGGCCACGGACGCCATCGCCTTCCTTGGCGCGTTGCGGGGCCTGCCGTTGCAGGAGGGGCGCA
Source organism: Novosphingobium panipatense (assembly GCF_900182875.1). Taxonomy (NCBI): domain Bacteria; kingdom Pseudomonadati; phylum Pseudomonadota; class Alphaproteobacteria; order Sphingomonadales; family Sphingomonadaceae; genus Novosphingobium; species Novosphingobium panipatense. The sequence goes on from NZ_FXUI01000005.1 coordinate 1,882, forward strand.
GGCGGGCAGGCGAATTGCTGGAACGTCATGGCCTCGGGTACGCTGCGGACCGGCAGATCCGGCAATTGTCGAAGGGCATGGCGCAGCAGGTGCAGATACTGGGCACGATCGTGCACCGGCCTCGTCTGGTCATCTTCGATGAGCCGTTTTCCGGACTGGACGCTCTGAACCAGGGGAAGTTGGAAGCCATGATGCGCGGGCTCGCGGCGGAAGGGACGACGGTGATCTTCTCCACTCACGTCATCGCCCATGCCGAGCGCCTGTGCGACGAAGTGGCCATCATCGCCGGAGGGCGAGTGCCCTTCGCAGGTCCTGTTGACGAGGCGAGGGACTGGATCCCTGCGCAGGTCAGGCTCGAGACGAGGGCGCAGGACGGCGCCTGGCGTTCAGCCCTGCCGCCGGACGCGCGGCGGGACGGCCGGTTCTGGCATTTCACCCTGCCCGAAGGCGGCATCGAACCGCTTTTGCGGGCGCTGATCGCGGGAGAGGCCGGCATCCTGTCACTGTCGATCGAGCGCGCGGGATTGCACGACGCCTTCGTCGCGATCGCGGGAGAGGCTGCGGCACGCGCACTCAAGGACGAGAAGCCCGAGGAACCCCACCGATGACTCCTGATTCGCCGATTGCTGCGCATCGCGGCCGCCTGTCGATGCTGGCGGCTGCCTGGGTCGTCGCGCGGCGGGACTTCACCGCAATCCTGTTCTCGCGCACGTTTTTCTTCTTCCTCCTCGGCCCGCTGTTTCCAGTGATCGTGGGCGTTCTTGCCGGGAGTGTCGGCAACCGAGTTGCGGAGAGCGGCGCGGGGCCGAGCATTGCCGTGGTCATGCAGGAGGGGGACGCCCGTGCGATGGTCCAGGCGCGAGATGCTTTGGCCGATCGCCTGGGGGAGGGGTTGCCTCGCCTCGCGGTGGCGGCGGACGAGGCCTCGGCAACGCGCGGCGGCGCCGGCGCGGTCCTGTCCGGCAGCCCGGCGGCGCCCGTGCTCTCGGGCCCTTCCGCCCAGATCGAGGGGTGGAGCGGCGACGTGGCAATGATCGCCGCTCAGGCGCGGGAGGATTCGCTCCGTTCCTGGCCCCGTGTCCGGCTTGAGCCGAAGGGAGACGCGCGGCCGACCGATCGGCGGTCCCGCCTGAAGACGGCGCAAGGGGCGCAGACGCTGCTTTTCCTCCTTACGATGATGCTTGCAGGCATGGTTCTGTCGAACCTGGTCGAGGAGAAGGGGAACAAGATCATAGAGGTGCTGGCGGCGGCCATTCCCATGGAATCGGTCTTCTTCGGCAAGCTGTTTGCGATGCTGGGTGTTTCGCTGGTCGGCATCGCGGTCTGGGCGGCGGTGGGCGCTCCGGTGCTGATGGCCGCCAGCGCGACGCTTCCGTTGCCGGAACCTGCCGTGGGCTGGCCCATGCTCGTCGGCCTTGGCGTCGTCTACTTCGCAATGGCCTACCTGCTGCTGGGGTCCGTGTTCCTGTCGATCGGGTCGCTGGCGAACACGGTGCGCGAGGTTCAGACGCTGTCCATGCCGGTGACGATGATGCAGCTCATGCTGTTCTTCTTCGCCACCTACGCCATGACTCAGCCGGGCAGCCCTGTGGAGATACTGGCCGCGGTACTGCCGTTCAGTTCGCCTTTCGCCATGCTGGCGCGGGCAGCGCAGGAGCCGGCGCTCCTACCCCACGTTGCCGCCCTGGCCTGGCAGACGCTATGGGTCTTTCTGCTGGTGAAGGGCGGAGCAACACTGTTCCGCAAGCGGGCGATGAAATCCGGTCCGCAGGGTGGCGGCCGCCCCTGGTGGCGGCGCGCCCGTGCCTAGACGAAGGGCACGTCCGGCTGCATCTTGAAGGCGCAGACGGCCAGTTCCTCAAGGCTCATCAGTTGGCGGAAGACCAGGCCATAGTCCGGGTGCTTTCGCCAGCAGACCGTCGCTTCGAATTCGGGGAGCACGACTCCTTCGATGCGCAGATGCTGTCCGATTGCCAGGTGACGGTTTGTCTCGATGCAGGCGCCCTGCCGGGAGATATCGCGAACGTGAGCCGCGGACTTTTCGCCGTTGACGACGATGCAGGCCTCTTCCGTGACTTTGATGCGGATGGGGCGCTTGGGGTAAGGGCCAGCTTCGGCGATGAACCGCTGGACGTCGATTGGAGCGTCGAAGCGGAAGCCGGCTTCACCGGCATTCTCCCACACCTTTTCCACGCCGAGGCGATGGCCGGCCACGCTTTCAAGGTAGAGCCGCCGTTCAGCCGCGAGAGAGTGGAAGAGCCGCAGCCTTACGCCCGTTTCCGAAACGTCGCGCACGATGGATAGGTATTCACCGTAGTTCCCGATGAGCTTCGCAGCCCGCAGCAGCAGAGCAAAACGCGGGCTGGCGCGCTGCTCCTCATAGGTCTGGGGCCTTGGGGACAGGCTTTCGGGTGAAATCATGTCAGTAGTGCCTCATCCTGGACGCGCCGCCTTCACACGAACGTCTTGCGTCAGGACACCATCTATTTCTTTTTCTTGGTGCGCAATTGTAAATGAGATCATTTATGTAATTCAACTGCGCGCCCGGCGGCAAGTACTGGCCGCATCGGTCTGGTGCGGGCGGCGGGACTCGAACCCGCACTGGGATACCCAAGCGGATTTTAAGTCCGCAGCGTCTACCATTCCGCCACGCCCGCACACAGCGACCGGAAAGCCGCCTCTACCTGCGCCGGGGCGGCGGTGCAATGATCCTTGAAAGGGGCGCTACTCGGCGCTGTCGTTCAGGCGAACGCGCATCTCCTTGCCGGGCTTGAAGTAAGGTACTCGCTTTTCCGGCACTTCGACACTTTCCCCAGTGCGGGGGTTGCGACCCTTTCGGCCGTCCCGCTGCCGCGTCGAGAACGCACCGAAGCCGCGCAGCTCCACGCGGCCGCCGTCCGCGAGGCGGCGACTGATTTCCTCGAAGAACGTGTCGACGGCGCGCTCGACATCCTCGGCGCGCAGTTCGGGGTTCTCTTTGGCGAGAATCTGTAGCAATTCCGACCTGATCATCGCTGTTTTCCCGGCAATAGAATCTTGAAAAAATGCGCGAAGGAAATTTTTTCCTTCCGCGCGCTTAAACAGATATTTCGTGGCCTCTCCCCGACCGCGCTGGAAAATGCCACCGGGCGCCACTTCGCGCAATGCCTTCGCACCACCTGCGGGAAAGTCAGTATCTGCTGGGTCAAAACACCGTCTGCGGACACGCTCCTGCCATTTACACCGTCGCATTGCGCGCTAACGTCGATCGCTTTCATACGCGGCCGGTTGGCCGCATCTTATAATCAGACAAGACAGGGCGCGAAGGCACCAGCACCATGAAGGATATTGCACTTTGGAATGAAGGGGACTGGATCGCCGCGATCGGCGCCGTGTTCCTCTTCGCCGTGCTCGCCATTGGCGGCGTGATCGCGACGCGCAAGAGCGAGGAGTTCGTGGGGCATCCCCGTGGTCTCTTCGTCCTCTTCTACGCCGAAATGTGGGAGCGCTTCTCCTACTATGGCATGCGGGCGTTGTTGATCCTCTATCTCACCAAGTTCTGGCTGTTTTCGGACGGCTCATCGAACCTGATCTATGGAGCCTACACCAGCCTGGTCTACATCACTCCGGTCCTTGGCGGCTATCTCGCCGACCGTTGGCTGGGGCAGCGCAAGGCCGTCCTGTTCGGCGGACTGGTGCTGGCGCTGGGCCACCTGTTCATGGCGTACGAAGGCCTTCAGGGCGTGACCGATCCGGCCGTGAAGCAGGCGGATCCGGCGATCGACGTGTTCTGGCTCGCGCTGGCGCTCATCATCGTGGGCTCCGGCTTCCTGAAAGCGAACATCTCGGTGATCGTCGGGCAGCTCTACAAGATGACCGATACGCGCCGTGATGCCGCGTACACGATCTTCTACATGGGCGTGAACACGGGCGCGGCACTGGGCACGATCCTGGTCGGCTACCTGGGCGAGACGATTGGCTGGTCGTGGGGCTTCGGCCTGGCAGGCATCGGCATGGTTCTGGGCCTCGTCATATTCGTCGTCGGCAAGCCGGCGCTCAGGGGCAAGGGCGAGCCGCCCAAGGTTCTGAGCCGGAACCACGAATTCGTTCTTTACGGCGTCGGTGCGGCGTCGGTTGCGGTGATCTGGTTCCTGATCCAGTACGTCGACGTCATCCAGACCCTGCTGGTGATCTCAGGCATCGCGATGCTGCTCTACACGCTTTACGAAGCGTTCAAGCTGCCCAAGGAACCGCGTGAGCGCATGTTCGCGATCCTGTTCCTGATCGCCCTCAACCCGCTGTTCTGGGGCCTGTTCGAACAGGCGGGCGGCAGCCTCAGCCTCTACACGGACAAGTTCGTGGATCGCGGCGGCGTGCCGACCAGCCTGTTCCAGTCGATTAATCCCATCTACATCGTGCTCTTCGGCCCCCTCTTCGCGGGCCTGTGGGCATGGCTGGGCAAGAAGGGCCTGGAGCCGAGTGCGCCGGCCAAGTTCGCGCTGGCGCTCGCACAAGTGGGACTGGGCTTCCTCGTCTTTTCGTGGGGCGCAGGATCGGGCGATCCCGCCGCGCTGACGCCGGTCATCTTCGTGTTCCTTATCTACATGCTGCACACGACAGGCGAACTGTGTCTCTCCCCGGTGGGGCTTTCGGCCATGACGCGGCTGTCGCCGCTGCATCTCGGCAGCTTTATCATGGGCGCATGGTTCTACATGACCGCAGTGGGCAACTTCGTGGCGGGCAAGATCGGCGAAGCCACAGGTGGTGAGAGCGGGATCATGGACAAGGCCGTGACGCTGTCGATCTACAGCAAGATCGGCTGGGTCACCGTTGCCGCTGGCGTCGTGGTGCTGGCGGTGTCGCCTATCGTGCGGCGCTGGATGCACCTCGACACGCTGGATGACCGCGTGAGCGACGACGATCTGGAAGGGCGGTCCACCGTCGGACTCGAAGCCCAGGAGGCGGGCGTTCACCCGACGACCAGGACAAAGTGATCCAGAGCGGCCCGGGAGCGATCCCGGGCCGTTCTTTTTTTAGAACAGGGGAATTCATCGATGAGGGTATCGCCTAGGAAGCAAGGACTGGGCCGGGGGCTGACGTGCAGCCTCATGCTTGGAGCAACGCTGGCACTCACGGCACAGCCGGCTGACGCCAGGAAGAAGGACCGCAAGGCGGCGTCTGCCGAAGCGCCGTACGCCTCGACGTACAAGCCCTATCCCGGCCGACCCACCGCCCTGGTGGGTGCAGTGGTCTATGACGGCCGCGGAGGCCGGATCGACAATGGTGTGGTACTTTTCAGGGACGGCAAGGTCGTGGCTGTCGGCGGGGCGGATCTTGCCGTGCCGGACGGGTACGATCGCGTCGACGCGGCGGGCAAGTTCGTGACGCCAGGTGTCATCGACATCCATTCGCATCTTGGGGTCTATCCCAGCCCTGCGATCGATGCGCTGTCGGACGGGAACGAGATGACGAAGCCCGTCACGCCGCACGTATGGGCGGAGCATTCGGTCTGGCCGCAGGACCCGGGCTTCAGCCGGGCGCTGGTGAACGGCGGCGTCACGACCCTGCAGATCCTTCCGGGGTCGGCCAACCTGATGGGCGGTCGCGCGGTGACCCTGCGCAACGTGCCGAGCCGCACCGTTCAGGGCATGAAGTTTCCCGGCGCGCCTTACTCGCTCAAGATGGCCTGCGGTGAGAATCCGAAGCGTGTCTACGGCGGCAAGGGACAGGAACCCTCCACCCGCATGGGCAATTTCGCGGTCAATCGCCAGACGTGGATCGACGCGCAGAAGTATATGAACGGTGACCACGCCGAACGTAACCTCGGCAAGGACACGCTCGAGGGTGTCCTGAAGGGCGAGATCCTCGTCCAGAACCACTGCTACCGGGCCGACGAGATGGCGCAGGTCCTCGATATGGCCAAGGAGTTCGGCTACAAGGTCACGGCGTTCCACCACGCGGTCGAGGCGTACAAGATCGGCGATCTTCTGAAGGCGAACGATGTCTGCTCGGCGATCTGGGCGGACTGGTACGGCTTCAAGATGGAAGCCTACGACGGCATCCCTGAAAACGCGGCTCTGCTGGCCAACCAGGGCGCCTGCGTGGTGATTCACTCAGACGACGAAAACGGTATCCAGCGGCTCAATCAGGCCGCGTCCCGCGCCCAGGCGGCGGGCAGGCGCATCGGCATCGACATTCCCGATGCACAGGTCGTCGGCTGGTTCACCTACAACGCGGCGAAGGCGATGGGCATCGGCGAGAAGACCGGTAGCCTTGAAGACGGAAAGATGGCCGACGTGGTGCTTTGGAACGGGAATCCGCTGTCGGTCTATTCGCGTCCGGACAAGGTCTGGATGGACGGCGCGCTGATGTACGATGCGGCCGATCCCAAGCGCAAGCCGGTCAGCGATTTCGAACTTGGACAGCCTGGTGAAGGAGACGTGAAATGAGCCGCCGCCTGCTTCTGGCAGCCCTGCTTGCCGCCGCTCCCGCGCCGGTCCTCGCGCAGGATTTCGCCATTACCAACGCCACCGTCGCGATCGGCGATGGCGCAGAACCTCTCCACAACGGCACCGTTGTGGTGCGCGGCGGAAGGGTCGTTGCCGCTGGCGCCGGGATTGCCGTCCCCGCCGGCATCGAGACGGTGGACGGCACCGGCAAGTGGGTGACCCCCGGCCTGTTCTCCGCCGTGACCGACCTTGGCCTCTGGGACATCGAAGCTCTGGACGAGAGCAACGACACCTCGGCCGACGCGTCGCCATTCAACGCCGCGCTGGACGTGGCTCCCGCGCTCAATCCCGCCAGCGAGCATATCGCCGTCAGCCGCGAAGGCGGCGTGACCCGCGCCACCGTTGCTCCCGTGCATGGCAAGTCGATCTTCGCCGGACAGGGTGCGGTGATCGACCTGGGCACCGATCCACAGATCCTCACCCGGCCCCGCGCCTTCCAGTACGTGGAACTGGGCGAGGCCGGGGGGCGCCTTGCCGGCGGCAGCCGCGTGGCGGCCTATACGGCGCTGCGCAACGCCCTGCGCGAAGCAACCGAAGCCGCACGTCTTGGCGGCACGGCGCAGCGGCAAAGCGATGTGCTCCTGACACGTGCGGACGCGGCGGCCCTGGCCCCGGTTCTGGACGGCACCCAGCCGCTCTACGTGGGTGTGGAACGCGCCGCGGACATCCGCAGTGTCCTCGCACTCAAGACCGAGTTCCCGAAGCTCAACCTCGTTATCGTGGGCGCAACCGAAGGCTGGCTCGTCGCTCCCGAGATTGCCGCGGCCGGGGTACCGGTCGTGACGATGCCGATGCGCGATCTGCCGGCCAATTTCGAATCGTTGGCAGCCACGATGTCCAACACCGGGCGCATGAAGAAAGCAGGCGTGAAGGTCGCGATCGGCATGTTCTCCGGGCACAACCAGCCGCGCTATGCTCCGCAACAGGCGGGCAACCTCGTGGCACTGACGAAGATGCCGGGCGCCGTCGGTCTCAGCTGGGGTGAGGCACTGGCCGCGATAACGTCCGTCCCGGCCGAGATCAGCGGTCTCGGCGGCAAGGCAGGCGTTCTTGCGCCGGGTGCGGTCGGGGACGTCGTGCTGTGGGACGGCGATCCGCTGGAGCTGGCTTCCGCTCCGGTGGAGGTGTGGATCGATGGTGTCAGGCAGCCCGCCAACAGTCGCCAGAGCCGCCTGCGCGCCCGATACCGGGATCTGGACGAAGCCTACCTGCCCAAGGCGTACGACTGGTAAGGAAGGGATGCAGGGGGCTCAGACCCCCTGCAGCTTTCTGCCGACACGCGTGGGGAGCAGGGGGTGAGAAGCCGCCGCTGCGCGCCTCACGGCGCTGTCAGGCGCGCGCTTCGCTCACACCGGCGCTGTTGTGACGCAGCGCCTTCAGCACCGTGTCAACGATCTGAGGCGCATTGAGGCCTGCCTCGTCGTACTGCGCTTCGGGCTTGTCCTGATCCTGGAAGATGTCGGGCAGGCGCATCGTGCGGATCTTGAGGCCCGCATCCGTCAATCCCTCGTCGCTGGCCATGGTGAGCACGTGCGCGCCGAGACCGCCGATCGCCCCTTCCTCGATGGTGACCACCACTTCGTGGCTCAGCATGAGCTTGCGGATGAGATCCGTATCGAGCGGTTTGGCGAATCGAAGATCCGCCACCGTGGTGGAAAGGCCCTTGGCTTCGAGATGATCCGCCGCCTTGAGCGCTTCGCCAAGGCGGGTGCCGAGCGAGAGCAGCGCAACCTTCGTGCCTTCGCGCACGATGCGGCCCTTGCCAATCTCCAGCAGCTGGGGCGTCTTCGGCATGTCCACGCCCACGCCATTGCCGCGTGGGTAGCGGAAGGCGATCGGCCCGGCGTCATACTTGGCTGCCGTGTGGACCATATGGACGAGTTCGGCCTCGTCCGCCGCCGCCATGACCACAAGGTTCGGCAGAGTGGCGAGATAAGTGATGTCGAACGAACCCGCGTGCGTCGCTCCGTCCGCGCCGACAAGGCCGGCGCGGTCGATGGCGAAGCGAACGGGAAGGTTCTGGATCGCCACGTCGTGAACGACCTGGTCGAAGGCGCGCTGGAGGAACGTGGAGTAGATCGCGCAGAAAGGGCGCATGCCCTGCGCCGCGAGACCGGCCGCAAAGGTTACCGCGTGCTGTTCGGCGATGCCGACGTCGAAGCTGCGTTCGGGGAACATCTGGGCGAACTTGTCGAGGCCGGTGCCCGTGGGCATGGCCGCCGTGATCGCGCAGATGGCGGGATCCCGTTCGGCCTCGGCGACAAGTGCCTTGGCAAAGACGCCGGTGTAGCTCGGCGGTCCTGCCGGTGCCTTGGCCTGCTCGCCGGTAATCACGTCGAACTTCTGGACGCCGTGGTACTTGTCGGCCGCGTTCTCGGCCGGTGCGTAGCCCTTGCCCTTCTGGGTCACGACATGGACGAGGATCGGCCCCTCGCCGGCGTCGCGCACGTTTTCCAGAACGGGAACGAGCGCCTCCAGATCGTGACCGTCGATCGGGCCGACGTAGTAGAAGCCCAGTTCCTCGAACAACGTGCCCCCCATCGCCATGCCCCGGGCGAACTCATCCGTCTTCTTGGCGGCCTGGTGAAGCGGGCGCGGGAGGCGGCGGGCGAACTTGCGGGCGAGCTCGCGCAGGCCGAGGAAACGGCCGGAGGAGACGAGACGGGCGAGATAGGCCGAAAGGCCACCGACGGGCGGGGCGATCGACATGTCGTTGTCGTTGAGGATCACGATCAGGCGGTTGCCTGCCTCGCGAGCATTGTTCATGGCTTCGTAGGCCATGCCCGCGCTCATCGCGCCATCGCCGATCACGGCGATGCCGCGCCCCGGCTCACGCTTGATCTTGCTGCCGATCGCAAAGCCCAGCGCGGCGGAGATCGAGGTCGAACTGTGCGCCGTTCCGAACGGGTCGTATTCGCTTTCCGAACGCTTGGTGAAGCCGGACAGCCCACCGCCCTGACGCAACGTGCGGATCCGGTCGCGCCGTCCCGTAAGGATCTTGTGCGGATAGGCCTGATGCCCCACGTCCCAGATCAACCGGTCGACCGGCGTATCGAAGACGTAATGGATCGCCACCGTCAGTTCGACCACACCAAGGCCGGAGCCCAGGTGACCGCCTGTCTGGCCCACAGCCGAGATCATTTCGCTGCGTAGTTCATCCGCCAGCTGGCGGAGCTGCGAAGGCTTGAGCTTGCGCAGATCGTCGGGGGTCGAAACCGTGTCGAGCAAAGGCGTGGCCGGGTTGGCGTTCATCGTCGGGCCCTTACACCCTTGAGCTGTACGTGTCGATTGACGGCTTGGAGAATATCGCCGCCGCCTTGGGGACCTGTGTGCAGCAGGAACGGTCGGACTGCAACGATCGTTCCCCTTGCGGTGCGATCCTCGGCAGGATCGCTCCGTTGTCAGGGGGCGTTGTTCCCCAGGGAGCGAAGGGGTGTCAGCTGCACTGCGCGCAGATGCCCCGCAGCTCAACCACCGGCCTCACGTCGGCAAACCCGGCGGTCCGGGCTGCGGCGATGAGAGCGCCGGTGAGCTTGTCGTCGTCGATATGCACGGCTTGGCCGCAGCTGTCGCAGATCAGGAAGATGCAGTCGTGCTGGCACCCCGGATGGCTGTTCGCCACATAGGCGTTCGCGCTTTCCACGCGGCGAGCAAGATTGGTGCGCACGAAGAGATCAAGGATGCGGTAGACGCTGTTCGGCGCCACGCGCTTGCCCCGAAGGGCCGACACCTTCTCCGCCAGGTCATAGGCGGAGGCGGGGCGGTCCATCTCCATCAGGGCGGAAAAGACGTCGGAACGCATGTCCGTCCATTGCTCGCCCGCATCGACGAGCGCACGGCGGGCCGCCTCTACGAGGTTGTCCCCTGAGTGTTCATGATGTGTATGATGACCCGACATGGGGCCGATATGGGCCTTTCGGCGCACCTGCGCAATCGGCGGCGCGATTACTCCGCCTGGGCGGCCTGCGCCGGCGGAAGCAGATCGTTCGAAAGCGGCGACATGTTGCCCAGACCCAGCGTGCCGAGCACCAGTAGCGCGCCACCGGCAAAGCCGAAAGCGAAGTAGCGGTAGAAGTCGGCCTTGAAGAGTCCCATGATGCTCGGCTTTCGATGTGTCCTGTGCGAACCGGCACCATGCCGGTGGTTTGCGCGAGAGCCCCTTTGGGGGGGGACGGCTTGCCGTCCAGTGAACGGCGGCCTCCCACCCCTCCATCGTCGACGAAACGCGCCCCTTTTGCGATGAACGGCAGTTCTTTGAGGCAACCTTACCCGAAGGACGCCGTCGCCAGCACGGAGAAGGCAACGAGGAGCAGGACCGGCAGAGCGGCGCATCCAAAGGGCAGGGCCGCTGCGGAAAGGGCGCTGCCGGGGCTCCGCAGCTTGCCGAGCCGCAGGAGCACGGCGGCAAGCATGAGGCCCACCATGAAGCCGGCGACAACGAGAGGTCCGATTTCGGTGACACTCATGGCCGCGGCAACACGTCTGGCGGACCTGCGACCATCAGTGCTTGAAGTGCCGCATTCCCGTGAAGACCATCGCGAGGCCCGCCTCATCGGCGGCTGCGATGACCTCGTCGTCGCGGATTGAGCCGCCTGGCTGGATAACGGCGGTGGCGCCTGCCTCGGCGGCGGCAAGGAGGCCGTCCGCGAACGGGAAGAAGGCGTCGGAGGCGACGGCGGAGCCCACTGTTCGAGGGGCATCCCAACCGAACTTCTCGGCGGCTTCGGCAGCCTTCATCGCGGCGATGCGCGAGGAATCGCGCCGGTTCATCTGGCCGGCGCCGATGCCTGCCGTCACGCCATCCTTCGCGTAGACGATCGCGTTCGACTTCACGTGGCGGGCGACGGTCCAGGCGAAGAGGCAGTCGGCAAGTTCGCGATCCGTCGGCGCGCGCTTGGTCACGACCGTGAGGTCGTCAAAGCCGATGGCGCCATTGTCGCGGCCCTGTACGAGCAGGCCGCCGGTGATCGGACGTACGGTGAGGCCACCGCGACGCGGGTCGGGCAGTTCGCCGGTGAGCAGCAGGCGCAGATTCTTCTTGCGGGCGAAGAATTCACGGGCGTCCTCATCGGCGTCCGGCGCGACGACCACTTCGGTGAAGATCTTGCAGATCGCCTCGGCGGTCGGGCCGTCGAGCGTCTGGTTGACCGCGACGATGCCGCCGAAGGCGGAGACGTCGTCGCAGGCCAGCGCGCCGTTCCAGGCGTCGAGGAGCGAATCGGCCTGTGCGACGCCGCAGGGATTGGCATGCTTGACGATCACGACGGCCGGCTTCTGGCCCTTGAACTCGGCCGCGAGTTCAAAGGCGGCGTCGGCGTCGTTGTAGTTGTTGTAGGACAACTCCTTGCCCTGCACCTGCTCCGCCTGTGCCAGGCCCTCGGTGAAAGGCCCGACGGGCGTATAGAGCGCGGCCTTCTGGTGCGGGTTCTCGCCGTAGCGCAGTTCCGTGGCGAGGCGGCCGTTGATGCTGAGCATTTCGGGGAACTCGAGGCCCTGGTCGGAGAAGGCGAACCACTGCGAGATCATCGAATCGTATGCCGCCGTCTGGGCGAAGGCGCGCGCCGCCATCAGCTTGCGAAAGCCCGGCGTGGTGCAGCCGTTCGTCGTTTCCAGTTCGGAGAGAAGGCCCGGATAGTCCTTCGGGTCCGTGACGATGGTGACGTAGGCGTGGTTCTTGGCGGCCGAGCGAACCATGGACGGGCCGCCGATGTCGATGTTCTCGATGATCTCGTCCCGCTCGGCGCCCTTCGCGACGGTCGCTTCGAAGGGGTAGAGATTGACCACCACGAGATCGATGCCGCCGATCGCGTGCTCTGCCATGGCGGCGGCGTGTTCGGGATTGTCGCGGACAGCGAGCAGGCCGCCGTGGACCATCGGGTGCAGCGTCTTCACGCGGCCGTCCATCATCTCGGGAAAGCCGGTGATCTCGGAGATATCCTTAACCGTCAGTCCCGCATCGCGCAGGGCCTTGGCCGTGCCGCCGGTGGATACGAGTTCGACGCCCCGCGCGCTCAGGACCTTGCCGAGTTCGGCGAGCCCCGTCTTGTCTGATACCGAGAGGAGGGCACGGCGGATCTGGACGGCGTCGGTCATGAGCGGGCTTCCTTGGAGCATGTCTCGTTGGGCGGGCCATTAGGACGGGCGGGAGAAGGGGGCAAGGGCCGGGCGGCGCTTTGTCCGAATGGCGGGACGCCGTGTGCGGCTCAGTTCATTTTCTTGATGAGCCAGCCGAAGGTTCCGCCGCCGCGCGAGACCATGCCCTGCATCACGATCTGCTGTGTGGCCTGCGGTCGGCCTTGCCCATCGACCCACAGCGAGTCTTCGACAGTGATTTCGCCGTCCTCGCTCGTCGAACGGAACTGCCAGTGGCTCCCATCGGGGAGCGACAGCCCTGCGCCGCGTCCATCGGCGCTGAGATTCACATCGACCTCCGGACCCAGGTGGAAGCGGATGGCGAAGCCGACCTTGCCACGCTTCGCCTTTTTCCCGGTGGGCAGCAGGAGATCCTCGCCGCGCAGCTCCGTGCCGTCGTCGCGCAGCAGAAGGATTCGCTGGTGCGTGAGGCCATACCGCGAGGCATAGCCGTTATGGCTGGCTTCGAGCCGCGTGGCGTTGGCGCCGGTTTCCTGTCGCAGCGTCTTGCGATCGACGGCGACTTCGGTAACGCCCGAGCCGATCATGCCGTTGATGAGGACGGCGGTGGAATTCGCATCGTCCAGGATCAGCGTCGAGTGGGCCGCGGTAGCGCGCAGCCCCTGTTCGAGGCGCACGGGCACCAGGCCCCCGCCGCTCGCTGCACCGCCGCAGTTCACCACCAGCCGGTGCGGGCCGTGCGACAATTCGAACGCGAGCGTCGAAGCGCAGCCGAAACGCGCCTGCGAAGGCATCGGCGGCGGCGCGGTGTCGAACTGCAGGATCGACTTGTTCGCCGACACCCGCTGATATCCCCACTGCCGCACGTCGCGCAGCGGGCGAGCGCGTACTCCGCTCGCGTGGATGAGGGCTTCGACGTCCACGCTGTCGACCGCCCAGCCACCCTGCCACGAGCCCAGCCCGCCATCCCCGTGCGTGAGGGCGAGGAGAGGGGGGACCAGCAGTTCCAGCACGCGCTCCACCGCCGGTGGAGCGTCGCGGCGCGTGGCGTGATAGCAGTTGCGCAGGCGGATCAGCAGCGCAATCGCTTCCATCTGGGCCAGCGGGCTACGCGAAAGCACGCCGCCATCGTCGCCCATCAGTTCGCCCAGAGCCCGGATCAGCCCGGCTTCTCCATAGAGGCGCCGCGCCCGTCCATCGGGCAGGAGCAGTCCGGCCGCGACAATGCCCACCCAGCCGGCCACCTCGGCCAGCCCATCCTCCGCGTTCGTCACATGGCGGTCCAGCCAGCGGGCGGTCGCGGAGATGTGTGCCAGCGTCCGCAGGCGCAGCGCCTTCTCGCCGGAAAGGATCAGCGGAGCATGAGCAAGCCAGTTCGCCAGGCGTGTGCCGGTGTTGCCGACGCTCCACGCCGGGGCTTTTCCGGGTTTTGGGGCAGGTTTTGGATTTGCCTGCAGCCACGCGCCCAGGATGCGCTCTGCGACAGGAGCGCCCTGTTCCCGTGGAGCGCAGGCCTCGAGATCCGTAAGCCATGAGAAGGAGTGAACCACCTTCTCGAGCGGGGGCGTCATGCGGGCGATGCCGGCAAAGTCGATCTGCGCGATCGGCGTCTTGGCGCCGTGGACGAGGAAATGCCCGGCGCGAACGGCGGTGCCGGCCAAGCGGTTGCCGGGGAGGGTGTTATTGACCGTGGCCAGGAGCCGCGTTCGCCCCTTCGCACCCATGGATCCGGACAGCATCGCGCCTGGCACGCCCAGGCGATAGGCCATGCGCAGCAGGCGATCACCCATGCCGACGTCGGGAGAGGAGAAATCCACCAGCGCCAGGGCCCGGCCCGGTTCCACATGACCGGGTTGGACACGCTCCATCGCGGGAACGAAGCCCTGTGAAGCAGGAACACGTGCTCCGCGCTCGCCTAGCGCCATCTCTGCCATGTCCGTCGCACCCTCCCCTCCAGCCTGTGACGGAGGAATTGCTCCGGCTGCATCCGGGTTCCATGTCGCAGGCTGCGGGTGGGTGCGGAGCGTCACGGCTGGTCGAGGCCCTTCAGGGTGCGAATGTTGGCGGCATAGTGCGCCGGGCCGCCCTTGAAGGTTGCCGAACCGGCCACCAGCACGTCGGCACCGGCGTCCACGCATAGCGGGGCCGTGCGCGCATCGACGCCGCCATCGACTTCGAGGCGGATGTCCCGACCCGACTTCTCGATCATCTTGCGCACGGCTTCGATCTTGCGCAGCTGGCTGGTGATGAAGCTCTGCCCGCCGAAGCCCGGATTGACGCTCATGATGAGGACGAGGTCGATCTCGTCGATCAGGTAGTCGAGCATCTTGGCCGGGGTTGCAGGGTTCAGCGAAATGCCGGCCTTCTTGCCGAGGTTGCGGATGGTCTGCACCGTGCGGTGCACGTGCGGCCCTGCTTCAGGGTGGACCGTGATGTAGTCCGCGCCGGCATCCGCGAAAGCTTCCAGGTAGGCGTCCACAGGGGAGATCATGAGGTGGACGTCGAAGGGCTTGGTGCTGTGCGGCCGCAGGGCCTTCACGACAGCCGGTCCGATCGTGATGTTTGGCACGAAATGGCCGTCCATGACGTCGATGTGAATCCAGTCGGCTCCGGCCTCGTCGATGGCGCGGACTTCTTCACCGAGCCGGGCGAAGTCGGCGGAGAGGATGGAGGGGGATATCAGGGGGACTGTCATGGCTGTGTGACCAACGCTCCTTTTCCCCGGGATACGCCACCCCGTCTCGGGCCGACAAGCCGTCTGCACGCCTTTTCCACACGCGATCCTGCACGATCGCGGACGGAAGGGCAAAAGCGACCATGATGCGCCGAGCCGAGGCTTTCCTTCGACGAAACAGTGGGTTCAGAGCGTGTTCACGGCAACTCGGGCACTAGAAGCCAAGACAAAGGTTGCACATGTCGTGACCGTCTGCTGGGCGGCCGGGATCCACGCGAACAGGATAGAGATGACGAAGACTGATTTCAGGACTACTCCGCTGCGGCGGCTACCTTCGGCGCTTGCCCTGGTAGCCATAGCCGGCCTCTTGGGTCCGACGCCTGCGCTGGCGCAGTACCGCAACGAGATTCGCAATGACCTGCAGCGTTGCCATTCCGACCGGGGCTCCGCCCTTTTAGTCACGGTGGACGGGATCAAGGCGTCGACCGGAAAGATTCGCGTGCAGTCCTATCGCGCGACGGCAGGGGAGTGGCTAGCCAAGGGCAAGTGGCTTGCCCGTGTCGAGGCTCCCGCCCGTGCCGGCACGATGACCTTCTGCGTGCCTGTCCCCGCTGCCGGCACTTATGGCATTGCCGTCCGCCATGACGTCAACGGCAACGGCAGCACGGATATCCGGACCGATGGCGGTGCCATGTCCAACAACCCCTCGATCAGCATCTTCAATCTCGGGAAGCCCAGCTACACCAAGGTGGGCGTTCCGGTCGGAAACGGCGTCAAGTCCATCCGCATCCAGATGAAGTACATGTAAGCAGCCGTTCAGGCCTTCGCGGTTGCCCGCCGTCGTTCGAGGATGGTGCGGGCGTCCGCAAGGTCTGCCGGTTTGTCGACGTCGACGGCGGCAAGCCCCTCCCGGGCCGCGACAAGGCTTGCAGACACGCCGATCCTGCGGCCCAGGCGTCCGATGGCTCCCGACAGCGGAAGCCGGCCAAGCGCGTAGCCGAGCAGCATGCCCGGCCCCAGCCGCGCGGCGATGCGCCACGGGCGTTTCCGGTCCGCCTCCACCGTCTTCCACGTGTCGATGGCAAGACCGGCCCGCGCCGTAGCGAGCAGGAAGAGGTTGCAGCCGGACCAGTGACCATCCGCTAAGCGCAGATAGGTGCGCCGGCTGCCCGGCATGGCGGCCTCGATCGCGGCCCTGTCGGCAAGAAGGACCGCCACATCCGCTTCCTGCGGCGCATCGGCGATGAAGTCGCGGACCCACTCGGCCTTCAGTAGCGCATGGTCGCTGGTCGTCACCAGGAGCGGCGCTCCCAGCGCATCGAGGGCGATGGCGACGCTCGCGCTTGGGCCCGAGCCCGTGGCAAGAACCTCGCAACCGAGCCGCAGCGCCAGATCGCGCACCTCCCTGTCACTGGCCGAAACGGCCACCCTTTCGATACCGGCACCGCGCAGGGCAGCTACCACGTGGGCGAGCATGGGGCGCCCGGCGATCTCGACAAGCGCCTTGTGCGAGACGCCTTCGGCCTGTGCGACCGGATCGGGAGCGCCGGGCCGGGAGCCGGCCAGCACCAGAGCGGCTGCAGCGGGAGAAAGGTTCATGGTGCACCTGCCTTTTTGCGCCGCCAGACGTGCCAGAGCACGCCGGGCGCGGCAAGGACGGGATGCCGTTCCCGCCAGGGAGTGATGGTGACGGGCACGCCGGTATGCCGCTCGATCTTCCAGGCGGCATAACGGGCTGCGCCTTCGAAGGTGGTGGAAGCCTTGAGGAGCCGCAGCACGTTGTAAGGCTTCCCGAGACGCCGGCGCCGGGCCCACCATGCAAGAGTGCGGGCGCGCTGGCCGGTTGAAAGCTGCGGATGGAGCGTCGGTCCCGAGGTTGTGAAGGGTATCCCCGCGCTCTCCAGGGCCAGCGGCAGCAGCCCGTCGAAGTGCGCGCGGTTCACGGCCAGGATCGAATCCTCCCGGCCGGCTTTCTCGACACGGAACTCGGCGGCGTAAGTGGCCCGGAACAAGGCGCGCCAGTAATCCTCTGCGGTTCCGGAGGCGGGGCCCAGCGCAACCGCCAGCCGCGCCGCCGTGCGTGCCGCGCCCGCAACCGCTGCGGCGATCCCTTCTGCCGCGGCTGCGTCGCGCTGCCAGGCAAGGGCGCTTGGCTGCACGAACCGGGCCCAGATGGTCGTGTCGAGACGTTCGCCGGCAGCAGCCGAGCGGAAGGTCTCCAGCGCCATCGTCGCCACCTTGGCGCGAAGGGGGACGCCGTTGCAGGACCATTCGTGGTAGCTGACCCGCGGCCACACCCGCTCTACCTGCGCACCGGGAAGCAGCACATAGAAGTCGAGCACGCCCTCGAGGGAGCCCGTACGCAGGTTCGAGCCGTAGAACACCACGCCGAGAGCCCCGGCATGGTTGCCGAGCCGCTCGGCGAAGGCGTGAACTTCAGGCATGACCTCACGGGTGAGGGCGGCCGCTATCCGATCTTCGAGAAGAGGCGTGTCAGTCATGCGCGCGTAAGTCGAACAGGCCCGGGCCATTTACAAGCCTTCTGGCGAGCGTGTCAGGGAACCACGAAGCTAAGCTGCGGGCCTTCCTCGACGATGTAGCGACCGGCCGGGAACGCCTCGCCATCGAGGATGAAGGGGCCGCCGATGTCCATCTCCACCATTCTTGCGCTGAAGCGCTGCGCGCCCTTGCGGCTCAGGACGGGCAGATTGAAGCCGAACATCATGGCAGGCAGCAGCGCCACCAGCCAGCGGATCGGCGAATCAATGACGGCAAGCTTCAGGCCCGGCGCGGGCGAACGTCCGAACGGCCTTGCGCCCAAGGGAAACCGTTCGAAAGTGGTCGCGATCGTGAGGTAGCGTTCGTCCGCACTGCCGTCCCCGTGGTAGGGCAGGCGGGCGCCGCTGTGTGGATCGCTGATGCGCGTGGGGACGCAGGCACGCCAGGCGTTGCGGGCGCCGCCGAACAGCGTCTGGATCACACCCCACAGGATGGTGAGGCCGACCGCGAAGCTGTTGAATGCGCCGCGCCTGTGCGCTTCCTGGCCGGCTTCGGTCGCGATGGTGAACGCGCCGGTGCCAAGGATGAATCCCTGCACGCACTGGGTTGATCCATCGGCGGGGGAGATACGCAAAGGGCGGCGCCAGATGGTCTTGCCTCCATTGGCCGCGTGAAGGGCTTCGCTCAGGGACCAGTGATTCGGCAGGCCGAGATCAACGGCCAGCGCGTTCGTCTTTCCCTTGGGGAGGACGATGAAGGTGGGCCAGTCATCGCGGAAGATGTCGGCGCCGGCGGACAGCACGTCGCGCACGGTGCCGTCGCCGCCGTCCACCACGAGATAGTCTATGCCACGCCGCGCGAACTCGGCCAGGGTATAGTGCAGTTCCTGCCGCGTGCGGGGCGTCTGGGTAAGGATGTTGGAACAGTCCGCCATCTCCGGGGAGACGCCCTTGTTGCGATGACTGCGCGGATTGCGGACGATACCCACCAGCGGAACGGCGCGACGGGAAGGGCGGGAAGGGCGGGAATTATCCCGGCTACCAAGCTCACCGAAGATCGGCAGCGTTTCGAAGGAGTGAATGTGTCCGTGCACGGTCACTCATTTAGTGTCGCTCGTCCGGAAAATCACCCTCAAATAGGGCGTGACACATTTAAGTTACACTTATGTTGCGGTCCGGGACGGGTCTTGCCCGAGTGCAGACCCGCACCGGCGCAGGGCGATTGTCAGCGCGCCTGCTTGCTTCTAATCCCCATTCATGAAGCAAGATATGAACGTGCTGCCGGTCGTCACGATCGGCGCTAATCCTGTGAAACTCTGGGGCCTTTCGCCCGCGCAGCGGGTCGGCCGGATAGCCCGCGCGGCCGGCATGAGGCCGACAGAAGATGTCCCTTCGGGCGCGGCGGTGCTGTCGAACGCCAGGTTCGCCTGGGATCCGGCCTGGTTCGCTAACATCGTGGAGCGGCCCGGGACGGTGTTGACCCTGGGCGGCGTGCCTGCTCTCGCCCATACGGCGGATGGCGGTCAGACCGCACGCATCGCCGAGGCCATGGCCCGCGATGTTCCGCTGGAGGACCGCGCGGGCATGGAGCTCATCGCCTTCGAGGACGGGCCGACGATCGAGAACAAGCAGCTCAGGAAGCGCGAGACGCCCTTTCTCATGGCGCTGACGCCCGATACGCTGCGGCCGATCGAGCGAGCCAGCTACTTCGGCGCCTATAAAGGCGTCACTGACCTCCTGACCAAATACCTCTGGCCGGAATGGGCGCTGGTGCTGACGCGCATCTGCGCAAGGCTTGGCGTGACGCCCAACATGGTGACGACCGTAGGGGCCGTGTTCTGCGTGGTGGCGACCGTGCTGTTCGCTTACGGCCACTACTGGGCCGGCATGGCGACGGGGCTGGTGTTCATGGTTCTGGACACGGTGGACGGCAAGCTGGCGCGCTGTACCATCACGTCTTCGGCCTGGGGCAACGTGTTCGATCACGGCATGGATCTTGTCCACCCTCCGTTCTGGTGGTGGTTCTGGGCCACCGGCCTCGGCGCCTGGGGGCTGGCCTACGACACCGCGACGTTCTGGTGGGTGCAGGGCGCAATCCAGGGCGGTTATGTCGTGCAGCGCCTGATCGAGGGCATTTTCATGCGTCAGAACGGTGCGATGCACATCCACGTCTGGCGCCGATTCGACAGCCGCTTCCGCCTCATCACGGCACGGCGTAACCCGAACATGGTGATCCTGTTCATCGCGATGGTGTTCTCGCGCCCGGACCTGGGGCTGATCGCCGTCGCGTGGTGGACCGTCATCTCCTGCCTCATCCATGCAGTACGGCTGGTCCAGGCCTGGATCGTGCGCGCCCGGGGCGGTATGATCCGCTCCTGGCTGGCGGAGGGCTGAGGCGATGAACGCAACCTGGGAAAAGTTCGGCTGGCCGCAAACGGCGGTTGCCGAATTCCCGCATTGGGTGGTTCTGGCCCGCCCGGCGCAGCCGACGCTGGGCTCCCTCGTGCTCGCGGCGCGCAGCGAGGCAACGGCGTTCGGTGATCTGCCGGCTGAAGCGCACGCCGAGTTGAAGGCTGCCACGACCGCCATCGAGCGCGCTCTCGGCCTTGCGGTGGGTTACGCCAGGCTCAATTACCTGATGCTGATGATGGTGGACCCGCACGTCCATTTCCACGTCATTCCCCGTTACGAGGGCACACGGGAGTGGAACGGGCGTACCTTCACCGACCATGGCTGGCCGAAAGTCCCGGACCTGGGGCAGGCGGTTACGCCCGACGATGCGGATCTCGAAGCGCTGGTCGCCTGGCTGAAAGGCCACTTCGCTTGAGAAGCGCCCCGGCTTTGCCGGGGCGTCCGATCACCACGTGTCGGTCAGTCTGGTGGCGATTTCGATGTCGTTGAGAAAGTCGACTTCGGCCCAGTCCAGCCCCTCGATCGAAACCGTGCCCACCTTTTCGGAGGGCGCAATGGAATCGATCACCTTCAGGTACCAGTGCTGTACGCCCTCGGGCGTGCGCATCGCCTGGCGGACGGTCTCCCGGAACAGGTCTGCCCCTTCGCCCCGGAAGGCGAGAAAGCCGATTGATTCGGCATTCGACTGCGCGGCGGTCAGCGTCTTGCCGATATGAATGAGGCGGCCGGCGGACGTGCGTTCCACCTTCATGTCGTCGCTGTCGTAGCCCTCCGCCTTCACGTCCACCGTCACGGTGATCGGCCAGGGCTTGCCGTCAGGACCGGTGGCGCCCTGCTGGACGACCTGCACGATGTCTTCGGACACCAGCGTGTCGCCGTTGAGGATCAGGAAATCCCCGCGCATGGCTTCACGCGCGATCCAGCATGAACCGAGATTGTCCGCGACCTTGAAGAACGGGTTGAACCTGACGGTGATCTCCACGCGCGGATCGTGAATGGCGTTGAGGTGCTCTTCGAGCATGTCGGTCATGAAGCCGGTGACGACGTCGATCCGCTTCACGCCGCCGCGGGCCAGCATCTCGATCTGCCATTCGATCAGCGATCGGCCGGAAAAGTCGATCATGCACTTGGGACGCTCGGCCGTCAGGGGCAGAAGGCGCGAGCCCTGCCCGGCGCTGAGAAGTATGGCGTGTTCGATCATGATCCGGCTTCGTTGTGGAGAGATAGGGAAGCGCGCGCTTACCCTCTGCGCGCCGAAAGGGAAAGCGCGCTGCGGGTGAGCGTGCGCGCGTTAGGCACAAGAGCACAGGCACAAACGGCAAGGGACACACTTGCAACTGAGAGCACCCTCGTTCAAATGCGAGCCAATGTCCGCCAAACGTAACCGCCAGGAGAACGCATCTCCGTTGAGGCGGATTCTCCAGAACACGGCCTGGCTGCTCGGCGGCAAGGGCTTCGGTGCAATCTGTGGTCTCGCATATCTTGCCATCCTGACGCGAACGCTGGGCCTGAAGGATTTCGGCCACTTTTCGCTCATCTTCGGCACCGCGCAGGCGCTGACCGCGCTTGCGAGCTTTCAGACCTGGCGCGTCGTGGTGCGCTACGGGTCGGAGCACGTTCACAATGGGGAATGGGGCAAGTTCGGCCGGCTGGGCATGCTGTGCGGCATGCTGGACGCGCTGGGCGCCGTGCTGGGCAGCGTCCTTGCGGCAGTGCTGATCTATGGCTTCGCCCATGTCCTCGATCTCAACCCCGACTTCGTGGACATCGCCTTCTGGTACTGCGTCGGTTCGCTATGGGCGCTGGTTTCGGCGCCTACCGGGCTGGTGCGGGCGCTCAACCGCTTCGACATGGCCGTCTACGTAGAGGCGATCGTGCCGAGTGGCCGGCTTCTTGCCGCGCTGGTGATCTGGCTGACTGGACCGAGCGTCGGGCGGTTCCTCGCAGCCTGGGCGCTGATCGATATTCTCGAGGCCATCCTCTACTGGATCATGGCCCGGCGGCTGGCCCCCGATGCGCTGCGGTTCTCCAACCTCGCGAAATGGCGCCAGGCGATCCACGAGAACCCGGGCGTGACGCGCTTCTTCCTCATCACCTACGGCGGGTCGACCATCGATGCCGCGATGAAGAACGGGCCGTTGCTGGTTGTCGGCGGCTGGGTGGGGACGCGGGCTGCGGGCCTTTACCGCCTCGCCTCCCAGATCTCGCAGGCGCTCAGCAAGCTTTCCACTCTGCTCACCCGCTCCGTTTATGCTGAAGTCGCCCGCGTGCGCGTTGCTTCCAAGGCCGAAGAGTTCCGCAAGCTGGCCATGCAGACCAGCATGATCGCAGGGGCTGCGGGGGTCGTGGTGGTGGTGATCGCCATGCTTGCAGGCGAGACGCTGCTCGCCATGATCGGCGGCGATGACTTCGAAAGCGGTAGCTCGATCCTGATCCCGCTG
Organism: Novosphingobium panipatense; assembly: GCF_900182875.1. Lineage (NCBI taxonomy): Bacteria > Pseudomonadati > Pseudomonadota > Alphaproteobacteria > Sphingomonadales > Sphingomonadaceae > Novosphingobium > Novosphingobium panipatense. The sequence continues at coordinate 24,488 of NZ_FXUI01000005.1, forward strand.
GCCATCGCCGCAAGCTTCGATCTCGCAAGCGTCGCCTTCGAGCCGGTGCTGCATTCAACCGGGCGGGCACGCCATTCGCTCGTCGCGCGGCTCATCGCGCTCGCGGCGCTGGGCGTGGGCCTGTGGCAGTTCATCCCCATCGGGCCGAGCGGCGCGGCCTGGGCCGTGGCCGTGGCCGGGGCCGTGTCCTACCTTGCGATGGGCATCATGGCCTGGCGCACGCTCAAGCAGGTGGAGGCAGGCAGGATTTCGGTCGGCCTCGCCGACGAGGGGGATTTGCCTCCGGCCGAGTGACCCGGCTCGACAGGGGGACGGCCATGGCTATCATGACGGAATGACCGTCTCCCTTGCAGCTGATGCCGCCGCCCTGTCCGACCGTATCGTCGCGCTCCGGCGGGCGATTCATGCCGAGCCCGAGATCGGGCTGCATACCCCCCGAACGCGGGACAAGATCCGGGCCGCACTTGACCATCTTCCCCTCGAATGGGCGGAGGGCCCCTCCACGACAGGCCTTGTCGCCACGCTGAAGGGCGGTCGGGGAAGCGGTCGCTGCGTCCTCCTGCGCGGCGACATGGATGCGCTGCCGATGCCGGAGGAGACGGGGCTCGATTTCGCATCCAAGGTGCCGGGCCTGATGCACGCCTGCGGGCACGACACGCACGTTGCCATGCTGGTGGGCGCCGCGGAGCTTCTGGCGGCGCGGGCGCCGGACATCGCCGGCGAGGTCCGCTTCATGTTCCAACCGGGCGAGGAAGGTTACCACGGCGCCCGGTTCATGCTGGAAGATGGTCTGCTGGGCGGCGAGAGTGCCGCGCGGCCGCTGCCTGACGCCGCTTTCGCGCTGCACATCATGCCGAACGCGCCGCATGGCGTGGTCACCGGCCGGGCGGGGCCATTGATGGCCGCTGCGGACCAGATCCGGATCACGGTTACCGGCCGCGGAGGGCATGCATCGATGCCGCATGACACGCGCGATCCCGTGCCGGTCGCGTGCGAGATCGTGGGCGCCATCCAGACGATGGTGGCCAGACGCTTCAGCGTATTCGATCCCGTTGTCGTCACCATCGCGAAGATCGAGGCGGGCACCGCGCACAACGTGATACCCGACAGCGCGCATCTCACTGGCACCATGCGCACCCTGTCGCCGCTCAACCGCTCACGTCTCCGGGACGAACTGCAGCTTCTGGCCGCCGGTATCGCAGGTGCTCACGGGCTGACGGCCGAAACGGAGATCATGCAGGGCTTTCCCGTCACCCTGTGCGATCCCCGGGCGGTGGACTTCGGTGAGCAGGTTGCCGGCGAGGTCCTGGAAGGCGAGGCGTTCCTGCGTCTCGCCGATCCCATCATGGGGGCGGAGGATTTCGCCTATGTGCTTGAGAAAGTGCCGGGCGCCATGTTCTTCCTCGGGGCGAGCCAGGAAGGCGCGGACTGGCGCCAGTGCTGCGGCATCCACTCGACGAAGATGATGATCGACGAGCGCGTCCTGCCGCGCGGCTCCGCATTCCTTGCAGGACTGGCGAGCCGCTTCCTGCAGAGCGGATGGAACTGACGAGGCGTTCGGGCGCCCGTCAGCGCCCTTTCAGGCGCGGACGTCGGACCATTCGGGATGACGCCGGAACGCCACCTCCACGTAGCTGCACACGGGAGCGATCCGGAAGTCGTTCTCCCGCGCATCGGCCACCATCGCCTCGACCAGCCGCATCGCCACGCCCCGGCCCCCGATCGGCGGCGGTACGAGGGTATGCTCGGCATAGCGCACTCCGTTGCGTTCGGACCAGGTGAGCCGCCCGATATGATCGCTGTCGGCGATGTGCGCGTGGTACTCGCCGGTTGCGCCGGTCTCATGCCTGGTGATGGTTACGCCGACCATGATGCGGTTCTCCTCGTTGATGCTTGACGCGGTTCGCGCGGGCTTTCAGGGCATATGGACATGCAGTTCACCTCCGACAATGCCGCCGCCGTTCATCCGGCCGTGTGGAAAGCCATGATGGCCGCTGATGCCGCCGACGCGCCTTACGATGGCGACCGTCTGAGCCGGCATCTGGACGAGACCTTCTCCGCCCTGTTCGGGCGCGAATGCGCCGTGCTCTGGGTCGCCACGGGCACCGCAGCCAATTGCCTTGCGCTTTCGGCGCTGGTGGCGCCGCACGGTGCGGTGGTCTGCCACCGGGAAGCGCACATCGAGATGGATGAGGCGGGGGCTCCGGGGTTCTATCTCCATGGTGCGAAGCTGCTGCTGGCCGACGGTGACGACGCCAAGGTCACGCCGCGGACGCTCGCTGCCGTGGTCGATCCGATTCGCGACGATGTTCACCAGGTCCAGCCGCACGCCATCTCGATTACCCAGGCGAGCGAATATGGCTGCGTCTATCGACCGGAGGAAGTCGCCGCCATCGCCGCCTTCGCCCGGGGCCGAGGTCTCGGTTTTCACATGGACGGTGCACGGTTCGCCAACGCCGTGGCTCATCTCGGCTGCTCTGCCTCGGAAGCGGCCGGTGATATCGATGCGCTGAGCTTCGGCTTCGTCAAGAACGGCGGCCTCGGCGCTGAAGCGATCGTGTTCTTCGATGGCGAGGCGGCGAAGGCCGTCCGCTATCGCCGCAAACGGGCCGGGCACCTGCAGTCGAAAGGCCGTTTTCTCGCCGCGCAGATCCTCGCCATGATCGAAGGCGACCTGTGGCTGGAAAACGCGCGCGTCGCCAATGCAGCCGCCGCTGTGCTGGCCGCCGCCGCGCCCGAGCGCCTGCTGCATCCCGTAGAGGCAAACGAGGTCTTCTTCGCCTGCACGGCCGCCGAGCGCGAGGCGCTGCGGGCGCAAGGCTTCGCCTTCTACGACTGGGGAGCCGATGCGGCACGGCTCGTCACCGCGTGGGACGCGCGGGACGAGCATGTCAGCGCCCTGTCGCGGGCACTTGCCGGACTATGAGCACGCACACGGATTCGCCGTCGATGCTGCGCCCGGCCGTGGCCCTGCCGTTCCTGCTGGTCGCCCTGATCTGGGGCTCGACCTGGTGGGTAATCACCGGGCAGATCGGGGATGTTCCGGCAAGCTGGTCCGTGACCTGGCGCTTTGCGCTGGCCACGCCCGCGATGTTCGTCGTGGCCATGGCCATGCGCAAGCCGCTCAGCCTTGGCCGCAGCGGGCACGGGCTGGCCTTCCTTGTCGGCCTGACGCAGTTCTGCGGCAATTACAACTTCGTCTACCGGGCAGAGCTGCACCTGACATCGGGCATCGTCGCGCTGATGATCGCGCTCCTGCTGGTGCCCAATGCCGTGCTGGCGCGGCTGCTGCTCAAGCAGCCCATCCAGCCGCGCTTCGCACTGGGCAGCACCATTGCGATCCTCGGCATCGGCCTTCTGCTGCTGCACGAATCGCGTGTCGCACCGGCGGGCGGCAAGGTCGTACTGGGCGTGGCCTTTGCCCTGATCGCGATGCTGTGCGCGTCGATTTCGAACGTCATACAGGCCAACGAGGTGGGGCGCCGTGTGCCCATGGTGAGCCTTCTCGCCTGGTCGATGCTCTACGGCACGCTGTGCAACGCCGCCCTTGGCCTCGTCACCTCCGGTCCGCCCGTGTTGCCGACAAGCGCAGCGTACTGGCTGGGCACCGCCTATCTCGCGATCTTCGGTTCGGTCGTAACCTTCCCGCTCTACTACAACCTCATCCGCCAGCTCGGCGCCGGACGGGCGGCCTACAACGGGGTGGTGGTCGTCGTGGTGGCGATGGTCATCTCCACTCTCGTCGAGGGTTACCGCTGGTCCCCACTCGCCATCGGCGGCGCGCTGCTGGCGATGGCCGGGCTGGTCGTGGCGTTGAGCGCCCGCAAGCCCTCGACGTAAGTGGGGAACACGGGGCGCCATCCCAGCACCCGCCGCGCCCTGCCGTTGGCCACGCGTCGGTTCTCGGAGTAGAACGCGCGGGCCATCGGTGAGAGGCCGGCGGCGTCGACGGATTGCAGCGGTGGCGGAGCGATTCGCAGCAGCCGGCATGCTTCCTCCACCACACGGTTCTGTGAGCAGGGGAGATCGTCGGCAAGATTGTACGCGTCGCCCGGTGCGCCGATGCCACGCCAGACACCGGCTGCGATGTCATCGACATGGACGCGGCTGAAGACTTGCCCGGGAAGCGCGATCCTGTGCGCGCGGCCCTCCTTCACCCGGTCCAGTACCGATCGACCGGGGCCGTAGATGCCGGGAAGCCGGTACACCCTTGCTTCGCGCGCGAGCCACATGGCGTCCGCTTCAGCACGCGCCGCGCGGCGGCCGGTGCCGACAGGCGCGCTCTCGTCGACCCACGCGCCGCCCGTGTCGCCATAGACGCCGGTCGACGAGAGATAGGAAAGCGGCTTGCCGTCCAGCTGCGCCCCATAAGCCTCGAGCACGGGATCAAGCGGCTCACCGCGCCCCTCCCGGCCCGGTGGAACGGAGGACAGGACGTGGTCCGTATCGGCGAGCGCGAGGCGTACGCTGCTTTCATCATCGAACGACAGGGTGCCGTCCTTGCCGGTGGAGATAACTTCCCAGCCCTGGGCTTCGAACAGCCGTGCGACGAAGCCGGCGGCATAGCCGAGACCGAAGATGAACAGGCGAGGCATGCCTCAGCGGTAGCTCTTCGGCTGACGGACGTCGAGCCGGAACAGGGAAAACCTGAGCGGCTCCCGCTGGCAATCGTCCGTCGAGCCTCTAAGTAACGGGGATGGACATCGCCAGCAGACCCGCCGAACCCACCGATGACGCCGCTCTCGCAGGGATCGCCCCACCACCTGTGATCCGCCGTGAGGATTACGTGCCGCCAGCCTGGCTGATCCCCGAAGTCGCTCTCGACTTCAAGCTGGGCCTTGATGCGACGCATGTCACCGCGCGTCTTTCGGTCATGCGCAACACCGCCGGGAAGGGCGGGACGACGTTGCGCCTCAACGGCGACCAGATCGCGCCCCTCGCCGTCCGGGTGGACGGGCACGACGTCAACGACTGGCGGCTGGACGGGCCTGACCTGCTGGTGGAACTGAGCGGGGAACGGCATGTGGTGGAGATCGAAACCGCTCTCAACCCCGCCGCCAATAGCCAGCTGATGGGCCTTTACGCGTCGAACGGCATGCTCTGCACCCAGTGCGAGGCGGAAGGTTTCCGCCGCATCACCTTCTTCCCGGACCGGCCCGACGTGCTCTCCACCTACACGGTGCGCATGAGCGGGAACAAAGCGGAGTTCCCGATCCTCCTCGCCAACGGCAACTGCATGGCGAGCGGACCTGGCGAGAACGGCATGCACTGGGCCGAATGGCACGATCCCTGGCCCAAGCCCGGCTACCTCTTCGCACTGGTGGCCGGAGACCTGGTGGCTAACCACGCGACGTTCGAGACCATGAGTGGGCGCAAGGTGGATCTCAACATCTGGGTCCGGCCCGGTGACGAAGCCCGTACCGAACATGCAATGCAATCGCTCATCAACTCGATGAAGTGGGACGAGAAGGTCTTCGGCCGCGAGTACGACCTCGACCTGTTCAACATCGTCGCCGTCTCCGACTTCAACATGGGCGCGATGGAGAACAAGGGCCTCAACGTCTTCAATACCCGCTACGTCCTTGCAGACCCCGAAACCGCCACCGACGCCGATTACGATGCGGTGGAGGGCGTGATCGGGCACGAGTACTTCCACAACTGGTCGGGCAACCGCGTGACATGCCGGGACTGGTTCCAGCTCAGTCTCAAGGAAGGCTTCACGGTTCTGCGCGACCAGATGTTCAGCGCGGACATGGGCAGCGCCGCCGTCAAGCGCATCGAGGATGTGCGTGTCCTTCGCGGCGCCCAGTTCTCCGAGGATTCCGGGCCTCTGGCACACCCCATCAGACCGGACACCTACCAGGAGATCAGCAACTTCTACACCACGACGATCTACAACAAGGGCGCCGAGGTGATCCGCATGATGCGGACCATGGCCGGTGAGGAGCGTTTCCGGAAGGGTACCGATCTCTACTTCGAACGGCATGACGGCGAGGCGGCCACCTGCGAGGACTTCATCAAGGCGATGGAGGACGGCACCGGGCTCGATCTCACGCAGTTCCGGCTGTGGTATTCGCAGGCTGGCACGCCGCAGGTCGCGGTGGAGCTGACACAGCAAGGGGAGCAGGCGGTGCTGGCGCTCTCGCAGACCGTGCCGCCAACCCCGGGCCAGCCCGACAAGCAGCCGATGCCGATCCCGCTGCGCCTTGCCCTGTTCGATCGCCACACCGGCAGGCATGGGGGCGAAAAGCTCATCGTGTTGGACAAGGAGCGTGACACCTTCACGTTCGACGGCTTCCCGGCCCCGCCCGTGCTGTCGATAAACCGCGGCTTTTCCGCTCCGGTCGCCATTCAGTACCCGCGCGCGACGGATGACCTCGTGTTCCTGGCCGCACATGACGACGACCCATTCGCCCGTTACGAGGCGCTTCAGCAGCTTGTGGTGCAGCACCTCGTTGCGGCCATCAGCGGCACTCTTGACGAACGTGCGCGCGAAGCGGGACGTGCGGCCATCAGCCAGGCGCTCGGTTCGGTTATCGAGGACCCCGCCCTCGATGACCTCATGCGGGGCGAGCTGATGATCCTGCCGTCCGAGGCCTATCTGGCCGAGCAGTTCCCGGTCTCCGATCCGGGCGCCGTCCACAAGGAGCGGCAGGCGCTCAAGCGGTGGCTGGGCGCTCACCTCGCGGAACCCCTCAAGGCCCTGCACGATCGCGCCCTGGCGGTGCCCTACTCACGCGATGCCGCCGCGCGGGGCAAGCGCAAGATCAAGACGCAGGCGCTCGTGCTCATCGCCGCGGGAGATCCGGCCGAAGGCGGGCGGCGCGCCTTTGCCCAGTACAACGCGGCCGACAACATGACGGACCGCCAGGGCGCCCTGAAGGTGCTCGTCGATCTCGAAGGGCCGGAGCGCGAGCAGGCCTTGGCGGACTTCCGCGCGCGCTACGGGCAGAACGCGCTGGTTGTAGACAAGTGGTTCTCGCTCCAGGCCGGTGCTCTCGTGCCCAACGTCCTCGATCATATCGCTGTCCTTGCCCAACGGCCCGATTTCACGATCACCAATCCCAATCGCGTGCGGGCGCTCTACATGACCGCCACGACCAACCCCAACGCCTTCCATCACGAGAGCGGCGCCGGGTATCGGATGATCGGCGATCTCATCCGCCGTCTGGACCCGATCAATGCGCAGACGGCGGCACGCTTCGTGCCGGCGCTTGGCCGGTGGCGCCGCGTCGAGCCCGGGCGGGCCGGGATCATGCGCGAGGAACTGGAACGCATCGCGGCTCTTCCGGGCCTTTCGCGCGATGTGCGTGAACAGGTATCCAAGTCCCTTGGCTGAGGCAGTCGAAGTCAACCGCGCGCACCTTCTCGAAGGGCTGCCGCACGGCTTCCTCGGTCGCCGCGGAGGGGTGAGCAAAGGCATGGTGGCCGGGCTGAACGTCGGCCGCGGCTCGGGGGAGGATCCTGCCGTGGTCGAGCGCAACCGTGCGATCGCGGTCGAGGCCGTTCTCCCCGGTGGGCGCCTCTCGACTGTCTACCAGGTCCATTCGGCAGACTGCGTGACCCTGGCGGGCGCGCCCTGGCCGGAGGACGAGAGGCCGAGGGCCGATGCCATCGTCACGAACCAGCCCGGTGCCGTGCTCGGCATCCTCACGGCCGACTGCGCTCCTGTCCTCCTCGCCGACCGCGAGGCCGGCGTCATCGGCGCCGCCCACGCAGGCTGGCGGGGTGCGGTAGAGGGCGTGACCGACGCGACGATCGCCGCAATGGAAGCACTGGGCGCCGCCCGTAAAGGTATCGTCGCGGCGGTAGGGCCTTGTATAGCCCAGTCGTCCTACGAAGTGGATGAGGCTTTTTGCCAGCGGTTTCTTGAAGCTGACCTGGGGAATGCAGCCTTTTTCAAGGCGGGACGAACGGAGCATTACCTGTTCGATTTGCAGGGTTATGTTCTGGCGCGGCTGCATGCGGCCGGTCTCGGCCACTGTGAAGGGCTGGGGCTTGACACGTACAGCCAGCCGGACCGGTTCTATTCGTTCCGCCGCGCCACGCATCGGGGGGAGGAAGCCTATGGCAGGCAGATCTCGCTGATCGGTCTTCCTGACCTTTAGGAACGCCAGAACGGGAAGTCGCGGGCAAGTCGGCGTCGTACTGCGACAGTAGAGTCCAAGTTGATCAGTGCCATTACAGTGGCTTGCCTTCACCAAAAACACGGTTGGCACGGCCGGGTTTCACGTATATCAGGCCCGCAAAGTCGGGAGAGGAGCGGGCTTTGCCCGGGCTTCGAACCGTCAAGGGGGATACCAGGATACCGTTGGTCTGATGGCCTCCTGTCGGTCCCCCGGCAGTGTGGGTTGTCGAAAGCAAGGCAAGGGCAAACATGGCAGAAACAGAGGGCGTAAGGCGGCGCGATTTCATCAACATCGCCGCAGTTAGCGCCGCGGGTGTCGCTGGCGTCGGGATCGTCATCCCGCTCGTAAGCCAGATGTCGGCATCGGCGGACGTTCTGGCGGCTTCCTCCACCGAAGTCGACATTTCCGCGATCCAGCCCGGCCAGGCCATCAAGGCGATCTTCCGCAAGCAGCCCGTCTTTGTGCGCAACCTGACGCCCAAGGAGATCGAGGAAGCCAACGCGGTCGACGCCTCGTCCCTTCGTGATCCCCAGACGCTGGCGGAGCGGACCAAGGAGGGCAAGGAGAACTGGCTCATCACCATGGGCGTCTGCACTCACCTCGGCTGCGTGCCGCTCGGCGCCGGCGAGGGTGAGGTCAAGGGCGAGTTCGGCGGCTATTTCTGCCCCTGCCACGGCTCGTCCTATGATACCGCCGCCCGCATCCGCAAGGGACCCGCGCCCACGAACCTCGAGGTTCCGGAGTACGCGTTCACTTCCGACACTGTCGTCAAGATCGGCTGAGCCCTAGAGAGAGGATCACTGACATGAGCTTTCCCTGGGCACAGGAATATACCCCCAGCCATCCCTTCATGAAGTGGGTGGACGAAAAGCTGCCTATCCCCCGCCTCGTGTACAACGCGGTGGGCGGCGGCTACGAGGTGCCGCGCAACCTCAACTACATGTGGAACTTCGGGTTCCTTGCGGGGCTCTGCCTCATCATCCAGATCGTCACCGGCATTGTCATGGCCATGCACTATGCAGCCAACACAGCCGTGGCGTTCGACACGATCGAACAGACCGTACGTGATGTGAACTGGGGCTGGCTGATGCGCTATGCGCACGCAAACGGCGCCTCGGCCTTCTTCGTCGTCATCTACATCCACATCTTCCGCGGCTTCTTCTACGGTTCGTACAAGGCGCCGCGTGAAATGGTGTGGCTGCTGGGCGTCGTCATCTTCCTGCTGATGATGGCCACCGCTTTCATGGGCTACGTTCTTCCCTGGGGCCAGATGAGCTTCTGGGGCGCGAAGGTGATCACCGGCCTGTTCGGCGCCATCCCCTTCGTGGGCGAGCCGCTGCAGCAGTGGCTGCTGGGTGGCTTCGCACCGGACAACGCGGCACTCAACCGCTTCTTCTCGCTGCACTACCTGCTGCCTTTCGTGATCCTGGGCGTCGTGATCCTGCACATCTGGGCGCTTCACATCCCGGGGTCTTCCAACCCGACCGGCGTTGAGGTGAAAAGCAGCAGCGACACGGTGCCGTTCTACCCGTACTTCGTGGCGAAGGACGGCTGGTTCATCGGCGTGTTCGCGATCCTGTTCTCGATCATGGTGTTCTACCTTCCGAACACCCTGGGTCACCCGGACAACTACATTCCGGCCAACCCCATGAGCACGCCGGCGCACATCGTGCCCGAATGGTACTTCTGGCCGTTCTACGCGATCCTTCGCGCCTTCACGCAGGACTTCTTCTTCATTCCGGCCAAGCTGATGGGCGTCCTCGCCATGTTCGGCGCCATCCTGGTGTGGTTCTTCCTCCCCTGGCTCGACAAGTCGCCGGTACGATCGGGCAATTACCGTCCGCTCTACAAGAAGTTCTTCCTGTTCGGCCTCATCCCGGCGATGGCAGTGCTGTTCTACTGCGGCGGCGCTCCTGCCGAAGAGCCCTACGTGATGCTCAGCCAGCTGGCCTCGCTGTACTACTTCGCCCACTTCCTCATCATCATCCCGATTGTCTCGGCAATCGAGAAGCCGCTGCCGCTGCCGTATTCCATCACGGAATCCGTGCTGGGCGCAGATGAGGGATCGCAGCTCCGCCCCGCCCACGGCGCGACGGAAGCCGTACATGGCGATGCCGCCGTGAACGGCGCGTGATCAACAGCTAGAGCGAAAGACGAAAGACATGGCACGCATTCTCTCGATCCTCGTCGGGCTGTTCTTCACGGTCGCCCTCGCGTGGTCCTTCGGAAAGGGCGCCTACACGGCGATCACCGAGCCCGCGGTCCCGACGGCCGAGCACGAGTTCCACGAGCACCCCAAGGCGCTGCACCTCGCCAGCGACGGGCCCTTCGGCAAGTTCGACAAGCAGCAGCTCCAGCGTGGCTTCCAGATCTACAAGGAAGTCTGTTCGGCCTGCCACTCGCTGAGCCACGTCGCGTTCCGCGATCTCGGCCAGCTCGGCTACTCCGAAGGTCAGGTGAAGGCCATCGCGGCCGGCTTCCAGGTTCCGGGCACGGATCCGAACACGGGTGAGGCAAACACCCGCCCCGGCATGCCGACGGACTACTTCCCCAAGCCCTTCGCGAACGACATTGCCGCACGGGCCGCGAACAACAACGCGATCCCGCCGGATCTCTCGCTCATGACCAAGGCCCGCCACAATGGCAGCGCCTACGTCTACTCGCTGCTGACGGGATATCAGGCGCAGCCGGCGGAGCTCCTGAAGAGGTTCCCGGATTCCAAGACCCCGAACGGCCTTCATTACAACCCGTACTTCGCCAACCTCAATCTGGCGATGGCCCCGCCGCTGACGGGAGACGGGCAGGTCGAGTACGGCCCCGGCAACCCCAAGCCAACGGTCAACCAGATGGCCAAGGACGTAGCCGCCTTCCTCGTCTGGACGGCCGAACCAAAGCTCGAGAAGCGCAACCAGACCGGCCTCGTCGTCGTGCTTTTCCTGCTCTTCGCGACGGTGCTGGGTTATATGTCCTACCGCAATGTCTGGGCCAGCAAGAAGCACTGAGCGCATTCAGTCAGCCCTGTGATATCTCTGGTGCCCCGCCATCCTGCGATGGCGGGGCACCTTGCGTTTCCTTATCGGAGAAAAGCACGTGACGCTGGATGAACTGCGCCAACTGGTACGCTCCATTCCCGATTTTCCGAAGCCGGGGATCCTGTTCCGGGACATCACGACGCTGATTGGCCATGGCGCCGGCTTTTCAGCTGCGATCGATCACCTGGCGGCCTATACCAAGGAAGCCGGCGGGCAGGCGATTGCCGGCATCGAAGCGCGGGGGTTCATCTTCGGTGCGGCACTCGCCGCGCGGCTGGAGCTGCCTTTCATCCCCGTTCGTAAGCCCGGGAAGCTGCCCGTGCCGGTGCTCGCGATCGACTACGCACTGGAATATGGCACCGACACGCTTGAGGTCGACCCCGGCGCCGTTGAGGACGGCAGCAGGCTCGTGCTGGTTGACGATCTCATAGCGACCGGCGGCACCGCCCTCGCGGCCGTGGAACTGCTGCGTCGTGCCGGCGGCAACGTGGTGCTCTCGCTGTTCGCCATCGATCTTCCGGCGCTCGGCGGTGCGGACCGACTGCGGCAAATCGGTGTTCCTGCGGCCGCATTGCTGAAATTTGAGGACTGATGCCCGCTGAAGCGGGGCTCATGCAGCCAGAGCGTCCTTGCTCTTGCTCTTCGCCTTCTTTCCATTCGCCTTGCGGTTTCCTCCCTCTGGCTCGTCCAGCAGGCTCTGGACGCCCTTGGAGGCGGCGACGGTACCCAGTTCCGTCAGGGCGAAGAAGTTGGCCTCGATGTCAGACAGTTCGTAGAGATAGTTTACCATGACGCCATGGGACTGCTTCTGGCCGTTTGCGGACAGGTCAGCGTTGGCGTGAATAGCTTCCAGCCGCGCCCCGTTCCCGAGGTGGAAACGCGCCACCGGGTCGAGAGGCTGGTTACCCTTGCCCTTCGCCTCGCACAGGTAACGCGCCGCCAGCCGGCGAAGGTCTGACGCGCCCGGCGCCGTGGCGCTGCCATCGGCATCCTTCCCTTGTTCCTTGGCCAGCCACTTCGCGAACCCGGGGACGGGTGAGAGCGTGGCGAAGGTCCTGAGGTGAGGCAATTCCTTCTTGAGGAGCCCTACGACCCGCTTGATGAGGTGGTTGCCGAAGGGAATACCCTTGAGGCCGACCTGACAGTTGCTGATCGAGTAGAAGATGGCGCAGTTCGCCTCGCTCGGACGGATGCCTTCGCGTTCCTCGGAGATGATGGCGTGGATCGAACCGGGCACTTCTGCCGTCAACGCAACTTCGACGAAGATGAGCGGGTCCTCGGGCATCTGCGGATGAAAGAACCCGTAGCAGCGCCGATCCGCCGGCTCCACACGGCGCCGCAGGTCCTCCCAACCCTGGATCTGGTGAACGGCCTCGTATTGGATGATCCGTTCCAGCAGTTCAGCGGAACTGTCCCAGCCGATGCGCCGGAGTTCGAGAAACCCGGCGTTGAACCAGGCGATGAAGGCACATTCCAACTCTCGGTCCAGGGCGGCGAGACCTTCCGTCGCAGCGCCTTTGGGAACGGCCAGCAGGTCCTCCCGCATGTCGATCAGGCGGCGCGTGCCTTGGGGCGCCAGGTTGAGTTGGTTGATGAGCCTGCGGCTGACAGACTCACTTGCCTGATTGAGAGCAAGCGCGGATGCGTCGTCCCGCTTTTCCTGCCACTTGGCTATGGCCTTGTCGATCGCCTTGCCGTCGGCCGGATGACGATCATGGATCTTGGCGAGGAACTCCTGCCGCGCGGCCACATCGCTGGCTTCGTACAGGTCGAAGAAGGCCGAAGCCAGCGCCGGCCCCGAGGCGCGACCTCGCAAGGAGAGCAGGGCGTCGGCGAGGTCGAGCAGGCTTTCGCCGCTGTCCTGGCGCGGAGCTATGCCGATGCCCCGCAGCAGCTTGCCGAGGCCGGAGTTCATCAGGATATCCAGGGGGGTGCGCCGCCGTGCTGCGGCTGCTTCGCCAGGAGCCTGTTGCCGTGCCGTGTTCATCGTCACCTCGCTTCGTGCGCTGCCTTGGGAGCCCGAGGCTATCATCGCTCCGGCATCCGGAGAACAACCAAGGTCGGTGGAGAGTTGCAGCAAGGTGGTCATGACTTCAGGATAAATCCCATGAATCAATCAGTTGCACAGGAGTATTCGCCGCAGCGATCCCTGTCACGGCATATTTCCCACGGCTCGTGCAAGAGAGGCGTTGACGAAACCGCCCAGACCGTGGCAAGCGCACGTCACGACGCGGCATGACGGTTGCCACCCGCTGCGTCTCCAGGCTCAATGAGCGGGTATAGCTTAGTGGTAAAGCCCTAGCCTTCCAAGCTAGTTATGCGGGTTCGATTCCCGCTACCCGCTCCAGCCCTTGCACAGATCTCCGCACGGATTGCGGCTTTCGACAGAGTCGGTTCGCGATCCCCGGTCGGGGTGACCAGACTGCGGGTGAGAGCGGCAGCCATATCTGCCACTATGGCCGGGCGTTCTGCTCGCTGGCAGATGCAGCGCCGCGAACGGCGTCTTTGTTTAGGTAATCGACCCGAAGGGGAGTGGGCTTTGCTCTGTCCCTTTTGCGTCGTGCGGGACGACGTATGTCCTTCGTCAGCGCTGGCGCTGGATCAGTTGCTTCTTTCCGTCAGAAGGCCTTCGCGAATGACGTAGGCGATCATGTGTGCGCGATTGCGTGTCCGGGTCTTCAGCCGCACGTTCTCCACGTGCCGTTCTACTGTACAGGGCGCGATGTTGAGTTCAATTGCAGTTTCCTTAGCCGATCTGCCCATCGCTACGTACTGCAAAACGTCCAATTCACGCGAAGTAAGTTGGACGTTTTCACTTCCAGACATTCGTTCCATAGAAACCCCCTAGACACAAATGAAGTAAGTTAACCCCATAAACCATGTGTCGCATCGACTCTCAGGAGAGTCACGCAATATTTCGGAGTTATACTTAGCTCTTCAGCCCGAAGGCCATTGCCATAGTGCTAAAATGGGATTGCAAAAATTAGGCAGACGCATCCAATTGGATGAAACAGCGGCAAAAACGAGCAGAGGGACCCGTCGCGCCCCTCACATCAAGGCCGACCGAGGTCCAGCATGGTGCGACGCCTCTCCATCGAGGCCATTGGCGTTTCGGGTGTGGGGGGCTGCGAATCGGCCCTGGGTGATTCGCTTTCTTCAGAAGAGCCCAGCCCAGAGGCGGCGGCGAGCTCCCGTGCGATGACAGCAGCCTGCGTTCGATTCGAAACGCCGAGCTTGCGCAGTATGGCTTTCACCCCCGCCTTTACCGCGGCCTCGCTGATTCTGATCTCCCGCGAAATCGCCTTGTTCGACAATCCGTTGGCAAGATGAAGGAGGACGAGCCGTTCGCGATCCCTGAGGTTCAGCCGGGCCAATTGCGATGCGGCCTTCTCGGGGCGCGCGGCAGCGGGCATGCTGACAAGGAAGTCGATCACCTGCGGCGGGGCGACCTTCTGGCCGTTGGCGACCATCTGCAGCACCGCGACAAGGGAGAGGTAAGGCACATCCTGCGGGAAGTAGGCGTAGGCACCGGCCGAGTAGAGCGTGATCATCTCGTCGAAGTCGAACGCCTGCGTCAGGACGACAATGCGCAGGGAAGGGTGGGCGCGCTGAAGCCGGGCGACAGCGGCGCGGGCTTCTTCGGGCAGGAGGTCGCGTTCGATGACCAGGGTGTGCTGTCTGCCTTGTCCCAGGTGCCGAGGCTCCAGATCGTCCATCCGGGCGGTGGAGTGAAGCACTTCGAAACCCGCGTCGATGAAGATTCGCCGAAGACCCTCCCTAAGGATGGAATTGTGGATTGCGAGGGACAGGGAGCCGTGCATCGCGTCTAGAGCCAGCTATGGAGGCAGGCTGTCGCCAAGACGGCACTAAGAGGTTGTTCTTGCTCTATCATTCCCGCAATCTGGCAGGATGCCGGGCACCCGCCAATCGCCCTTCAAGACACAGGCCGATCTATTCCGGATAGGAGACCCCGCGGTTTCACCCGCGCGGAGGAGCCCTTTTGATGGAGCTTCGTCAGTGCGCCGGCGGTGAAACCGGCATGTTGTCGATCAGTCGGGTGGAGCCGATCCGCGCAGCCACGATCAGGCGCATCGGATTACCGCCAGGAGCGGAAAGCGCGGTCAGATCATCGGCATCGCGCAGTTCCGCATAGTCGATGGACAGGAACCCGCCCGCCACTATGTCCTCCCTCAGTTGCGCCAGCACTTCGGCCACGACGGCACCCTGTTCGATCGCCGCGACGGCCGTCTTCATGGCGCGCGGCAAGGCTACGGCGCGCGCGCGGTCCTCGGCTGAAAGGTACGCGTTCCGTGACGACATCGCCAGCCCGTCACTTTCGCGCACCGTGGGCACGCCGAGGATGGCGCTCGCGCAAGGGCGGCTGAGATCGAGGTCGCGCGCCATGCGTCGGATGACGGCAAGCTGCTGCCAGTCCTTCTCACCGAAGAGGGCAACGTCCGGCAGGACCTGGTTGAACAGCTTGCATACCACGGTCGCCACGCCGTCGAAGTGACCGGGCCGGGCCGCGCCGCAGAGGCCTTCGCTGACACCCGCCACCGAAACGCTGGTGGCGAAGCCCGCCGGGTACATGGCGTCGACCGTGGGGGCCCAGAGGATGTCGACGCCTTCGGCTTCAAGCAGGGCTGAATCGCGCGCCAACTGCCGGGGGTAGGCGTCGAGATCCTCGTTCGCGCCGAACTGCAGCGGGTTCACGAAGATCGATACCACCACGCTTTCGGCCTGCTGACGCGCTTGTCGAACGAGAGTCAGGTGCCCTTCATGCAAAGCGCCCATGGTCGGGACGAGAGCGACCGTCCCCCTGCCGCGAAGAGCGTTGACAGCATTGCGCAGTGGATCAAGGGCATGGAGGATTTGCATTGGGCTTCGCTGCTCCGGTATGATGCGCGCGACCGAAAGTCGCACGGGCCCATAGCCCCGGCGCGCCTACGGGGGCAATGGATTTGAACCTACCGGTGCGGCTCGGCTGTCCGGTGGACAGGGAACAGTCGGCCGGGTTACCGGTCCGCGAGCAGGAATACGGTCACGTGACAGCGCATCGCATCGTCTTCGCCAACGAAAAGGGTGGCACCGGCAAGTCCACCACGGCCGTCCACGTCGCCATCGCGCTGGCGTACCAGGGCGCCAATGTGGCGTGCATCGACCTTGACCACCGCCAGCGTACCTTGTTCCGCTATCTCGAAAACCGCATCGAGACGGAACGCAGCCGCGACATCGCGCTGCCGGGTGCGCGCTTCGCCGTATACGACGGCGATGACGTGAATGAGCTGGACGAACTGGCCGAGCAGATCGCGGAAGGGTACGATTTTCTTGTATTCGACACGCCGGGCCGCGACGATCCGTTCGCCCGCCATGTTGCGACCACGGCTGATACGCTCGTGACTCCGCTGAACGACAGCTTCGTTGATTTCGATCTTCTCGGCCAGGTGGAAAGCGAAACCTTCAAGGTGAAGCGCCTGTCCTTCTATGCGGAGGTCATGTGGGAGGCTCGCAAGAAGCGGGGCCTAAAGACCATCAACGAAGGACGGCGGGAACTGGATTGGGTGGTGGTGCGCAACCGCGTGCAGCACGTTGAAGCACGCAACATGCGGCGTATCGACGGAGCGCTGAAGGAGTTGTCGAAGCGGGCCGGCTTCCGGGTGGCGGCGGGCCTTTCCGAACGCGTCATTTTCCGTGAGCTGTTTCCCTCCGGCCTCACCCTCCTCGACAAGGGACACCTGGGGGATCTGGGTACGAGCCACCTGGTTGCGCGGCAGGAACTGCGCGGGCTGGTGGCCGGCCTGAACCTGCCGATGCCCAGCCGGCCCGGGTCTGAGCCGGCGCTGGCGGATGCAGGCTGACGCGCGGCGATGATCAAGCTGCTGTGGCTTCTGGCGCTGGGTTGCGTGGTCTGGCGCATGGTCGCGGGACGCTGGCCCTGGCAGATGCGCAAGGCTGCGCCGCCCTCGTTCGAAGCGGCCCGCGCGCGCGCCCTTCTCGGCATCGACGGCGATGTGGACAGGCGCCGCATTCTGGAAGCGCACCGCCGCCGGGTAGCGCAGGTCCATCCCGACAGGGGCGGTTCATCCGAGCAGGTTCACGAAGCCAACGCGGCGCGGGACCTGCTGCTCTCCCAGCTGCCATCGGATGGCTGAGCCGCTGCCTGCGCCGGGGCTGCAGGGGAGGGTGATCGGCGGCAGGCACAAAGTGGAGCCTGGCAAACGCGCGGGAGCGCGCGATGCATGAGTTCAGCGCCGAAGTGCTGCGCGCTTACGACATCCGTGGTGTGTTCGGCGAAACGCTGGTCGAGGCGGATGCCTTTGCTCTGGGGCGTACCTTCGGCACGCATCTGTGGCGCAGCGGTGGATGCAGCGTCGTCGTTGGGCGCGACGGACGGCTGAGTTCCCCCGCCCTGGAAGCCGCCTTGGTCGACGGTCTCGTGCGCACCGGCATCGAGGTGGTGCGCATCGGGCTCGCCGCCACTCCCATGCTCTATTTCGCGGAGGCGACGATCGGCACGGTGCAGGCCGGCATCCAAGTCACCGGCAGCCACAACCCCCGCGATCACAACGGCTTCAAGCTCGTTGTGGGCGGCGCTCCTTTCTTTGGCCGAGACATCGCCCGCCTCGGCATCATGGCGGCTGCTGGGGACTGGGACATGCCGGCCGCGCCGGGGAAGGTGGAAGAACGCGACATCCTGCCGGCCTACGTTTCGCGGCTGATGCAGGAACTGGAAGGAGTGGACGCGGAGCGGCTGTCGTCTCTGCGCATGGCCTGGGACACGGGCAACGGCGCAGCCGGACCGGTGATTGAGCGTCTGGCGGCGCTGCTGCCTGGCGAGCATCATCTTCTCCATACAGGGGTGGATGGCCGGTTTCCGAACCACCACCCCGATCCGACGATAGAAGCCAACCTGCTGGACCTGCGGCAGCGGGTGAGGAGCAATGGCCTTGACCTCGGCGTCGCCTTCGACGGCGACGCGGACCGGCTGGGCGTGATCGACGCCAGTGGCCGTATCCTCAACGCCGACCGCCTGCTCATAGCCTTCGCTCGTGATGTTCTGAGCCGCAAGCCGGGCGGGCGCGTCGTCGCTGATGTGAAGGCATCGTCATCGGTGTTCGATACGGTCCACCGGCTCGGCGGGAAGGCGGAGATGGCGCCCTCGGGCCATTCCCACATCAAGGCGCGGATGAAAGCCACGGGGGCTGTCCTTGGCGGCGAGACAAGCGGCCACTTCTTCTTTGCCGACGACTGGTTCGGGTTCGACGACGGCATCTATGCAGCGATCCGGCTGATCGCCGGTCTCGTGCGCGATGGGGCGCGGGCGAGCGAAATTCACGATGCCGCGCCGGCCGTGGTGAACACGCCCGAGCTCCGCTTCCCCGTAGCGGAGGAGCGGAAATTCCCGGTCGTGGAAGAGGTGCGGGCCCGGCTCGCGGCTTCGAACGCGCAGGTGAACGCCATTGACGGCGTGCGGGTCGACACTCCGGACGGCTGGTGGTTGCTGCGAGCCTCCAACACTCAGGCAGCTTTGACTGCGCGCGCGGAAAGTGCCACCGAAGAGGGCCTAGGGCGCCTCGTCGCGGTAATCGACGAGCAGTTGCGCATGTCGGGAGTTTCAAGAACGTAGCCGCCCGGCGCGATGCGTGTGAGGCCGGAAACCGTAAGGCTTTCGGTGCTTTTCCTTATCCGTTCCGATATGCTCGTCCCGATGCCTCCGCTGAACACCGCGCCCGGCCTGGTGCCGCCTGAAATAGCCGACTGGTTCGACCGGAGGGGGTGGCGGATACGGCGCCACCAGCGCGAGATGCTGGAAGCGGCCGACCGAGGCGGACACGCCCTGCTGGTCGCCGACACGGGCGCCGGCAAGACGCTGTCCGGCTTCCTGCCCACGCTTGCCGCGTTCTGCCCGTCGAGACTGGCCGGGGGCGCTTTGCCTGAGGGTCTGCACACGCTCTACGTCTCGCCGCTAAAGGCTCTGGCGACGGACGTGCAGCGCAACCTGCTCGCACCCATCGAGGAGATGAAGCTGCCGATTCGCGTGGAGACACGCAGTGGGGATACGCCGTCCGACCGCAAGGCGCGGCAGCGGGCGCGGCCGCCTCACGTACTTCTGACCACGCCCGAGTCGCTGTCGCTGCTCCTCAGCTACCCTGAAGCGCCCGAGCTCTTCAGAGGGCTGAGACATGTCGTCATAGACGAGGTTCACGCCTTCGCCACGGGCAAGCGCGGCGATCTGCTCGCCCTGTCCTTGTCGCGCTTGCAGGCGATCAGCCCGACCCTGCAGCGCGCGGCGCTCTCCGCTACGCTTGCCGATCCGGACGAGTACCGAGGATGGCTCGCTCCGTGGGGGGAGATCGACAGCGTCGAACTGGTGGAGGGGGAGCCCGGCGCCGACCCGCAGGTGGAGATACTGCTCCCGCGCGAGGAACGCATTCCTTGGAGCGGGCACGCGGCGACATGGGCAATCCCGCAGCTGATCGAGCAGATCCGGGCGCATCGCACAACGTTGGTCTTCACCAACACCCGCTTCCTCGCCGAGTACATTTTCCAGCAGTTATGGGACGCGAACGAAGGAAACCTTCCGATCGGGATCCATCATGGTTCCCTTTCGCGGGAAGCGCGGCGGAAGGTCGAAGCGGCCATGGCCGACGGCAAACTCCGGGCTCTCGTCTGCACGGCGAGCCTCGATCTTGGCATCGACTGGGGCGATATCGACCTTGTGGTGCAGATGGGTGCCCCAAAGGGCTCTTCGCGCCTGCTGCAGAGGATCGGTCGCGCCAACCACCGGCTGGACCAGCCGAGCAAGGCGATCCTGGTGCCGGGCAACCGCTTCGAATTCCTGGAGGCGTTCGCCGCGCAGCAGGCCGTCCGCGAGGGGCAGCGGGACGGCGATCCCTTCAGGCCGGGGGGCCTGGACGTGCTGGCGCAGCATGTCATGGGAGCCGCTTGCGCCGGGCCGTTTCGGGAAGAGGCCTTGCTGGCCGAGGTCCGCTCCTCGCTGTCCTATGCCTGGGTGGACGAGGCGGTCTTCGCGCGCGTGCTCGAGTTCGTGGCGACCGGCGGATATGCGCTACGCTCCTACGACCGGTTTCGTCGCATCGTGCGTGAACGGGATGGGACTTGGCGGCTGGCGCATCCCGAACATGCGGCCCGCCATCGCCTGAACGCGGGCATCATCGTCGATGCCGAGATGCTCGACGTGCGGTTCCGCAACGGGCGGTCGCTTGGCCGGGTGGAGGAGGGTTTCGGCGCCAGCCTCGGTCCCGGCGACACGTTTCGCTTTGCGGGCATGGACCTTGAAGTCGAGGCGCTCAAGGATCTCGACCTCATCGTGCGGGCCGCGAACCGCTCGGCCACGATACCCAGCTACATGGGGCAACGCATGCCGATCTCAACGCACCTTGCCGATCGCGTGCGGGCCATGCTCTGCGATCAGGCGGGATGGGCGCGGTTTCCCGACGACGTGCGGGAGTGGCTGGAGGTTCAGGGCTGGCGCTCACACCTGCCGGCGCCCGGACGGTTGTTGGTGGAAAGCTTTCCGCACCAGGGCCTGTGCTACACGAGCTACTACACCTTCGAAGGCTGGAACGCGAATCAGTCGCTTGGCATGCTGATCACCCGCCGGATGGAAGATCGGGGGCTGGGGCCACTCGGATTCGTGGCCACGGACTACACTCTCATCGTATGGGGCCTGAAACCGGTGGGGGATCCAGCCTCGCTGCTCTCGCCGGACATCCTCACGCATGAATTCGTCGACTGGATCCAGCAGTCGTACCTGCTGCGCCGCGCCTTCCGGGAGGTGGCGGTGATATCGGGCCTCGTCGAGCGGCAGCAGCCGGGCAAGCGCAAGTCGGGGCGGCAGGTCACCTTCTCGACCGACCTCATCTACGACGTCCTGCGCAAATACGAGCCGGATCACCTTCTGATCCAGGCGGCCTGGGCCGATGCCCGCGCCCGCATGACCGACATCGGGCGAGTGGGCGACGTGCTCGATCGCGCGGCACGGGAAGTGGATCATGTCTGGCTGGACCGCATCAGCCCGCTAGCCGTTCCCGCGCTTTCGATGGTGGGCCGCGAGCGCCTGCCATCGGGCGCGGCCGACGATGACCTGCTGCTGGAGGCGGAGAGCCTGGCCTCGGTCGCGATGCGCGTGGATGCGCTGCCGGAAGATCGGGAACGCGGGGAAGACTGAGGCGCAAAGAAAAAGGGGCGGAAAGTTCCGCCCCTTTCAGGTGTCCTCTCGGACCAGTCTGCCAACTTCGGCTTACTTGCCGAAGGTCGCGAACTGTTCGTTGCCCACGAAGCCGAACTTCGTAACGGCGGAGCCCTTGATGACCTGGAGCACCTGCGCCGACAGCTCATAGCTGGCTTCCGGCTCAGGCTGGAACTGCAGTTCCGGCTCGGGGTTCATGCGGGTGGTCGCCTGCAGGGTCTGGATCAGCCTTGCCTGGTCGATCTGAGTGCCGTTCCACATGATCTTGCTGTCCTGAGTCAGCACGATCTTGTTCTTGACCGGATCGATCGGCGGAGGCGTGTCCGTCGGAGGGGTGGCTACGGGCAGATCGATATCGATCGAGTGCGTCGCAACCGGAATGGACATGATGAACATGATGAGGAGGCAGAGCATGACGTCGATCAACGGCGTCGTGTTCATCTCCATCATCGGCGAACCATCGTCCTTGCCGCCTGACATTGCCATGAGATGTTACTCCTGTTCCGCGCGTCAGCCGTTCGGGTCGATCGGGTTGGTGATGAAGCCAACCGTCGGGTAGCCCGAAATCTGGACGTTGTAGATCGCACCGGCCACGCAGCGCCAGGGCGCTTCGACGTCACCGCGGATGTGGACCTGCGGGATGAGATCCGGGTTCGTCATCAGAGCCTGCGGACCACCTTCGCGCTTCACGATTGCGTCAAGACGCTTGAAGGCCTGGTCGCGCAGTTCCTCGGAAGTCACCGGCGTCACATTGTTGATGTAGATGCGGCATTCACCGCCGCGGTTCGCACCCTGGAAGCCCGGCTCGCCGGCGCTCTTGCCGGAGGCATCCGTTGTCGAAACGGTGAGGAGCAGGTTTTCGACCTTGTCCTTCGATTCGACGGCTTCGATGACGGGGATGCGCAGCTTCTCGATCGTCTGGATCGCGACGGGAACCGCGATCAGGAAGATGATGAGCAGCACCAGCATGACGTCGACGAGCGGCGTCGTGTTGATGTCGGACATCGGTGTCTCTGCACCGCCTCCGCCCGTGGATATCGCCATAGTCTTATCCTAATCCTTGCGTTGCCTGGGGGCCGGCGACGGCCATTCGCATGCTTCCTGCCGTCGCCTTTACCTGACCCCGACGGGGGCGGACCGATCCGCTGAAAGAGCAGTAACCGATCCGCATTGGTCCCCGTGCTCTTACGGCTTGGCCGGAGCGGCAGCCGGCTTGGCCGGAGCCGGAGCAGCCTTCGCCGAAGCGATGGCGGGCTTCACGGCACCCTTCGAGTTGATGTTCGCGAGAACGTCGTTCGAGAAGCCGGTCAGCAGTTCGGCGATACGCTTGTTGCGAGCCTGCAGGTAGTTGTAGGCAAGCACGGCCGGAACGGCGACGAGCAGACCCAGCGCGGTCATGATGAGAGCTTCACCGACCGGACCGGCGACCTTGTCGATCGAAGCCGAACCCGCGAGACCGATGGCGATCAGAGCGCGGTAGATGCCGACGACGGTACCGAACAGACCGATGAACGGCGAGGTCGCACCGACGGTGGCGAGGAACGGCAGGCCCGAAGCAAGGCGTGCGTTGATGGTCTGCTCCGAGCGAGCGAGCGACCCGTGCAGCCAGTCGTGGGCCTCGAGCGAGTCCGTCATCTTGGCGTGCTGGTCTTCAGCGGCGAGGCCGTCTTCGACGAGCTGACGCCATGCGCTGTTCTTCTCGAGCTTGGCAGCGCCTTCGCGCAGGGTAGGGGCGCGCCAGAAGTTGGTGCGGATGGCGTTGAACTGGCGCAGGATCTTCGACTGTTCGAACCACTTGGTGAACAGAATGTAGAACGAACCGAACGACATGATGCCCAGGATGATGACGGTCGCGTAAGCGATGAAACCGCCCTGTTCGAGTGCTTCCTTGAAGCCGAACTTGTTCTGCGGCGCGGCTTCGCCGGCAGCGGCAAGGATGTCAACGATAAGCATGCGAGTTACCTCTCAAGAAGAATGCAGGTTGTGGTCGGGAGCCGCTGTCGGGGCCGACCCCTTGGAGATTAGTTGAGCTTGTAGACGATCGCGGTCGAGTACGAGGACGAAACCGGGTTCCCGCCGTCGTCCAGGGCGGGGTCGAAGCGCGCATAGCGCTGCATACCGTCGCACGCTGCCTCGTCCAGATCGGGGCTGCCGCTCGAGCTCGACACCGAGCACGCGCTGACCCTTCCGTCCGCACCCACGGTGACGCGAACGCCGACGCGGCCTTCACGTTCTTCGCGAGCGGCGCGGGTCGGGTAGTTCGCCTGGATGCGACCTGCCCAGCTCGCCTGGCCCTTCGGCTTGACGCCACGAGCCTTGGACGGTCCCGGCGGCGGTGCCGGCGGCGGCGGCGGGGGAGCCGCGGTCTGGATAACCACCGGCGGCGCCGGCGGCGGGGTGATCACGGTTTGCACCGGCGGCGGGGCCGGGGCGATATTGATCGGCGGCGGCGGCGCCACGATGGGCGGCGGCGGCGTATCGGGCTGTTCCGGCGGAGGCGGCGGTGGCTCTTCCTCCTTCGGTTTCTCTTCCTTGATATCCACGGTGGTCACCTTGTTGATGACCTTCTTCGCCGCCTCATAGGCCAAGCCGGTGACGAGCGCATAGCCGACGAAGACATGGATCAAGGCGACAATGACAAGAGCGGTAACCTTGCTACCGCTCATCTGCTGGTCAGCGTAAGCCATTCAGACGCATCACTCCATTACCAAGCCCCGGACAGAGGTGCCTGAAACACATGCCCAAGGGCGCCCATGGTTTCCCACCCGGAAGGGGGACCCCATGACGAAACTCCAAATTACCCACCCTGACGGCTAACAGTCTACCTGTCCGTGAACAACAAGAAACGGGAGGCGAACCGAGGGGTTTTTGTTATTTTCACCCCAAATTTGTCGGGGTCTTAACCCTGAAGCCGACCCCGCGCAACGCCTTATCAGCCTGCGCGGAGTTAACGCGCGATTCATGCCCCCTCGGGAGAATTTGATCCAGTGCCTTTTTGAAATGGCTTCACCAAGCGGTTATACCCGCGCCCTTTACCACGGAGATCACCGGTCATGTCATTGAAACTGCGCCCACTTGCCGCAGCCTTCGCAGGTGCCTGCCTGATGCTGGCGCCGCTTGCGGCGAGCGGTCAGGCCACCCCGGGGACGACGAACGAACTGGCTTATGCCGATATTGCGGGGCTTGCCGAATCGGCCGGTCTGGTCGTGCGGGCGCAGGTCGCTTCGACGACGCGCATCGAGGACCAGCGGGCGCCCGGGCTTACGCCGGGCCATGGCCGGTTCTATGTAGAGGCGCAGACCCGGACGCTCCTGATGGGCCGCAGCCCGCTTGGCGAGTCCATCCGCTACCTGGTCGATCTTCCGCTGGACGCCAAAGGGAAGGCGCCCAAGCTCAAGAAGGAGGATGTGCTGCTTTTCGCGCGTGCCGTGCCGGGGAGGCCGGGAGAGCTGCAGCTTGTCCGCCCCAGGGCGCAACTCCTGTGGACGCCCGCGCGCGAGGCGCGGCTGCGCTCCGTGCTTGAGGCGCTCGTCGCGCCGGACGCGCCCGCCAGGATCACCGGTGTGCGTGAACTCCTCTTCGTGCCGGGAACGCTGGCGGGACAGGGAGAGACGCAGATCTTCCTGAAGACGCACGACAACTCCGCCGCATCCATCACCGTCAGCCATGAGCAGGGGCAGCCCCCCGTCTGGGGCGCGTCGTTTTCCGAACTGGTTGCGGCGGTGGGGCGGCCGCCCGCACCCGAAACGCTGGAATGGTACCGGCTCGCGTGCTTCCTTCCTCGCAATCCTCCCGCTGACGTGACTCAGTCCGGCACCTTCGCGGAACGGCAGCAGGCGCTCTCCGACTATCGTCTGGTCGTGGCGCAGCTCGCGCCCTGCATGCGCAATTTGAAATAAACAGCCACGCATCGAAGCCTGGGCAGGCCGGTTCTTGCTGGAAATTACGATCCGCCTGCCTTAGTGGCCGCTCCGAACAAGGAGCTAGCATGGCCGAACCGCTGAATATCGCGCTTGCCGGACTGGGTACAGTCGGCACTGGCGTCGTCCGTCTCATCGAGACCAATGCGGAGCTGATCGCCCGCCGCGCCCGCCGGCCGATCCGCATCGCTGCGGTCAGCGCGCGGGACCGTTCGAAGGATCGCGGGGTCGACCTTTCCGCCTACGACTGGGTCGATGATACGGCGGCGCTGGCCTCTCGCGGGGATGTGGACGTCGTCGTGGAGATGGTGGGCGGTTCCGATGGTCCGGCGCTGGCATTGGCGCGCAACACCATCGCCGGCGGCAAGAGCCTGGTGACCGCGAACAAGGCGATGATCGCGCATCACGGGCTGGAGCTTGCCTCCGCAGCCGAGGCGATGGGTGTGGCCTTGAAGTTCGAAGCCGCGGTGGCGGGCGGTATCCCGGTCATCAAGGGCCTGAGCGAAGGGGCGGCGGCCAATGCCATCGATCGGGTCTACGGCATTCTCAACGGCACCTGCAATTACATCCTCTCCACCATGGAGGACACAGGGGCTGACTTCGCGGACGTTCTCGCCGAGGCGCAGCGCCTGGGCTATGCGGAAGCCGATCCCACCTTCGATATCGAAGGCATCGACGCGGCACACAAGCTGTCCATCCTCGCGGCCATAGCGTTCGGATCGGAGCTGCGCTTCGATGCGGTCGAGACGATGGGCATCAGCCGGGTCAAGGCGGCCGATATCGAGCAGGCACGGTCGCTCGGCTACGTCATCCGTCTGCTCGGCATGGCCGGGGTGGACATGACCTGCGGATCTCCGCGCCTTTTCCAGCGCGTCCGCCCGCACCTCGTTCCCTTCGACCATCCGCTCGCCCATGTCGACGGCGCGACCAACGCCGTCGTGGCCGAGGGCAACTTCATGGGACGCCTGCTGTTCCAGGGTGCGGGCGCAGGCGACGGGCCGACCGCAAGCGCGGTCGTGGCGGACATCATCGACATCGCGCGCGGGGAAAAGAGCGCGGCGTTCTCGATGCCGGCGCGTGAACTGGAAGTCATGGAGCCGGCAGAGACCGGCCACCGTGTCGGCAGCTCGTACATCCGCTTCACCGTGCCCGACCGCCCGGGCGTGCTGGCCGATATCACCGCTGCCATGCGTGATGCGGGCGTATCGATCGAAAGCCTGATCCAGAAGGGCGATCCCGACCAGGATGGCGAAGTGATCCTTGCCGTTGTCACGCACCCCGGGCCGGAAAGTGCGGTGACCGAGGCCATGCGGATCCTCGACGGCTCCGAAAGCCTGGCCGCGCAGCCGCTGGTCATGCAAATAATCGGCGCCTGAGGCAGGCTCCTCCGGACGGCGGCCCGCCGCACGATCAGCGGGCGCGAAGCTCTCCTTTCGCGATCCGGTCCGCGTCGGAGCCGGCAGGTGCCTCAGGTATCGTCGACAGGTCGATGATGTAAGGCTGCTCTGGCGGACATGGCGGGATCACGCAAAGGCCGGCCATTGTCGGCTTGCCCTTGAAGATGCCGTTGCCGGAAACGTCCGGTGTGCGCAGGCGCCCGTCGTCGGCCCCGGCACCGGTGGGATCGTCATCGCTTGTGGAGGGGACCCTGTACGTGTCCGTTTCAGGCGCGCAGACCACGATCTCACCCTGCCGGACAGTGCGCAGGCAGGCGTTGCGCGAAGTATCGCGCGTAATTCGTCCGCCGGTCCCCAGCATCTTTTCAGCGATTGCCCGGTCGCTTTCCGAAGCGGGCGGGGCTTGTTGAGCAATCGCCGGGACGGGGGCCGCTATTGCGAGTGCGAAAAGGTATATCCAGCTTCTCGACAATTCAAAATCCTCTGTCTAAGCGGTTAAAACCCTTCCTCCCTGGATTAATCCGGAGTGAACATGCCCGAAAACAATACCCCTGCAAGTCACGTACTCGATCGCGTCCTGGTTCTTGAGATGGTGCGCGTCACCGAAGCCGCCGCCATCGCCGCGTCCAATCTCATCGGCCGCGGCGACGAGAAGGCAGCCGATCATGCCGCAGTCGAAGCGATGCGCAAGGCCTTTGATGGCCTCTACATCGACGGCACCGTCGTGATCGGCGAGGGTGAGCGGGACGAAGCGCCGATGCTCTTCATCGGTGAGAAGGTCGGCGGTGCTCCTGGAAAGGGCCCGAAGATCGACATCGCTCTCGATCCGCTGGAAGGCACGACGATCACGGCGAAAGCCGGACCCAACTCCCTGGCGGTGCTCGCCGCCGCGGAGGAAGGCGGGCTCCTGAATGCGCCCGACGTCTACATGGACAAGATCGCGGTTGGCCCGGGTTATCCGGACGGCATCATCGACCTCAACAAGACGCCTACGCAGAACGTCGAGGCGGTAGCGGCCGCCAAGGGCGTGAAGCCCTCGGACATCAACGTCTGTGTGCTGGACCGTCCGCGCCATGAGGCACTCATCGCTGAACTGCGTTCGCTGGGTTGCGGCGTGGTACTGATCGGTGACGGCGACGTCGCGGGTGTCATCGCCGTCACGGACGAGGACACGACGATCGATCTCTACATGGGATCGGGCGGCGCTCCCGAAGGCGTGCTTGCCGCCGCTGCGCTGCGCTGCGTGGGTGGACAGTTCAACGGCCGCCTGCTCTTCCGCAACGACGACGAACGCGCCCGTGCGCACAAGTGGGGCATCACCGACCTCGACAAGGTCTACAAGCTCGAAGATCTCGCCAAGGGCGACTGCATCTTCGCGGCGACCGGCGTCACGAGCGGTTCGCTGCTGGATGGCGTGAAGCGCCGCAAGGGCGGCGTCATGACGACGGAAAGCGTCGTCATGCGCGCAAGCTCGGGCACCGTCCGCTGGATCAAGGGCGAACACCGCATCTGATCGGCGGCTCCCCGAAGGATCCGAAAAGGCCGGTT
Organism: Novosphingobium panipatense; assembly: GCF_900182875.1. Taxonomy (NCBI): domain Bacteria; kingdom Pseudomonadati; phylum Pseudomonadota; class Alphaproteobacteria; order Sphingomonadales; family Sphingomonadaceae; genus Novosphingobium; species Novosphingobium panipatense. Next base: position 52,727 of record NZ_FXUI01000005.1, read on the forward strand.
TCGACGATGTCGAGGCCGGCCTTTTTCGTTGGGGGCGTGGGTCTCGACCAGCGAAAAGAGGGCCCGCTCTCTTGCATTCCCGGCTCTCCAGGCTACAGGGCCGGTCCCAACGACAGACCGCCAGGAAACGTCACGGGGATTCGCCAAAATGAAGATCATGTCCGGCAACAGCAACCTGCCGCTCGCGCGTGCGATCGCAGCGTATCTCGAACTGCCGCTGACCGACGCCAGCGTCCGCCGCTTCGCTGACGAGGAGATCTTCGTCGAAATTCACGAGAACGTGCGTGGCGAGGACGTCTTCGTCGTTCAGCCGACGAGCTATCCCGCGAACGACAACCTGATGGAACTGCTGATCTGCATCGACGCGCTGCGTCGCGCCTCGGCCAAGCGCATCACGGCGGTAGTTCCCTACTTCGGCTATGCCCGGCAGGACCGCAAGCCCGGCCCGCGCACGCCGATCTCGGCCAAGCTGGTCTCCAACCTGATCACAGAGGCAGGTGCCGACCGCGTTCTTTCGGTCGACCTGCACGCGGGACAGATCCAGGGCTTCTTCGATATCCCGACCGACAACCTGTTTGCCGCGCCGGTCATGGCGGCGGACATCCAGGCGCGATACGGCGACCAGTCGCTGATGGTGGTATCGCCCGACGTCGGCGGCGTGGTGCGCGCCCGCGCTCTTGCGAAGCGCCTCGACAACGCGCCGCTGTCGATCGTCGACAAGCGTCGCGACCGTCCGGGCCAGTCCGAGGTTATGAACATCATCGGCGACGTGAAGGGCCGCGCCTGCATTCTGATCGACGATATCATCGATTCGGGCGGAACCCTGTGCAATGCGGCGCAGGCCCTGATGGATGCCGGCGCCGTCAGCGTGACGGCCTACATCACGCACGGCGTCCTCTCGGGTGCTGCGGTGAGCCGCGTGACGAGTTCGGCTCTCAAGGAACTGGTCATCACCGATTCGATCCAGGCAACCGAGGCCGCCAAGGCTTCCGACAAGATCCGCATCCTCACCATTGCCCCGCTGGTCGGCGAAGCGATCCGCCGCATCGCCGACGAAAGCTCGGTGTCGAGCCTGTTCGACTGAGGCCGTGAACCGGCTATTCCCAAGGGCGGATTCCGCCCGGGGTCAGCCGGTTCAGCATTTCCAGACGCCGCGCCTGCCGCGCTTCGAGCGACAGCGTGAGGATGGGCTGGGGCCGTGCTATGAACTGTCGCGGCGATATACCGAACAAGTTCGTGAATTCGTGTATCAGGTGGCTCTCGTCGTAATAGCGAAGAGCCATCTCCTCGCCTTCGGCCGCGTCGGCGACGCCGCGCAGGTAGCTGGCCATGTCAAGCGCCCGTGCCCGGCGCAGCACCTGTTTGGGCGGCATCCCGAAGTCGCGGCTGATCACGCGTTCGAGCTTGCGGCGATCCACCCCGCAGCCCGCCGCCGCCTCCTTGATCGACAGACCCGGATTGCTGAAGCTGATCGCTTCGAAGGCGGCGGTGACGGGATCGGGCCGGCCGCCACCCCGGTCCTTCACCTGGCGGCGGGTGACTTCCTCTATTCCCTGAAGCCATTGCTCCGGCGGGGCGGCGGGATCGATCGCCGCGACGAAGTCGGCGGAGGGCGCATTCAGGACGTCCGTGGGGACCACCCGGTCGACGTAGTCGCCGACGTGCGGGAGCTTCAGCGCCGTGCCGGTGCCCGGCCGGAGCGCGAACCCTACGCTGACGAAGCTGCCGCTGACCGTCACCGGCATATGACGGGAGTTCGGTCCGAAGTAGAAGGCGCCGTTCCTGAGGAGGGCCGGGCCATCGGCGGTGTGTACCGTCCACTCTCCGCTCAGGAAAATGCGCACCGTGGCCGCTTCGTTGAGCAGACCGCACGAAAGCACATGGCCGTCCGGCATGGACATGCTCGACACGTGGAAGCGCGCCAGCCACGGAACCAGGTCGGCGGCCGGGCTGCGGTTGTAGGACATGGGCTGCCCATCCCGTGTCTTGCCCTCGCGCGATTTGACCATCGGATCGACCGCAGGGCGAAATTTACGCTGCATATTAACCCTGAATTAATGCCCCTTATTGCCGATACGCCGGGCTCAGAAGGTCGGCAATGGACGAAAATCCGGATGTGTTAACAAATGTCAGGATGATCGGGGTTGCAGGCCCGGCTGTCGCAAGGAACTTGACCGCTTCGCGCGCCACAGGGCAGAGCGAGACGATGAAGATCGAACAGGATATCGCCCTCGCACTGCGCCTTGCCGACGCGGCGGGTGACGCGATTCGCCCGCATTTTCGTTCCGGCATTTCCGCCGATAGGAAGATGGATGCCTCGCCGGTGACCGTTGCGGATCGTGCGGCGGAGGAAGCCATGCGCCGCATCCTCAAAGCCGAGGCCGGTCGCGATACGATCATCGGTGAGGAGTTCGGCACCGAAGAGGGGTCGTCCAACCGCACCTGGGTTCTTGATCCCATCGATGGCACGGTATCCTTCATCGCCGGGCGACCGATCTTCGGCACCCTGATCGCACTGCTCGTGGACGGCTGGCCGGTTCTGGGAATCATAGACCAGCCCATTCTGAAGGAGCGGTGGGTCGGAGCGAGCGGGCGTGCGACGACCTTCAACGGACGGGAGGTGCGTACCCGCCCCTGCCGCACCTTGTCCGATGCCATGCTCGCGACCACCGGCCCGCAGTATTTCGACGACCATCAGGGCGACCATTTCATGACGCTTGCGGCCAAAACGGACCACAAGCGCATGATGATGGGGGGGGACTGCTACAATTACGGCCTTCTCGCCAGCGGTCACCTTGACCTCATCTGCGAGGCCGGGCTCAAGCTCCACGACTGGGCGGCGCTGGTGCCGATCGTCGAAGGGGCGGGCGGCACCATGTGCGACTGGAACGGGGAGCCGCTTAACGCCGGTTCGACCGGAGAGGTCCTGGCGATGGGAGATCCGGCTCGTCTCGAAGATGTGATCGAGGCTATGGCCTGCCATCACCACGACTGACTTGCGCCTCTTTCTCTACGGCACGCTTCAGCCCGATGCAGCCACGCCGATGGCGGCATGGATCGGGGCGCGGCTGGCTCTTGCGGAACCCGCGTATGCGGCGGGGCGCCTCCATGGTATCGCGCACGACGGCGGCTGGTTTCCTGCCCTCGTGCGGGGGCAGGGCCGGGTCTCCGGGCGGCTGTGCGACCTCGCTTTGAGTGCCGGAGACCAGGCGCGGCTCGACCGCTACGAGGGTCGGGAGTACCGGCGGGAAACCGTGCGGGTACGAACGGCGGCCGGACGGCTGGTTGCCGCGCAGGCTTATCTATGGCGAGGCGCACCGCCGAGGGGAGCCTTGCGTATCCCATGCGGGGACTTTCTCGACTGGTTGAGGCGGCACCGCCTGCCGGTCTTTTCGCAGACTGCTTGCCTTCGGGCGTAACTGCCCCTAAGGGCGCGTCCTTCAATCGACACGGTCGAGTCTGCCTTTCGGGAGATTCGCGGGTCGGCCTGGCGAAAAGGGCTGCCATGGCCGGCGGGACGTGTCCCGACCAAGGAGACGAAAATGCCCAAGCTGAAGACCAAGAGCGGCGTGAAGAAGCGCTTCAAGCTCACCGCGACCGGCAAGGTGAAGCACGGCGTTGCCGGCAAGCGCCACCGCCTCATGAGCCACAACGGCAAGTACATCCGCCAGAACCGCGGCACGGAAGTCATTTCTGACGCCGATGCCAAGGTGATCAAGAAGTGGGCGCCCTACGGGCTCAACTGAGGAGTACTGACCGATGAGCCGTATTAAGAGGGGTGTCACCACCCGCGCCAAGCACAAGCGTATTCTGGAACAGGCCAAGGGTTTCCGTGGCCGTCGCAAGAACACGATCCGCGTTGCCCGTCAGGCCGTCGAAAAGGCCGGCCAGTACGCGTACCGTGACCGCAAGATCAAGAAGCGGACCTTCCGCGCCCTGTGGATCCAGCGCATCAACGCGGCAGTCCGCGCTGAAGGCCTGACCTACTCGCAGTTCATCCACGGCGTGAAGCTCGCCGGGATCGAACTGGACCGCAAGGCGATGGCGGACCTCGCCATGAACGAAGGCGGCGTGTTCAGCGCTGTCATCGCTCAGGCCAAGGCGGCGCTGCCGGCGGAGTAATCCGCGGCTGCGAAGCGGACGCTTCACAAGCGATTTCGAGAGGGGCGTGGAGCGGTTGCTTCCACGCCCCTTTTGCGTTCAGAGCAGAAAGCTCCACGTGGAACGCTCGCCTCCGGCAGGGGGCTCATAGATTGCGGTCGACGGCCCTTCTGCCTAAGGAGCGCCAGCACGACCAACTCAAACCATCAGGCAGGCAGACGACCAGTGGACTACGCAGCAACCGGCCAGGAGGCGCTATCCCGCATCGCGGGCGCCGATGATCTCGATACGCTGGAAGCCCTGCGCGTCGAATTTCTCGGCAAGCAAGGCTCGATTTCGGGTCTTCTCAAGACGCTGGGCAAGCTCGATCCGGAAGAGCGCAAGGTGGAAGGACCCAAGATCCACGCCCTGCGCGAAAGCGTGACCGAGGCATTGGCCAGCCGCAAGGACGTGCTGGAAACGGCCGCGCTGGACGCGCGCCTTGCCTCGGAAACGATCGACCTTTCGCTCCCGGCTCCTCCCGCTCCTCGCGGGGTGGTGCACCCGATCTCGCAAGTGATGGACGAATTGGCGGAAGTCTTCGCCGACCTCGGCTTTGCCGTGGCGACCGGGCCGGAAATCGAGGACGACTGGCACAACTTCACCGCGCTCAACATGCCGGAAAGCCATCCGGCGCGCGCGATGCACGACACCTTCTACTTCCCTGACAGGAACGACGCCGGCCGAGAGATGCTGCTGCGCACGCACACCTCGCCGGTTCAGGTCCGCACGATGCTGAGCCAGGGCGCACCGCTGCGCATCGTTGCGCCGGGCCGCGTCTACCGCTCGGATAGCGACGCGACGCACACGCCGATGTTCCATCAGATCGAAGGGCTGGTCATCGACAAGGGCATTCACCTGGGCCACCTGAAGTGGACGCTCGAGGCCTTCCTCAAGGCGTTCTTCGAGCGGGACGACATCGTTCTGCGCCTGCGTCCGAGCTACTTCCCCTTCACCGAGCCTTCGGTCGAGGTCGATGTCGGCTACGCCAATCAGGGCGGCCGCCGCGTGGTCGGCGGATCGGGCGACGCACCGGGCCACGCCTGGATGGAAGTCCTGGGTTCCGGCATGGTCAATCGCCACGTCATCGCGGCGGGTGGCATCGACCCGGACGAATGGCAGGGTTTCGCCTTCGGCATCGGCGTCGATCGCCTCGCCATGCTGAAGTACGGCATGGACGATCTGCGCGCCTTCTTCGACGGCGACGTGCGCTGGCTCTCCCACTACGGTTTCTCCGCCCTCGACGTGCCGACCCTTTCGGGCGGCGTCGGCACGCCGGCTTGAGCGGGAAGGATATTACACGATGAAATTTTCGCTTTCCTGGCTGAAGCAGTACCTGGACACGGACGCGACGATCGAGGAGATCGCAGCCAAGCTCAACGCCATCGGGCTTGAAGTCGAAGGCATCGAGGATCCGGCCGAGAAGCTCGCCGGTTTCCGGGTGGCCAAGGTGCTGACGGCCGCCCGGCATCCGGACGCGGACAAGCTGCAGGTCCTCACCGTGGATACCGGCGAAGGAGCCCCGCTGCAGGTTGTCTGCGGCGCCCCCAACGCGCGGGCGGGCCTTGTCGGCGTCCTGGGCCTTCCGGGCGCGACCGTGCCCGCCAATGGCCTCGTCCTCAAGAAGTCGGCCATTCGCGGCGTCGAATCCAATGGCATGATGTGCTCCACCCGCGAACTGGAACTGGGTGAAGATCACGATGGCATCATCGAACTTCCCGAAGACGCGCCTATCGGCACGTCCTTCGCGGAGTACCACGGCGCCGATCCGGTCATCGACGTCGCGATCACGCCAAACCGTCCCGACTGCATGGGCGTCTACGGCATCGCACGCGATCTGGCTGCGGCCGGCGTCGGGACGCTGAAGCCGATCGAGGCATTGGATATCCCCGGCAGCTTCCCGTGCCCGGTCGAGATCCGCATCGAGGACACCGAAGGGTGCCCCGCCTTCTATGGCCGCGTCATCAAGGGCGTGAAGAACGGGCCGTCTCCGCAGTGGCTCCAGGATCGACTGAAGGCAGCAGGCCAGCGTCCGATCTCGGCGCTGGTGGATGCCACCAATTACATCATGCTCGCCTACGGGCGCCCGGCTCACGCCTACGATCTTGCCAAGCTGAACGGCGCGGTCGTCGCACGCCGCGCGGCTGAGGGCGAGACGGTCGTGGCGCTGAACGAGAAGACCTACACGCTCGATGCCGAGATGACCGTGATCGCGGATCAGTCCGGCGTACACGACATCGCGGGCATCATGGGCGGGGAGCACTCGGGCTGCGGAGACGCGACCGCCGACATTCTCCTTGAGATCGCGTACTTCGACCCCGAGCGTATCGCGAAGACGGGTCGCAAGCTGAACCTGACGTCCGATGCGCGGGGCCGGTTCGAACGGGGCATCGACCCCAACTTCCTCGAAGCCGGTCTCGCTCACCTCACGAAGCTCATCCAGCACCTCTGCGGTGGCGAGGCGTCCGAGATCGTTCGCGCCGGTGCCGCGCCGGGCACGCCGAAGATCGTCAACTTCACGCCTTCGCTGGTGGAGAAGCTCGGCGGTGTGAAGGTCGCACCGGCCGAACAGAAGCGCATCCTGGAGAGCCTCGGCTTCGCGGTCGTGGGCGAGGAGGCGGAGTGGGATCAGAGCTGGGCCGTTACAGTTCCGGGCTGGCGTCCCGACATCGACGGCGGCCCGGATATCGTGGAGGAGGTGGTACGCATCCACGGCCTCGACAAGGTAGCCAGCGTGCCGCTGCCGCGCGCCGATGGTGTCGCCAAGCCGACCGCCACGCCTGCCCAGACGCTGGAGCGGCGCGTGCGGCGGGCAGCGGCGGCCCGCGGGATGCAGGAAGCGGTCACCTGGTCGTTCCTGCCGGAACCCGCAGCGCAGGCCTTTGCCGAGGGGCCGCTCTGGGTTCTTGCCAATCCCATCAGCGAGGACATGAAGGCCATGCGCCCCTCGCTGCTGCCGGGCCTGCTGATGGCGGCGAAGCGCAACCTCGATCGCGGTGCGGCATCGCTGCGCCTCTTCGAACTCGGTCGCCGCTACCTTCGCGGTGCCGCCGGCATCAGCGACGAACGCCTCACGGTAAGCCTTGTGCTCGCGGGCGAGAAGGCCCCGCGCGGCTGGGCGACCGGGAAGGCGACGGCGTTCGACGCCTACGACGCAAAGGCTGAAGTCCTCGCCCTGCTGGCGGAAGCCGGCGCGCCGGTGGAGAAGCTTCAGGTGATGGGTGAGGCGGGTCCGCAGTTTCACCCGGGCCAGTCGGCTACGCTGCGTCTCGGCCCCAAGACAGTGCTCGCCCGCTTCGGCATGCTGCACCCCAAGGTTGCGAAGCAGTTCGACGTGGACGGTCCGGTTGCGCTGGCGGAAGTGTTCCTCGACGCCATTCCGGCGCGCAAGGGCGCAGCCAGCTTCGCGCGCGTCTCCTATGCGCCTCCGCCGTTGCAGGCGGTGACGCGGGACTATGCCTTCCTCGTGCCCGCGCACTTGCCCTCCGGCGACCTGGTCCGCGTGGTCCAGGGCGCGGACAAGGCGAACATCGTCGCGGTTCGCCTGTTTGATGATTTCCGCGGGCAGGGCGTTCCTGAAGGCCAGAAGTCCCTCGCGCTGGAGGTCACCCTTCAGCCGCTCGAGAAGAGCTACAAGGACGATGACCTGAAGGCGATCAGCGAGAAGGTAACGACCGCTGCCGCAAAGCTGGGTGCGGTCCTGCGCGGGTAACGGACAAGGGAGATCGCCGGTGACTGACGGGAATTTCGTAACCATCACCTCCGGCGATCTCACCGCCCGGATCAACCCGATCGGGGCGGAGCTGTGGTCGCTCACGGACAGGCTCGGCCGTGAGTACATGACGGATGCGGACCCGGCGTTCTGGACCGGGCACGCGCCCTTGCTGTTCCCGATCGTTGGCGCAGTGAACAACAATCGCTACCGTCTGGACGGGCGAGAGTACGTGCTGCCCAAGCATGGCTTCGCACGGCATTCCTCCTTTGCGGTCGTGGAGGCCGACCTAGGCCACGCCATGTTCCGGCTGACGGATACGGAGGAGACGCGTGCGGTTTACCCGTTTGCCTTTGCGCTGGAGATGCTCTTGCGGATCGAAGGCTCCAGCCTGTGCATGGAAGCCCGCATCACGAACACGGGGCTTGAGCCGATGCCCTTCAGCTTCGGTTTTCACCCGGCCTTCGCCTGGCCGCTTCCCGGAGGCGCCGCGAAGGGCGACCATGCCATCGCGTTCGACTGTCCCGAGCCTCAACCGATCCGCCGTCTGGATCGGGCAACAGGTCTGGTTCTCCCGGAACCTCTCGCCACTCCGGTCGAAGGCCACCTGCTGCAGCCGGACGAAGCGCACTTCAAGGACGACGCCCTCATCTGGGATCGCCTTTCCAGCCGCAGCCTGACATTCGGCGCTCCCGGATCAAGCCAGCTCGCGATCGCCTTCCCCGACACGCCGATGCTGGGCATCTGGCAGAAGCCGGGCGCGGCCTACCTGTGCATAGAGCCGTGGCAGGGCATGGCGGACCCTCTTGGCTTCGCCGAGGATTTCCGCGAAAAGCCCGGCATCGTCATCCTGCCGCCGTCCGAGGTGCGCAGCTTTCGCATGGACGTTAAAGTCCTGCCCGCCGATTGAAGGAGCCCGCCATGAAAACCGTTCTCGTAACCGGCGCCACGTCCGGCATCGGCGAAGCCTGCGCTCGTGCTTTCGTGAAGGCGGGCTGGCGCGTCGTCGGCACCGGCCGCCGGGCTGACAGGCTTGCCGCCCTTGGTGCGGAGTTGAGAGGCGACCGCTTCCATGCCGCCGTCTTCGATGTTCGCGACGAGGCGGCGCGTGACGCGGCGCTTGATGCTCTGCCGGCGGAATTCTCAGCGATCGACTGTTTGGTCAACAACGCCGGACTGGCGCGCGGTGCGGCCCCCGCGCAGCAGTCCGAACTGGCGGACTGGAAGACGATGATCGACACCAACGTCACTGCGCTGGCTTCGATCACGCACCGGCTTCTGCCTGGCCTGATAGAGCGCAAGGGAGCGATCGTGATGCTGTCGTCCGTGGCGGCGACGTATCCTTACACGGGCGGCAACGTGTACGGCGGCACCAAGGCTTTCGTGCGCCAGCTGGCCCTTGGCCTGCGATCCGACCTGTCCGGCACCGGCGTGCGGGTCACCTCGATCGAGCCCGGCATGGTGGAAACGGAATTCACCGTCGTGCGCAACGGCGGCGATCAGGACGCATCGGACCGGCTTTACGCGGGCGTAAACCCGATGACCGGCGATGACATCGCTGAAACCGTGCTCTGGGTCGCTTCGCTGCCGCCTCACATCAACATCAACACGCTGGAACTGATGCCGGTCAATCAGTCTTTCGCGGGCTTCCAGGTCGCGCGCGAAGGCTGACCCGGCTTGCCGAAAGGGGCAGACGTCGGACTTTCCTTCTGCCCGCCGGCAAACTAAAGCGCGCGGATGACAACCTCTGCCCACCCGTCCCGGCGCACTTTCGCGATCATTTCCCACCCTGACGCCGGTAAGACCACGCTGACGGAGAAGCTGCTGCTTCAGGGCGGTGCGATTCATCTTGCCGGCCAGGTAAAGGCACGCGGGGCGGCGCGGCGCGCGCGTTCGGACTGGATGAAGATCGAGCAGCAGCGCGGCATCTCGGTGACCAGCTCGGTCATGACGTTCGAGCGCGACGGTATCACCTTCAACCTGCTCGACACGCCGGGCCACGAGGATTTCTCGGAGGACACCTACCGGACCCTGACGGCCGTCGATTCGGCGATCATGGTGATCGACGCGGCGAAGGGCATCGAGCCCCAGACCCGCAAACTGTTCGAAGTGTGCCGTCTCCGCTCGGTGCCGATCATCACCTTCATCAACAAGGTCGACCGCGAAGGCCGCGCCTGCTTCGACCTCCTGGACGAAGTGGCCGACATGCTGGCGCTCGACGTGTGCCCGATGTCCTGGCCGGTCGGTATGGGTGGCCAGTTCGAGGGTATCCTCGACATCGCCTCCGGCCGCATCAGCCGGCCGGAAGGCCCCTCGAAGGAGTTCCTCGGCAAGGTGGAGGAGGGCGCAACCCTGCCCGAAGCGGTGGCGGAAGAATTGGAGCTGGCCCAGGCAGGCTATCCCGAGTTCGACGTCGAGGCGTATCGCGGCGGGGACCTGACGCCGGTCTACTTCGGCTCGGCACTCAAGAATTTCGGCATTGCTGAGCTGATCGACGCCATCGCGCGTTATGCGCCCCCGCCCCGCCCGCAGCCGTCCGATCAGGGCCCGATTGAGCCTTCGAACAAGGAAGTCACCGGCTTCATCTTCAAGGTGCAGGCGAACATGGATCCCATGCACCGGGACCGCATCGCCTTCATGCGGCTGGTGTCCGGCACGTTCAGGCGCGGCATGAAGCTTACGCCGTCCGGGCTGGGCAAACCGATCGCCGTTCATTCGCCGATCCTCTTCTTCGCGCAGGATCGCGAGATCGCGGATAACGCGGAGCCGGGCGATATCATCGGTATTCCCAATCATGGCACGTTGCGCGTGGGTGACACGCTGTCGGAGCGCAACGACGTGCGCTTCGTTGGCCTGCCGAACTTCGCGCCGGAAATCCTGCGCCGCGTGGCGCTGAAGGACCCGACCAAGACCAAGCAGCTCAGGAAGGCGCTGGACGACCTGTCAGAAGAAGGCGTGATCCAGGTGTTCTATCCGGAGATCGGATCGCAGTGGATCGTCGGCGTCGTGGGTCAGCTTCAGCTCGACGTGCTCATCAGCCGCCTCGAAGCCGAGTACAAGGTGGAAGCCGTGCTCGAGGGATCGCCGTTCGACACCGCCCGCTGGCTCAAGGGCGATGATAAGGCACTGCGTGACTTTGCGGAGTTCAACAAGATGAACCTGGCAAGGGACCGGGACGGAGATCCGGTGTTCATGGCACGTTCGGCATGGGACGTCAGCTATCAGCAGGAGCGCAACCCGGACCTGACCTTCAGCGCCACAAAGGAGCGCTGAGGGATCGCCAGACGCTCTCACGGAACCTGACGGCTCCCCAGGTGCTTGTCACTCAAGGCCAAATCAGCGGAACCATGCATTGCTCCTCAAGTTCGCCAGTTACAACATCCACAAGGCCGTCGGGCTGGACCGGCGTCGGGATCCCGAACGTATCCTTACAGTGCTGAAGGAGATCGACGCCGACGTCGTGGCCTTGCAGGAAGTGGACCGGCGCTACGGTCGCCGTATGGCGGTGCTGCCGCTGGACGCGATCCACGGGGCGACAGACTACGAGCCGGTTCCGATGTCGATGAAGCCGGACAGTCTGGGATGGCATGGCAACGCCATCCTCGTGCGCAGGGGCATCGACCTGGTGGAAGCCTCGCCGGTGCCCCTGCCGGTGCTCGAACCGCGCGGTGCCGTTCGCGCCGACCTGGTGGTGGAAGGCCGGCGGCTGCGCATCGTCGGCATGCATCTTGATCTGTCGGGGCTTCGCAGGCGCCTCCAGATCCGTTCCATCCTCTCCCATTGCGAGCATTGCGAAGCGCGCGTGCCCACAGTCATCATGGGCGACCTCAACGAGTGGGCGCAGCGCGGCGGCTCGCTCCGGGAGTTCGGCGGCCAGTGGCGTGTCCTTGCGCCGGGCCGCAGCTTCCCGTCGCGCCGCCCGCTTGCCATGCTGGACAGGATCGTCGTCTCACCCGACTGGGCGGTGGAGGACACGCACGTCCATCACAGTCCGCTGGCGGCCGTCGGCTCAGACCATCTTCCAGTCGTCGCCGCGCTCAGCCTGCCTAAAAATTAGGCAACTGCCTCTAGAACAGGCGGCTTTGATCGCCTGACGAAGGCTTTTTGCAGCCAAGGCTGCACCTGGCTTCGCCAGTTCCTCCTCTATGCCCATTTGGCACGGTGCTTGCTTAATCCTGATTAGCCGGCGCTGGGGCCGGTGGCTAACAGGGGATCGGCATGAAGTTCATCATCGCCATCATCAAGCCCTTCAAGCTGGACGAAGTGCGGGAGGCGCTGGGGGCCATCGGCGTCGCCGGCATGACCGTCTCGGAAGTAAAGGGCTTCGGTCGCCAGAAGGGGCAGACCGAAATCTACCGCGGAGCCGAGTACTCGACCAACATGCTGCCAAAGGTGAAGATCGAGGTTGCAGCACCTGACGATCTTGCGCCCAAGATCGTGGAAACGATCCAGCAGGTCGCAAGCACAGAGGCCATCGGTGATGGCAAGATCTTCGTCCTGGACCTCGCTTCCGCCGTGCGCATCCGCACCGGCGAGGCAGGCGATACCGCGCTCTGAGGGGGGCTTTCATGATGAACCGCAAGTTTTTCGGCGGCATTGCAGCGACGCTTTCGTCGCTCGCCGCCTCCACCGCAGCCTGGGCGCAGGGCGCTGCCGCGCCGGTGCCCGAACCGGGCAACAACGCCTGGATGATGGTTTCCACGCTGCTCGTGCTGATGATGATCCTGCCGGGGCTGGCACTGTTCTACGGCGGCCTCACCCGCTCCAAGAACATGCTCTCGACGATGACTCAGATCGGCGGCGTCACCGCGCTGGCCATGCTGATGTGGGTGATGGTGGGCTATGGCCTCGCTTTTGGCCCTGAAGGCAACCAGTTCATCAGCTGGGGCAAGTTCTTCCTCGCCGGTGTTACGCCGGACGCGACTGCCGCCACCTTCACGGACGGCGTCGTCATTTCGGAACTGATTTTCGTCTGCTTCCAGATGACCTTCTCCGCGATCACAATCGCACTGGTCCTCGGCTCGGTGGTCGAGCGCATGAAGTTCTCAGCCGTGATGACCTTTGCCGTCGTCTGGCTTCTGATCGTCTACTACCCGATCGCGCACATGGTCTGGGAAGCGCGCGGGGTGTTCTTCGTGATGGGCGCCCTGGACTTCGCCGGCGGCACCGTAGTTCACATCAACGCCGGCGTCTCGGCGCTCGTCGCGGCCCTGATCCTCGGCAAGCGCAAAGGCTACCCGGCCGAGCCGATGGCTCCGCACTCGCTTACGCTGACGTTCGTGGGCACCGGTCTCCTGTGGGTGGGCTGGTTCGGTTTCAACGCCGGTTCGGCGCTGGAAGCGAATGGTTCGGCGGCGCTGGCCATGATCAACACCTTTACCGCAACCGCTTCGGCTGCTCTGTTCTGGATGCTTGCCGAGAAGTTTTCGGGCCACAAGGGTTCGGCGCTGGGTTACTGCTCGGGCATCATTGCCGGCCTTGTTGCCGTCACTCCCGCAGCCGGCAACTCGGGCCCCTTCGGTGCGATCGTCCTTGGCGCTGTGGCTTCGATCGTCTGCTTCATCTTCGTTTCCAAGGTGAAGCCCGCCCTTGGCTATGACGACTCGCTCGACGCCTTCGGCATCCATGGTGTCGGCGGCATCGTCGGCGCCATCGGCACCGGCATTGTCTATGCTCCTTCGCTGGGCGGACCCGGGGGCGCAGACTTCTCGATCGGCTCTCAGGTCGGAACCCAGATCGCCGCCGTCGTTGCCACCATCGTCCTCTCGGTCGTCGGCACGGTCATCGCGATGTTCATCGCCAAGGCAGTGACGGGTCTTCGTGTCAGCCCCGAAGTGGAGGCAGACGGCCTCGACATCGGCGAGCACGGGGAGCGCGCTTACAACTAAGTTTCTCCAGTTTGGCGGCGGCGGGTACTTCCTCCTCTCCTCCCACCCGTCGTCGCCAACCGATGTTCCTCCTGCGAACACAACCTTGATGGCCGGGGCCAAGCGCTCCGGCCCTTTTTTGTGCGTCGGTCCCGGCGGGCGCGTAGGCGGAGAGCGGAGGAGGGCGGGCCGGCAGGTCAGCGCGACGCGCGACGAAGCGCCCGGGAAAGAGCACTCCGGCCTCAGGTCTTCAGCGAAGAGGTGAGGGCACGCGCCCCTCGAGTCAGCGCCCGGCGGAAAGCATGTCGATCAGTTGCCGTACCGGACTGACATCGTAGCCCGCGCCAGCGGCCTTCGAGGCGATGACGGCGGGATTATCGCCAGCCTTGGCGCGGGCGAGGGCCCACAGCAGCGTAGAGCGCGTACCGGAGCGGCAATAGGCCAGCACCGGACCGTCCGTGTCGAGAGCCTCTCCCATCGCGTCGACCTGCGCCTGGCTGAACCCGGCGTGAGACACGGGAATGGCGACATAGTCGATACCTGCGGCCCGGGCGGCCGTCTCGATCACGTCGCCTGGCGTCTGGTCATCGCTTTCGCCTTCGGGCCGATTGTTGATGATGCGTACGATACCAAGCGCCTTCGCCTGTGCCACGGCGTCAGTATCGATCTGCGGGCTGGCATAGACCGTCTCGGTAATCTGGCGGAACATCTTGCGCATTCTCCCGGTAACTGCGGCGCATCGCCGGCCTGATGCCCGCATGAAGACCCTTCGCCCTCAACAGGCAAGCCGTTTCGTACCCAAAAATAGCCAGATTCGTCGTAATTGCCCCGGAACGACGCGCATTTCCGTTCGCCATAGCGTTCAGACTCGTGTAAGAGTGATGATCGCAGGAAAGGGCCGGGCTTGTGCTCGGCTGTTCTCCTGACGTTTGGCGCGGATCGTCCACGCGCCTGGCGAATGCTTGAGGGGCGCAGCGAAGGTACGTTCGTAGACATGGGTTTTGACAGAGGTCGTCGCGGAAGGGGACGCGACAAGCAGCGGTTCGGAGAGGACGAGTTCGATCCTTTCTTCGCTGGACAGGATCGTTTCGGCGGCGGTGACCGCTTCGGCGGTGGCGGCGATCGCTTCGGCGGCGGTGACCGCTTCGGCGGTGGCGGCGGCGGCGGCGGCGGCTTCGGCGGCGGTTCCCGTGGCGGCGGCTTCGGCGGCGGCGGTGGTGGCGGCTTCGGCGGCGGCCAGCGCGGCGGCGGGATGCCTGCCCAGGTTGTCGGACAAGGCCGTGGCGTCGTGAAGTTCTTCAACGCAGCCAAGGGCTTCGGCTTCATCCAGCGCGACGAAGGTGGCGACGATGTGTTCGTGCACATCAGCTCGGTCGAACGCGCCGGCCTCGAAGGCTTGGCTGAAGGGCAGCAGCTCGAATTCCAGCTCGTCGATCGCGGCGGCAAGATCTCGGCTACCGACCTTTCGGTCGTGGGTGACGTGATCCCCGTCGCCAAGCGTGAACCGGCGCCGCAGCGCCAGCTCACCGGCGAGAAGGCCACCGGCACGGTCAAGTTCTTCAACTCCATGAAGGGCTTTGGCTTCATCACGCGTGATGACGGCCAGCCGGACGCTTTCGTGCACATCAGCGCGGTTGAGCGTTCGGGCATGTCCGGCCTCAACGAAGGCGATCGCGTGGAATTCGACATCGAGGTCGATCGACGAGGCAAGTACTCGGCGGTCAATCTGGTGCCGCGCCAGGATTGATCCTGCCAGCACGACCCCCGGCGGTTTGACCGGGGGGCTGCAACAGTCTAAATGCGCGCAGATGGCGGTCCGTATGGGGCCGCCATTTGTCGTTTGCGATCTTCAGGACCACGATTTCTTCAAGGATTACCGACATGTCCATTACCCCGCTGATGCCCGTATATCCCCGGTGCGGCGTGCGGCCCGTTCGCGGCGAGCACTGCCATCTTATCAGCGAGGACGGCCGTCGATTCCTTGACTTCGCCAGTGGCATCGCCGTGAATGCCCTCGGTCATTCGCACCCGGCGCTGGTGGAAGCCATCCAGAAGCAGGCTGGCACGCTGATGCACGTGTCGAACCTCTACGGCAGCCCGCAAGGCGAAGCCGTGGCCAAGCGCCTGGTCGACCTGACCTTTGCAGACACGGTGTTCTTCACGAACTCCGGCGCAGAAGCGGTGGAATGCGCGATCAAGACCGCCCGGGCCTATCACCAGTCCGCAGGCAACGACCAGAAGTTCGAACTGATCACGTTCAATAACGCTTTCCACGGCCGCACGCTCGCCACGATCAGTGCTTCCAGCCAGGAGAAGATGCACAAGGGCTTCCTCCCGCTGCTTCCCGGCTTCAAGTACGTGGACTTCAATGACCTTGAAGCGGCTCGGGCGGCGATCGGGCCTAACACGGCAGGCTTCCTGGTGGAACCGATCCAGGGAGAGGGCGGCATACGGATCGCGACGGACGAGTTTATGCAAGGCCTGCGCGCGCTCTGCGACGAGTTCGACCTCATGCTGATCCTGGACGAAGTGCAGAGCGGCGTGGGCCGTGCTGGGACGTTCTACGCCTACGAGCAGTACGGCATCACGCCGGACATCATGGCGACCGCGAAGGGCATTGGCGGCGGCTTCCCGGTCGGCGCTTGTCTTGCGACCGAAAAAGCGGCGCGCGGCATGACCGCCGGCACGCACGGGTCGACCTATGGGGGCAATCCGTTCGCCATGGCGGCGGTCGGCGCCGTCCTGGACGTGATCCCGAACGACGCCTTCCTCGCCGAGGTACGGGCAAAGGGGGAGCGCCTGAAGGCGCGGCTGGAGCAGTTCATCGGAAACTATCCCGACCTGTTCGAACTGGTGCGCGGCCGAGGCCTGTTCATCGGTCTCAAGATGAAGGTAGAGCCGCGTGCGTTCGTCGCCCACATGCGCGACCAGCACGGTCTGCTGACGGTTTCGGCCGGAGACAACGTGGTGCGCATCTTGCCGCCGCTCGTCATTGACGACAGCCACATCGACGAATTCATGCAGAAGCTGTCGGCAGCGGCCGCAAGCTACCAGCCCGAGGAGGCTGCCTGATGGCCAAGGACTTCCTGAGCCTCTCCGATGCCGGCGGCGACACGATCGCAGCCATGATCAACGACGCGATCGACCGCAAGGCGGCCCGCGCGGCCTGGCCCAAGGGGCGCCCGGATGTGGACGCTCCGCTTGCCGGGCACGTGCTTGCCATGATCTTCGAGAAGAACTCCACCCGTACGCGGGTGTCTTTCGACATGGCCATGCGCCAGCTCGGCGGCTCGGCGCTGATCATGGAAGCGGGAAATACGCAGATCGGCCGTGGAGAAAGTATTGCCGACACCGCACGCGTTCTCAGCCGCATGGTCGACGCGATCATGATCCGCACCGACGACCATGCGAAGGTCGAGGAACTTGCCCGCTATGCGGACGTGCCGGTCATCAATGGGCTGACCGACCTGTCGCATCCCTGCCAGATCGTGGCAGACCTCCTGACGGTCGTGGAGCGCGGGCATGCGCTGCCGGGGCTGCAGCTTGCCTGGCTGGGTGACGGCAACAACGTCGTCAACTCGCTGATCGAAGCCGCCGGTCTGATGAAGTTCACGATCCGCATCGGCGGGCCCAAGGGTTACGAGCCCGACGCCGGCTTCATCGAACGCGCGCGCGCTGCGGGCGGCGAGGTGGTCCTCAGCCAGGATCCGGCCGAGGCCGTTTCCGGGGCGCAGGTCGTGGTCACCGACACGTGGGTGTCTATGGGCCAGGCCGGTGGGGAACAGCACGTGGCCGCCATGCAGCCTTACCAGGTCAATGCGGCCCTGATGGCGGCGGCAGCCCCGGGGGCGACGTTCCTCCACTGCCTTCCCGCGCACCGCAACGAGGAAGTCACCGACGAGGTGATGGATGGACCGCAGTCGGCTGTCTGGGATGAGGCGGAGAATCGCATTCATGCCCAGAAGTCGGTTCTGCTTTGGGCATTGGGCAAGCTGTGAACGGGGACGATCTTCTGCGCACTGATGATACCGGTTTCGACCGGGTGCTGGCCTTCAGCGTGCCTGACCGGCATGCACGCGGACGCATCGTGCGGCTTGGGCCCGTGCTGGAAACAGTGCTGTCGGCGCATGACTATCCCAAGGTGGTCAAGCATGTGCTGGCAGAAGCCCTCGTCCTGACAGCGCTCATGGGGTCGTTGCTGAAGGACGACCAGGCGCAGCTTACCATACAGGCGCAGGCGGAAGGTGGCGTGGTGGACCTGCTCGTCTGCGACTATCGCAACGGCGAAGTGCGCGGCTATCTGCGCCACGATCCCGACAAGGTGGGCGCGCTGGAGGAGGGCTGCTCGCTGGAGACGATCTTCGGCAAGGGGTATCTTGCGATCACCTTCGATCTCGCGGCCACCAACGACCGTTACCAGGGCGTTGTGCCGCTGGAAGGCGCTTCGTTCGCCCAGGCTTGCGAGGCGTACTTCGCCCAGTCCGAGCAGATCCCGACGCTGATCCGCGTAGCCGTGCGTTCGAACGGGCCGCGTTGCACCGCCGGCGGCATCCTCGTCCAGCATCTTCCCGATGGAGAGGAAGGCCGCGAGCGGCTTCACGCCAAGGAGCAGCACCCGGACTGGGAACATGTGGCCATACTGGCCGGCACGGTTCAGGAGGCCGAACTTGTGGACCCGGTGCTCAGTCTGGAACAACTGGTCTGGCGCCTTTTCCATGAAGAAAACGAAGTGCGTGTCGAGCCACTTCAGCTGCTTCAGCGCGGTTGCCGTTGCACCGTCGATCACTATCTATCGATCCTGTCCCGCTTCCCGGAGGACCAGCTTGCCGAGCTGAGGGACGAGGACGGGTCGATACCGGTGGACTGTGCGTTCTGTTCGAAGATTCTGCGCATACGGGTTTGATGAACGAACGCCGCCACCGGCGGGTATTGCAGCCGCGTGAAGCAGGAAACGGTGGAATGAGAACAAAGATCATTCTTTCGGCTCTGAGCCTTGGCGCGTGCGCGGCCATCGCCGGTGCGGCGCATGGCCAACGCCCGGCCCTGCACATGCTCGATGAGTTGCAGGACGGCAACTGGGAGATGCGCGAACGTGGCGGCGGGGTACACAACTTGTGCGTTGAAGGCGGCCATGGCCTGATCCAGCTCCGCCACCCGGGAATGGCCTGCAGAAGGGTCGTCATCGAAGACAAGGCCGATCAGGTGACGGTGCAGTACACCTGCCGGGGCAACGGCTATGGACGTACGCAGGTGCGGCGCGAAACGAACCGGCTGATTCAAATAGACAGCCAGGGGATATCGCGCGGCGTCCCGTTCGCGTTCTCGGCCGAGGCTCGCCAGACAGGCAACTGCCGCAGTTGAGGATTGTCGTGCCGCTGCAGGAGGCGTAGCGGGACAGTCATGCAGGAACACACATCTTTCCCTCCGCCAGCCGGGTCGAAGCCGGCCGTAGTGCTGCTTTCGGGCGGACTCGATTCCATGGTCTGCGCCGGCATCGCGCGTGAGAAGGGTTTCGCAGTCAACGCCCTGACGATCGACTACAACCAGCGCCACAGGTGCGAACTGGACGCTGCCGCCAAGATCGCACGGTTCGTGGGTGCGGAGCGCCACGTGGTCTTACCGCTGGATCTTCGAAGGTTCGGCGGCTCGGCTCTTACCGATGACATCGCCGTGCCCAAGGATGGCGTGGGAGCCGAAGTTCCGGTCACTTACGTGCCGGCCCGCAATCTCGTGTTTCTGTCCCTCACGCTGGCCTGGGCCGAGGCGATCGGGGCTGCCGACATCTTTATCGGCGTCAACGCCCTCGACTATTCCGGTTATCCGGATTGCCGTCCCGAATTCATCGCCGCGTTTGAGAACATCGCCGGCTTGGCGACCAAGGTCGGCGCGGAAGGGCAGAAGCTGCGGATACATGCCCCCCTGCAGTTCATGGGCAAGGCGGACATCGCCCGTGAGACGGCCCGCCTGGGCCTTGACCCGGGCATGAGCTGGTCGTGCTATGATCCCCAGCCCGGGAACAAGGCCTGCGGGCTCTGCGATAGCTGCCGCTTGCGCAGGGCTGGGTTTGCCGACGCCGGCCTGATCGATTCCGCGCCTTACGCGGCGTAAACACGACAAGGTACTTAGCCGATCGGGCCCGGAAGCATTGGCTTTCCGGGCCATTTTTCTTGGCCGCTGCGGGCAAAAGAAAAGGGGGCCGGATTGCTCCGACCCCCAATCTTTACCGTTGCCGGTTCGCTTACATGCCCGAACCCGGACCGTAAGTGATTTCGACGCGGCGGTTCTGCAGCTCACGCACGCCGTCCGCAGTCGGGACGCGCGGGTTAGCTTCACCGAAGGCCTGGCTCGAGATCGAGGCATCGGGGATGCCGCGGCCGGTCAGGTACGCGCGGACCGAAGCGTTACGACGCTCCGAGAGGCCCAGGTTGTACGTGACCGTACCCGAACGGTCGGTGTAGCCTGCCAGCATGATCGGCACGCTATCGCAGTTTGCGTAGGCGCTGATGGCGCTGTCGAGGATGGTCGACGCTTCCGGCGTGATGTCCGACTTATCCCAGTCGAAGAACACGATGTACGGGCCCTTGTTGCAGACCGGAGCCGGCGGGGGCGGCGGGGGCGGCGGGGGCGGCGGGGGCGGCGGCGGCGGGGGCGGCGGCGGAGCCGCTTCTTCACCACCGAAGTTGTAGGTCAGGGTGCCGAGCAGCGAGTGCGAACGCCAGCGGGTGCTGATGTCTTCGCCGGCAGCGCTGACGAGGTCAACGTTCGACACGTTCATGAAGCGGTACTTCAGGCCAGCGTCCCAGTTGGCGCTGAGCGGCGCGCGGATGCCCGCGATTGCCTGCCAAGCGAAGCCGGTGTCGGAGTCATCGATGCCGTCGACATGGACGCGACCCACGCCCGCACCACCGCCGATGAAGCCCTGAAGGCCATCGTCCGGACCGAAGTCGAGCAGACCGTTCACCATGAACGACAGGTTGCTCGCGTCGTCACCGCCGCTGTTCTTGATATCGGCCTGACGGTAGCTGGCTTCGGTTTCCAGACGGAAAGCGCCGAAGTCGTAACCAAGAGTGGCGCCGCCATCGAAGCCCTTCTTGAAGTCGACCGTTGCGGCGTTGTCGACGGGACCGACGTCAACGTCCGCATCTTCGACGATCATGCCGCCGAAGCCGAGTTCAAGATACCACGAATTGTCGCGCGCCAGCGCGGGAGTGGCGATGGCAGCAGATGCCATGGCCAATCCAATGACGAGTTTCCTCATACGTTTCCCCTACTAAGAGATTTGGAGCCACCGAGTTCGAGAGTGTCTACCCCCTCGGCCTTGCGTGTGCAAGCGCACATTAAACGCGACTGTTGCATAATTGCCGCGCTCGTTATCGGGCGAGAAGTTGTTGCGCCTTCTGGAAATTGAAACTGCAACACCCCAAAAACCCCTGTGTCTTGCACCCATCAAGCCGAGGGCAGAATACCCAAGGCCTGCAGCGCCGCGACCAGATCATTGATCGCGGTCCGGGCCTCCCCATCAACACTCGTCCCTCCAAGTGGTTCCACGGGCACAGAAGCTTTTCTCCAGTGCCCCAGATACAACAGCGTTGCACCCCGGGTCAGGTCCAGGACGCGCAGGCCGTCTCGGGGCGTGATAAAGGTCCAGGAATGGCCGTTTTTCATGGCTATGGCGCCATCGCGCCCTGACCACGCCCCGGTTGCTGCCGGTGCCACAAGCCAGGTTTCCCCGTCTTCGCAATTTTCCGGAGGTGCGGCAATTTCGCCACGCACCGTGCAATGCAGGAGGGTGTCGGCCAGCAAGAGGGATTCGTTGACGAAGATCTCCTTCTGCGCCTGCCCGGAATAAAGGAGAGGCAGGGCAAACCGGGGTGTCATGCTGTCAAAGGTGTGTTCGGGCACGGGTCTGGTCTCCGATCGATCTATGGCGTCACTCGTCCCAGCAGGAGCGGTGGCGAGAGGGCGTGAGTGCCCGACTGGCGGACATGAAGCGGCATGTCCGACGGGAAAGTCGTCAGCATTCCCGGAGCGAAGGTGATGCGCGGCTCTGCCGTGGCCCAGGTCGCCAGAGGCGCTTCCACAGAGCCCAGCAGGACGAGATAGCGTTCGGCCTGTTCGGTCAGGGGCACATCGACGCCGTCACGCCAGAACCATTCGCCACGCGCCCGCCGCGTCCAGGTGAACACCGTGGCACCGTCGTCCGCTTGCATCCGGCGTGGATGGACAGGCGCCAGCGGCCGCAATGAAAGGCCGGACAGATGGACGGGGCTGGAGACAGGCTCGTGATCGCCCCGTCCCAGAGCAAGGATGCGTCGTTCCGGATCGGTGCCGACCGTCTCGGAGGCGATTGGAACGAGACCCGGGCCCAGCAGGACGAAGGGCTCACCCGGCTGGTGCGCGTGCAATGCGCTCTCCGTTCCCGCGCAGCCGCGCACGAAATTGGACAAGCGCCAGCGGCCGCCTCCGAGCGGACGCGCGCTGGCGAACTGCACGATTTCCTCGCCGACAAGCGCGCGGTTGTGGCCTTGCGCCAAGGGCAGCGGATCGACGCTCACCAGTTGCATCGTCGGATCGAGCAGCAGGACGTCGAGTTCGGAGGCCCGGTCCAGCAGGAGCGGAGTGGCGGCCGGCAGGATCGTGAGAGTGTCACCGATGACGGCCCGTCTCCGCCCGCTGGGTCCCACCGGCAACATGGCCCCGTCCCCTGTGTCTGCGTAGAGCGCTGCGCCTGACCAGCCTTCACCGGCGGCGGACACCGCAGCGAAGATACGCGGCGCATCGAACTTCGCCGTGGGTTCCAGAGGAACCTCGAAGGCGACAAGCCGCGTCGCGGGGGCGGGCAGATCCGGAGCCGGATTGCTCCGCCCCGGGTCCGAGGCAAGGTTCGGTCTGGCGTCGGCCCCGGCGGGCAGTGAGCGCTCAAGGCTCAGTTCCACGCCGCTGTCACGCCATTCCCACTCCCTGACCCGCCAGTGGCCGGCAACGCCCGGGACTGCGACCAATGCCCCCGGCGACAGGTCAGGATCCAGTCCGCAACTCCGCCACGCCACCCGG
Source organism: Novosphingobium panipatense (assembly GCF_900182875.1). Classification (NCBI taxonomy): domain Bacteria; kingdom Pseudomonadati; phylum Pseudomonadota; class Alphaproteobacteria; order Sphingomonadales; family Sphingomonadaceae; genus Novosphingobium; species Novosphingobium panipatense. Next base: position 75,500 of record NZ_FXUI01000005.1, read on the forward strand.
TCACGCGTCCAGTCGATCCTGCGGGACGCCTTCTCGATCAGGGTGCGGGCAGTGGCGGCTTCGAGGGTGGCTGGGAGTTCGATGGCAGCCGGTTCGGATGACGACGCCGGTCCGCTCGCCCTCTGAAGGCTGGCCTGGTAGTCCCTCTCAAGCTCATAGTAGCGCAGGATGCCGGGCCGGTTGGCCGCAGGCAACCCGCGGCGGCGGGTGAAGCCGCTTGTTGCTCCGAAGTCTCCGTCGCCGGTTGCGATGGCCGCTTCGGGAAGAGGAAGTACGCTCGCCTGCGTGCGCTGACGCGCGATGACGAGGGCGCTGCCCGCATCTATCTCCAGTGGGATAAGCTGGCCGAACGCCTGAAGATCGTCGGCGGGAGAGCTCTCGCTGGTGTAGCCGAGCACGCCGGGGAGCGGGATCGCGGCGTCGATCGGGCTTTCCGCACCTCCGAGCATATCCTGTAGGGTGAAGTCCGCGTCTGCGATGACTTCAAAGGTGAGGGCCGGGATCCGGTTGTAGAAGCCCGACAAGTCGAGTTCCTCGAACACCACATAGGCGAGCCCGCGATAGGCGGGGCATCGATCCGCACCTTCCGCCGCGACAATCAGCGGATCCGGCGGCTGGTTCCCCGCTCCGGTATGGACGCGCATGGTGCCACCGCACTTCAGGTCACCGCCGGCACCGCGCAGGAGTTGCCCGTCTGCCCAGATCCGGCCGATTGCCTGGATAGGTCGGCTGGCGAGCGCGATCGCGAAATTCGCTGAATAGCGGAAAGTTGAGACGGCGGGGCTTCCCTTTCCTCCACCCTGCACCTCGCTGCGCTCCACCAGATCGGTGGCCCAGATCACCGAGCCCGCCGTGCGCACGCGTCCAAAATGCCTGGGCAGGGGCTGGCCGTAGCTTGAGGTGGTGAAGGCTGTGTCCTTGAGCCGCGGCCCCTGGCGGCGCGTGGAGCCGAACAGCGCGGTATCCACCTGCTGCCCCATGAGCGAGCCGATGGTCCCGCCAACCGGCCCGCCCATGAGCGAGCCGAGACTTCCAAATACAAGTGTCGCCATGTCAGCTCCTTGGCTCAGGGGAGAAGCGCCATCGTCCGGCGCACGGCCATTCAGGTGGAACGGGGCAGAGCACGACCTTGCGCAGACCGCTGTGGGCATGGACCCATTGGGTCGCAGACACCGCGATGCCGAAGTGCAGCTGGCACGGGGAAGGGCGCGCCGCCAAAATGTCCCCGGCCGCGGTCACGGTGGTGGATGCGGCCACGCCCAGAGACCGGGCCAGGCTGTCGAAGTCGGGATCGATGGTGCTGCGCAGGGTGTAGCCGTTGGGCAGCAGTGGAGCGGCGGGTCGGCCGGTTCGCTCAAGCGCCGCTGCCACTACGCCGAGGCAGTCCAGCCCGATCTCGGGGTTCCGGCCGTGAAGCCTGAAGGGTATGCCGATCAGGGAAAGCGCCGCCGTCGCCAGGTCTTCGCCCCTCGTCATGCCGGCACCGGATATCGTGTGAGCATGTCGTTGCCGGGAAGAAACGGTTCGCCACGGAAGTTCACTGCGTTGTGAAAGCGCACGGCGCAGGTGTCGAGCGTGCGGTCGCAGCCTTCCTGCAGGAGCACGCGTGTTCCGCTGGTGACAGTGTCATCGACCGGCAGGTCGAGCACCAGGCCATTCGCCTCGTCGGCGTTCATGACGCCGGCCGACAGCCCTGCTTGCGGTCCGTCGAGCCAGCGCAGGGTGCCGCCAGCGTAGGAGGATCCATCCAGGTGCGGGCTGAAGCGGACGGTGTTTGAGCTTGCATCCACTCCCGCAACAGCAAGCTCGCGGGTGTGCTTCTGTGGGTTGAGATTGCACCCGGGGCCGCAGAAGGAGGCGCGGCAGGACGGGCTGGTGCGGGGCGTCAGGTCGCGCCAGAGCTCGGCCTTGCGGGAAACGAGATCGGCGCTGAAGAGGCCGTCCTCCTGCGTGATAGTGCCGAGTGTTCCCTCGTAAAGCGTAAGCCGCTCAAGGCTTTCCCAATCCACCAGGCCGATTCGCACCTGCGCACCGTCGAACCGTCCGGCGACGAGATCGGCGCCATCGATCGTCTCGTGCGTCAGCGCACCGCGAACCTCCGCGCTGTCGGGTTCGAGGTCGGCGCACTTGCGGATGGAGCTCGGCACCATGCCCGGCGAGGCGCGGTGAAGGATGCCGTCGAACCACAGGTCGCGGTCGTGAGAAGTGAAGCCGACGGCGATACCGTCGCGGCGCAGCACTCGCCAGAAGGTCGCTGCGGTTTCAAGCTCTTCGGCGAACCACGTGCGCATCACGGCGCCTCCCGAATTTCGACCAGCGGGACGCTGGGCGCTTCGCCGGCCGCAAAGGCGGCGCTGGAGATCTCCAGCCTGTCTTCGGCGAAACGGACCGGCACGTCGAAGAGGAAGCCCGCGCGCACAACGCTTCCGGGCGGGGGTGCTTCATCGAACCGGACGATGCCGCCCTCCTCCAGCCGCCAGTTGTCGACCTGCGGCGCACCATCGACCGAGATGGTGAGGGATGCCGCGTCGGGGCGGGTGATGCGCCGGACCTGCGCCGACGCGCCGCCACCGTACCGTTTCACCAGAGCGAAACGGCCTGTCAGGCCGTCGCCCCGGCCAAGCTCCTGATCGTGGGGGCCGGGCGCTCCGGTCATGCCGCTGGAGCTGAAATCGCTCGGGTCGCGCAGGCGAAAGCCCCGTGCCGGACCCCTGCGGGCGCGGAAGAAGGCGATCAGAGCGCCCAATTCCGCTTCGGACCGCACGCCGGGGCCGACATCGAAGCGTAGCCGCGCGTTCGACCACAGGCTGTTGCGCCGCTCGAAGCCGGAGGCGGTGACGGCGACGGTCGTGGAAAATTCGGTCACCACTGCTGCGTCGCGTCCAAGCGCGAGCGGGTAGGGCACGTCGTCGAAGGCCTGCATCGGGTCAGCTCCTGAGACCTGGCATCGGGGTTGAGGAAGGCGGACGTAGCCGTCACGTGTGATCTGAGGCAGCGCCCAGACGACGACTTCGTGGTGCGCCCGACCAAGCGCCTCGTCGATGCCTGCATCGATCTGGCGCCATTGGTCGCGCTGCTCGGGGCGGAGGACGAAACCGGCCAGGTAATCCTGCTCCTCGGGCGGGTAGCCCAGCCTTGCATCGACCTCGGCATGAGCGCGCCGTCGGCTGGCGTCGGCCCCGGCGGTGAGCCAGTCGTAATCCTCCACCTGCAGGCGGTCGAACGCGGGCGCGGCCCAGCCAAGCGGCAGGTTGGCCCGCTTCAGCTCCGGCATGTCAGGCGCCAGCAGGGTGGGCGTGAACACCAGCGCCAGCGCTTCGACCGGCCGAGGCGCAACGGCGGCACGGACGGCGCGGATCACATCCGCCGTGGAAGCGGCAAGCAACGCGCCTGCCTGATCCAGCAGCGCCGTTTGTGCCGGCGAGAGGGGCGCCCGCATGTCCAGTATGGCAGACGGGTTGCCGCCGAAGGCTGCTTTGGCTGCGGCGTCGTAAAGGCAGATCCGGCCGTCGGCGAAGGTCCACCACCAGGGTTCGCCGACCTGAAAGCGGACCGGCGCCTGTGCTTCGGCCATCAGCTGCGCGAAGTCAGCGGCTACAGCCTGCAGCCAGCCCATTGCCGGGCCATTGGCCGGGGAAAGGATCGTGGACGGCGGCTCCCAGCCGGTGAGCGCCGGGTTGCCGTCAAGATCGCGCTGCTTCCATGCTTCGGGGCAATGCTGGTCGAGCAATTCATAAGACAGGGACGCCATCGGCCTCAGCCCCGCCGCCTGGCACTCGGCAAAGAAGGCGAGGTGCCAGGCGATCGTCGGCTGGTTGAGCGTGGCACCATCGGCGCCGGCCAGAAAAGCGTTTTCCACGGCCGCGAGACGGAAAAAGTGGCTCATCCCCACGTAATGGACGACCGACCCGCGATACCCGAGCTGGCGGATGCCGCGAATGAGCCGTGCAGGCGTCTGCACGCCCAGGTCGTCATAGCCCGTGGCGACGGCAAGGCCGTTGGCGGGCATCACGACATCCCCGATGTCAAGCATGGCGCGTGCGCCGTCCGCGACAATCCCGCTCATCTCGAACCAGCCTTCCCTCTCCTGTGGCAGAGGGTCGGGACTGGCGCCGTCGTAATCGGGAGGCGCGAAGGAGAGGAACATGCGCTCGATCGCGCCGGGCCACACGCGATCGGCATCGGAGGGAAGGCTGTAGCCGCCGTCCAGCGCCGAGAAGTCGATCGAGACGAAGGCGTCCTCGTTCGTTCCGACGGCGTAGTTCCAGAGGCGTACGTACCAAGTGCGCGCCTCACCGTTCTCCGCGCGGCCCTCGATGGTGAGGGTAGGTCCGTTGATGCCGTCAAGCGGTATCAGCCCCTGCGAGCGCCAGCGGAAGGTAAGGGTGGTGTCGGTATAGTCCCGGTCTGCCCTGTAAGCGAGGAGGGGATGGTCGAGCCTGTCGACGCTGTCCCAGACGAGGCCGCCAAGATCAGCCCGCCGCAGGAAAGAGGCTTCCACCCGCAAGGCGTCCGGCGCCGTGGAGATCACCGTCGCCACCATCGGGCGCGGAAAGTTCACCGTCCAGAAGCGCGGATCGAAGCGCATGATCCAGTTCGAAGCCTGCCCTTCCCGGGCCTCTGCAAGCCAGAATGCCATCGGAGTCTCCTCAGTTGGAAAGGGCGCGGCGGATGGCGCTCGCGATCTGGCGGGACGAGCGCTGCAGGGACTGCGGCGTGTCCGACCCGCGCGGGGCGGACAGGTTGATCGCCACGCGCACGTCTCGGCGGGGGGCGGCGCCCGCTTCGATCCGGCCTGCCGACGTGGGCACGAACAGCTCCGGCCCCCTTTCGCCGACCAGGTAACCCCGGCCCGGCGAGACATTGCCGCCGGTGGCGCGGCCGGGAAGACCACGCAGGTCCAGCGCGCCGGCAAGGATGGAGGCCAGGTCGATGCCGGTGCCGGTGCTGCCGGTCGCGGAGCCGGCCAGTCCCGACGCGAGTGTCCGCGCCGCCTCTGCCGCGATCGCATCGAGCACGGAGACGGCGGTGCGCTTCAGATCGTCGAAGCCGAGGTTGCCTTTCCGGATCGCCCCGGCAAGGCCGCGCTCCAGCGCGTCGCCCGCCCGGGCGAAACCGGAGACGAGATCGCGGTCCACGGCGCCGCGCATCTGCGCGATGTCGCGCGCAAAGCCTTCGGTTCCGGCGCGCACCTCGACAAGGAGGCTGTCCATCTCGTCATCCATGATCGCGCTCCATCAGCGTGTGCAGGGCATCCCGATTCATGCCGGGAGTTTCAGGTGCGAGCAGGCCGAGCGACGCGGCCAATTCGGCGGGGGTGGCGGACCAGAACTCCTGTGGCCGCCAGCCGAGCGATCGGGCGGCAAGCCCGCACAGGGCGAGTGCGCGCGCCGCGAAGTTCACGGCGTTCCCTTGAGGATCTGGGAGAGAAGCACCCGCAGCGGCGCCGCGCAGGCGGCAAGTCCCTGGGCAATGACCGCGTCGCCAACGGCTTCGCGGGTGATGCCGCGCTCCGCCAGGCAGTGCCAGAACAGGGCGGCCATCTCATTGAGGCGCAGTTCGCCCGATCCGGCGCGCTCCACCAGCGCGAACAGCGGGCCAAGTTCCTCCTCTGCGGCAACCAGTGCGGAGAAGCTTGGGCGCAACTGCCGCTGCGCTCCGGCGACGGTGAGGCAGGCTTCGCCTCGCAGCGGGTTGGCGGTCATGCCGGCACCACCTTGCCGGAGCTTTCCAGCTGGAGCGTGTAGTTGCGCTCCCCGTTGAAATCACCTGCGTAGTCGAGCCGCTGGACCAGGAACCGGCCGCGCAGCCGCTCACCGTCCTCGAAGCTGAGTTCGTAGTCGTCCAGAAGTCCCGAAAGGGCGTTGGCACGCACCTGCGCTTCGGCCGCGCTGCCAAGGAAGATGCCGGCCGCGCTGACGGACACGGAGCGGACGCCCGCGCCTGACAGCAGTTCGCGCCAGCCGCCGCTTTCCTTGGAGGTGACGACGACCGCATCGCCGGTGACGGACATCTGAGTGGTCCGCAGCCCCGCAACGGTATGGTAACCGGCGGGCGATGCGCCATCGGAAATCTTGAGAAGGAAGGCGCTGCCTTTTTGTGCAGGCATGGATCAAGTCCTTTCGGGTGAGAGAGGAAAGCGGCGAGGAGGATGGAGACGCCGTTCCCGTTCAGGCGGCGAGAAGGCGAAACCGGTATTCGAGCAGCATCGCACGGCGGTTCTGCGGGCGCTGCTCGGCGCGGGCCCACAGGAACTGGATGGTGACGATCCGAAAGGAGGTCTGGTCCCGGGGAAGGCTCTCGATCCGCGCCTCGATCAGGGAGACGAGATCGCCTGCGGCGGGCGGAGCGTCGCCCCGGCAGTGGAGTTCGAGGGCGAGGCGCACTTCCCGGCCCCTTGCGGACGTGCAGCTCCAGTCCACGCTCGCGCTGGAGGCAAGGGCAAGCCAGGGCAGGCTTGTCCGGGACGGCGCCTCCTCCACGATGGCGTTGAGGTTTCCAGCAAGGAAGGGGTCGGCGGCAAGCCAGGCGACAAGGGCGGCGCGCAGGGCGATTTCCATGAGCTATCCTCTTCCGAAAAGCGGCCAGAGCAGGTTCGCCCGGCGCCAGTGACGTTCATCCTGCTGCCGCACGAGGCGCAGGGCGGTGACGCGCGCGGTCGCAGCGGCGGCGGCACGCACCGTCAGGCGCCGGGCAAGGGCTTCGAAGTCGGTGGCGGCTTTCATGCGAGCCGCATCCGCCGCCAGGGGCGCCACAGCGCCGCGACAGATGCAGGCGGCAGCGGAGCCGCTCCGTCACCGTCCCGCGCACGATGCTGGTGAGCGGCGAGGCGCACGATGCCATGGCGCAGGCCTTCGGGAAGCCTGCCCCACTCAGGGGCGAGACCGGCTGTGAAACGGACCACCGCGCGCGTGCCTTCCACGGGTGCGGACAGGCGAATCCGGCCTGAACCGTCGGCAAGAAGGTCGGTTTCCCACGCGCCCGGAAGAAGGGGTGTTCGCGTGCCATCGGCAGCGACGCTCATCACCGATGCGACGGCGTGCACGGGCGGCGTGGCCAAGTGATGCCAGCCTGCGCAGACCGGAAGCGCCTCCTCGCACTCAGCCTCCAGGGGCAGGGCGCCGGTGAAGGCCTCGCAGACGTCAAGCGCGGCCGTGAGCAGCGCGGTGAGCGGCGCATCGTCGACTGCGGAGGTGATGCCGAGCCACTGCTTGAGTTCGGCTAGCGCCGAGGATGGCAGCGCGGCCGGGGTGAGGATGACCCGCTTCATGAGTGTCTCCGATCTGAACTACGGGGTGGACGGTGCGCCCGCGCCCGTGGCGGCGCGGGCGGTCGACCGATCAGGCGGAGATGCGCAGCAGCTTGATGGCGTCGGAATCGAGAACCTGCCCGCCGATCCGCTTCGTCGCGTAGAAATGGACGAAGGGCTTGTTGGTGAACGGATCGCGCAGGATCGCCGTCGCGGTGCGTTCCGCGATGAGATACCCGGCGCGGAAGTTGCCGAAGGCGATGGGCAGGGCGTTGGCCGCGATGTCCGGCATGTCCTCGGCCTCGACCACCGGATAGCCGAGCAGGCGATTCGGCTGGCCTTCCATGAGCCCCGGCTGCCACAGGAACGACCCGTCCGCGGCCTTCAGCTTGCGGACCTGAGCCAGGGTTTTCGAGTTCATCACCCAGCTCGCCCCCTGACGGTGCCCGGCCTTCAAGGAATGCACGAGGTCGATCAGCTTCAGTTCGGGTGAGGTATCAAAGCCGGTGGCGTTGCCCGAAAGGACATGCTGCAGGGTTCCGAAGGCGCGCGTCCCATCCACTGCGGCGCTGGTGGTGCCGGTAAGGAAGCCGCGCGGCTGGTTCGTGCCGGTGCCGCTGACGAACGCAGCACCCTCGGCCCGTGCGAACTCCATGGCGATTTCATCCGCCAACCAGGATTCGATGTCGAACGCAGCGTCGTCGAGCATCGCCTGGCTGGCCGCCGGGTTGGCGTAGAGCTCACCGGACGGCGGCGCGATTTCGGCGAAGACCGGAGTGGCCGTTTCCGGGCGGACAGCGGTTTCGCTCACCCAGCCCGAGGCGGTGCCGCCGGTCGTGATCAGCTTGCGGTAGCCGGCCGAACCGGTCTGCACGACCTGTGTGATCGCGCGGATGGGGCTGATATTCTTCAGCCGTGCCGAGATGAGCGCGTCGATTTCACGTGGAACGCAGTACCCGCCCTCGGCGGCGACCGTGCCCGAAAGCGATTTGAGTTCGGTCTCGCGGCCGGCCCGCAGGTAGCCCTGCACGAAGCTCTTGACCTCCAGGCTTGGCGCGCCTTCGATCAGCGGGCGGGCCGCTGCGCGCGAGACGCGGTCCAGCCGGGCTTTGACGTCGTCGACATCGCCGCGCAGGGCGGTGACGGCAGCGTCGGTGGCATCCTGGCGGGCGACAAGGTCGAAGGACGCGTCGAGAGCCTCTACGGAAGATGGGGATTCCATGGAGCATTCACCTTTCGTTGGTGGGGAAAAGGAAGTGGATCAGGCGATCAGGTGCACGCGGGCGCCATGCTGCATCGGGTGCGTCACGAGGCTGACCTCGAAGAGGTCGAGGTCGAGCAACTCGCGTCCGTGCGGGGACTTCCGGGCGGCGCGTGCGCGGTAGCCGAAGGAGAGGCCGGTCACCGCGCCGCGCTTCAGCGCCAGTCCCGCCGCGCCGGACGGGTTGTCGACGGTGGCGACGACCCGCAGCCCGCGTGCATCTTCAGCGGCGGTCTCGATCCAGCCGATGCGAAGGTCCGCGCGGTGCTGCCAGAACAGCGGCAGGGGCTCGCCCCGCTCCGCCAGCGAGCGGGCGAATGCGCCGGGGCGGATGACGTCGCGGCCGGCGTCCGGCGTGCCGAACAGCGCGGCGTAACCGGCCAGGCGCATCATCGCAGCAGCTCCGTCGTGCCGAGCCGCACGGTCAGCCCAAGCAGCAGCAGAGCCAGTGCGCCGCGCACGATCCAGCTGAACACCGTTCGGCGTGCGGTGGACTTCGCGTCGCGCCAGGCCTGGAGCAGTTCGCGCAACTCGCTCACGTCCTGCGGCGCTGTTGCATCGTCAAGCCCGATCCGAGCGAGCATGCGCCGCGCGCCGAGTTCGCTCGCCTCCTCGACGATGGCCCGCAAAGTGACGAGGGTTCCGCCTTCCGCCGTCGCCTGGGCAAGAAGCCCGGCAAGCATATCATTGGAGTTCATGATTTGTTCTCCGATCTAGAGGCCGAGAAGGGCACGCTTTTCCGCGCTGTCGAGGAAATCGGCGGCACTGACCTGCGCCCAGAGCCGCTCGCGGTCTTCCGCAAGGGCAGGGACGCGGTCGAGGTCAATGGCGAGGGTCGCCTCGGGAAACCACGGGGTGAGCGCCTCGCCCAGAGCGCAAAGGATCTTCCCGGCGAGAGGCAGCAGGGTCAGACGCCAGAGAGCGCGGTTCGCTTCCCTGTAGTTGTTGTAGGTGGCGTCTCCCGGCAGGCCGAGCAGCATGGGCGGAACACCGAAGGCGAGCGCGATGTCCCGGGCGGCCGCAGCCTTGAGCGTCGCGAAGTCCATGTCCGCCGGGGTCATCGCCATCGCCTGCCAGGAGAGGCCGCCTTCCAGCAGCATCGGCCGTCCCGCGTTGGCGGTTCCGGCGTAGGCCGTGGACAATTCCGCCTTGAGCCGATCGAACTGATCGGTCGTGAGGGCCGCGCCGTCTCCACTGTCGTAGACCAGCGCACCGGACGGACGCGCCGCGTTCTCCAGCAGCTGCCGGTTCCAGGCCGAGGCGGCGTTGTGCGTGGCGATCGCTTCGTCCGCAGCGCACAGGCACCCGGCGCCGTAGTGGTCATCGCCGGGGTGGAAGTGGCGGATGTGGATCACGTTTGCGGATGCATCTTCATCCAGCAGCGGAAGCGACAGGCGGCGCCCTGCGACGTCGTAGGCATAAGCGGCGGGCCAGCCGTCGTCCCCGGCCACCACGCTCACGCGCTCGGGTCGCAGCGCGAACAGCTCGACAGGGACGCCGCGCGCGTCCTTCATGACCTGCACGTAGGCGTTGCCGTGCAGCAGAAGGTGAGAGGCGAGCGTTTCCAGTTGGGACTGGCCCGCGCTGGTCTCAGCGATGAGCGCCGCCAGCCGGGGCTCGACCGGCTTCAGAGGAGCGCCCGCAATGCCTTCGGCGACGAGGCGGACCGCACGCTGCGCCACCGGGTTTTCCAGATAGGCCCGGCGTACAGCCTGACCGTAGTCGAACGGCGCACGGCCGCTTTGCGCAAAACCCGTGTTCTGGGCAAACAGCCACGGCGAGGCGGCGCCACGGGCAAGGGGCACGCGGGAACTCCCACCCTTGAAGGCGGCGGCAAGAGAGGCGATGAAGGACACGGCAGGTTCCTTTCGAGATCTGGACTATCAGGGGAGAAGGCGCTGCTTCGCGGGTGCTCCGCTGTCTTTATGTCAAGTCACCCGGACACGCGGCTCCGCCGCCCTGCCCAGCAGCAGTTCGGTCAAGGCCCAGACCAGTGCGTCCGCCCTGTCCGGGGACCGTCCCGGCCCTTGATAGGCGCCGCCGGCGACGAGCCCGCAAAGCTCATCCTCCAGCGCGGGAAATGTGCCGGCGTGATGCACGCGCCCGGCTTCGTACAAGGCAGCGACAGGCTCGGCCCGGGCCGCCTTGCCGCGGCTGGCGTGGACCAGACGCAGCGGCAGCGAAAGCTGCGCCGCGCGAAGGACCGAGCCCACCATGGCGCCGCCCTGGTTGGCTTCGGCGACCACCCGCTCGGCGTTCCAGGCTTCGGCCGTGACGGCGACGGCGCGCGCCCAGCGTTCCGGCCCCGCCTTCTTCACCGAGGCATCGGCAAGGATATGGGCCGAGCCGTCCTGCGAGAGCCCCGCCACGACGATGCCGCAAGCGTCACCGTGAGAGGATGCCGGCGGATCGACCCCGACGACGACGCGCACCAGATCCGGTGTGCGCTCGTTCCGGCAGGCCTCAATCAGCGACCGCGTCCACAGAGCACCCTCGATATCGGCGATCAGTTCGCCGTCGAGTTCCTGTCTTCCGAGCACCGAGCGGCCGAAGCTGCGGCGCATGTCGGTAAGGAACTGCGCGGGCAGATTCGCGCGGTTGTCCTCCGTCCGGCCGCGTGTGATCGCCACTTCTTCCTGCGGCATTCCGAGCAGGCGCTGAACGAGCGGCACCGCGCGCGGTGTGGTCGTCGCAAGGGCGCGCTGGCGTTCGCCAAGCCGCAGGCCAAGCAGCAGATTGTCCCAGGCCCCCGTGGCCCTTCCCGAGGCATTGTCCCACTTGGCGATCTCGTCGCACCAGGCGTGGCTGTGCTGCGGGCCGCGAAGGGCTTCGGGCTCCTGGGCGGAGTACAGCACCGCCTGCGCGCCATTGGGCCAGACCAGCCGGCGCAGCGAAGGCTCGAAACGCGGGCGGTGGCGGCGCGGGCAGACCGACAGAAGGCCGCTTTCGCCCTCCACCATGACGGCGCGCACTTCGGGCAGTGTTGCCCCAACAAGAGCGATGCGCGCCGCCGGATCGGCGTCCGCAATGGTGCGCACCCATTCGGCGCCCGCTCGCGTCTTGCCGAATCCCCGGCCCGCCATGATGAGCCAGGTTCGCCAGTCCCCTGCCGGGGCAAGCTGCTCCGCGCGCGCCCAGAGCCGCCAATGAGTCTCAAGCTCCTCCTGCTCCTTGTCGCTGAACTTGCGCAGTTCGGCCCGGCGTTCTTCCAGCGGCAGCGCCTCCAGAGTCGCGAGCTGATCACTGATCTGCATGCGAGGGCGCCTCCGTCTCCGCCGGCGCGGCGAGGCGGCGTTGCTTGATCTTCTCGATCTTGGCGTTGATCGCTTCTGAATTGCGGTTTTCGATCACCGCCCGCTGGCGAGTGGCGCTTTCCCGATGCGCGACGAGGAGGCGCAGGGCCGTGGCGTTGTCGAAGACGCGGGTTCCCCGCTTCGCCCCGGCGGCCGGCTTGATCTCGCCCTCGCGGAGACGGTGGAGGAGGTTCATCTCCAGAAGGTCGTACCCTTCGCAGAGCGCCTCCTGCCATTCCCGGTAGAACACGGGATCGCTGCGGCGCACCTCGTAGACGCGGGTGGTGCTGATCCCGGCGGTGCGAGCCGAAGCCGCCACGTTGGAGGTTGCAGCCAGTTCGGCGAGGAAGATGCGGCGCCAGCTTCGGGCAGGCGCGTCGGTATGGCCCGCAGGCGCACGCCGGCGAGGAGGGCTCTTGTCCGCCATGAGCTGTTCCGTTCCAGAAGATTGGGGAGGCGAGATCAGCCGGGGGAACCCGGCCGGTGCTGCAATGTTCACGATATGTACCGTTCTGGCGTGCTGTTGTCAAGCAAAAATAACCTTATTGGTTAGGCTCTGCCTCTTGTCCGTCTTCCGCCGCCCCTCTAGGCAGGGCGCGATCACACCCGGGGGATTCTTGAAGATGCTGCGCCGCCTCTACGAATGGACTATGGCCAAGGCGGCGCACCGCCACGCCGAGTGGTGGCTGGCGATCTTCGCCTTCATGGAGGCGAGCTTCTTCCCGGTGCCGCCGCATCCGCTGCTGGGCCTCATGTGCCTGGCCGAGCCGAAGAAGGCGCTGCGCTTCAGCCTGATCGCCACGCTGGCGTCCGTCGTCGGCGGGCTGCTGGGCTACGCGATCGGCCACTTCGCCTACGAGGCGTTCGGTGAAGCCATGCTGCGCGCGCTGGGGCTGGCGGACAGCTTCCCCAAGGCCGCGTGCTACCTGCGCGATTATGGCGCGGAGATCATCATCGTGAAGGGCGCCACCCCTATCCCGTTCAAGCTCCTGACGATCACCGCCGGGTTCATTGGCATGAACCTCATGGTGTTCCTGGGGGCCTCGCTTGTGTCACGCTCGATCAGCTTCATGATCGTGGGTGTGCTGTTCCGTTTGTTCGGCGCACCGATCAAGGCGGTGATCGACAAGCATCTGGGCAAGGTCACGGCGGCCTTCGCGGTTGCCGTGGTCGCCGGTTTCCTCGCTCTGGCGTTCCTCGGCGGCGGGGCGGAGGAGACCAGCGAGAAGTGCGCCTCGGCTGTGGCGGCAAAAACCGCTTGAGCGCTTGGCCCCGGCGGGGCGCTCGATCTAGCTTCTCTCCCGAAGAGCGATTGGGAGAGTCGAGGCAGTGTCGTCATTCACCACACGTCCGTTGCAGGACAATCTTCCGTTCGGCCTGCGCATTGGCGGACTGACTCTTGGCCAACTGCAGCACAAGGCCGTCCGGGACGACATCGACGCGCTTTTCGTCAAGCACGGCATGATCGTTTTTGAGGACGTCGAACAGACGGACGAGATGCAGCTGGCCATCTCAAGCTGCTTCGGACCGTTGAAGGAACACCCGGTCAAGGGCGTCAGCCGCGTCGATTCGAACCGCATGCCCGGTGTCATAGAAATCCGAAGCCAGCGCGGCCGCGGCGTCGTGGAGGTGGACGGGCGGCAGGTGTCGCATTGGCTGCCGTGGCACTTCGATCACTGCTACAACGACGAACTGAACCGCGCGGGAGTTCTGCGGTCGGTAGAACGGGTTGAGGAAGGCGGCATCACCGGCTTTTTGGACGGGGTGGCCCTGTACGAAGCCTTCCCCGCCCGGTTGCGGGACCGGATCGAGAGGGCGCAGATCGTCTATCGTCTGGAAACACAGTTCGACCAGCTGAAGTTCGGCCGTCCCGAACAGTATCGCATGATCGAGCCCAAGCCGATGCCCGCCGGTTTCGCCGAGCAGGTCGCAGCCATGCCGCGCGCAATTCATCCTGCGGTCTGGACCCGGTCGACAGGGGAAAAGGTCCTCCACGTTTCCCCGTATATGGCGCAGGGCATCTTGGGCAACGAGACACCGGAAGGGGATGCGCTGCTGGAGGAGGTGTGCCAGGAGATCAACCGGCTCGGCACCCTGTGTTCCTATCACCACAAGTGGCGGCCCGCCGATATGGTGATCTGGGACAACCTGCGCATGCTCCACTGCGTGTCCGGGAACAACCCGGAGGAGGAGCGGCTGATGTACCGCACAACGATCAGCGGGGACTACCGGCTGGGCCGTTGGGAGACTGCACCCGGTGCGGCGATGGCGGCGGACGCGATGGTCTGAGCGGATGCCAAAGATCGATGTGAACGGCCTTGCGATCGACTATGAACTGATCGGAGACGAAGGTGGGCCGCCGCTGGTGTTGACACCGGGCGGTCGCTACCCGCGCGACACCGCAGGTGTCCCGGAACTTGGGGCGAAACTGGCGGAAGGCGGCTACCGCGTCCTCCTGTGGGACAGGCCGGGATGCGGGGCCTCGGATATCGCGTTCACGGCGCCGAGCGAGTCGGTGATGAACTGCGAGGCGCTGGTTGGGCTGATCGACGCCCTGAGCTTTCGAAATGTCACACTGGTGGGAGGGTCGGCAGGGTCCCGCATCACTCTCATGGCGGCTGCCCGCCAGCCTGCGAACGTGCGCCAGATCGCCATCTGGTGGATTAGCGGCGGCCCCGTCGGTCTTGCGGGGCTGGCGTGGTTCTACTGCGGGGACCAGATCGCTGCGGCGAGCAAGGGCGGCATGGAGGCGGTCGTCCAGCTTCCGAGCTGGGCCGATCAGATCGCCCGCAATCCGCGGATTCGCAGCATCCTTATGGCTCAGGACCCTGACGCATACATCGCGACCATGCAGCGGTGGGGCAAAGCTTTCGCCTATTCCGACGAATCGCCCGTGCCAGGGATGACTGCGCAGGACTTTGCGCGGCTGACGATGCCGGTCCTGACCTTCCGTTCGGGCAAGAGCGACATGGCTCACACACGCGAAACCTCGGAATGGGTCCATCGCCTCCTGCCAAACTCCACGCTGGTGGAGCCGCCATGGGGCGACCAGGAATGGAACTGCGTCTCGACCTTCCCGGTCGATCCCGCGAACCGTCGCGGACGTTTCGAACGATGGCCGCTCCTGGCCCCCCTGCTGCTGGACTGGTTGAAGGCCTGACCGATGGACCTTGCCGAACTTGCCGACCGTTACACCATCCATCAGGTGCTGCTGCGTTATGCCCGGGGGCTGGACCGGCTCGACAACGAACTGGTCCGCTCCTGCTACTGGGACGATGCGATAGAGGATCACGGGCACTTCGTCGGCTCACCGGACGATTTCATCGCCTGGGCCGATGGCACGACGCTGATGTTCGAGACGACGCAGCACGCCATCCTCAATCACGTCTGCGATCTTCAGGGCGACGAGGCCTTCTGCGAGACCTACTATCATTTTTCAGGGGTCACGGCTGAGGGACCGAACTTCATGTCCACCGGCAGGTATGTCGATCACTTCTGCAGGCGGGACGGCGAATGGCGCATCGCCAACCGCGTTACCATCGTGGAGGGAACCTACGATGTGCCGAAGGCGGCGCATGCACCGGCCAGCCCGTATTCCGCTGACGAGCCTTCACAGGCGCGACGGGACCGCAGCGATGTCAGCTATCATCGCCCGCCGCTGCCCCGTCGACCACGCTAGGCCCCATCGCTTCATCCGTTCGCCCGGTGAATCCGTAGCTGTTGCGGTCACTTGACTGCCGTTCGGTCTGTGTCATCCTCCTCACGCTGCGCCGCAAGGTGGCGGCGCCGGAAGGAGGGCTATGGCTGGTCGTTCTGTTCGAGCATCGTCGGATTTCCGCGCTTCTGCAGATTTCCTGAGGCAGTTGGAGGGGTACGGTCTGACGACCGTCGAAATCCACTACTTCCTGCCGGATCATCCCAGCTTCCTCCAGCTCTTCGCCTTCCAGCAGTACGATGTGGCTCCACGTTTCCCGGTGCTGCGCGACTTCCTGGACTACTGGACGCGAGAGATCGAAGGACCGCTGCATTCCGTCCGCGTCGCGCACAGGAAGCTGATCGGCCCGCAGGAGTGGCAGGCGGTGGACGGGATCATCTCTATCCACTGATGGACAGGAACCGTCGCGGTGCTCGGCGGTCTGTACCCGGAGACCGCGACGGAACGGCACCGCGACGAGGAGAAGCCATGTCAAAGATCGCCATCATTATCGGCAGCCTGCGCGAAGGATCGTACAACCGCCGACTGGCCGAAGCCCTGACACGGCTGCCGGCTGCACAGGGCCACGACTTCACCTTCGCCCAAATCGGGGCTTTGCCGCTCTACAACCAGGATGACGATGACGATCAGGCGGAACCCGTCATGGCGCTGAAGGCGCTGGTGTCCGGCTCGGACGGTGTCCTGTTCGTCACGCCGGAGTACAACCGGTCAATTCCCGGCGTGCTCAAGAACGCGCTGGACCATGCCTCGCGGCCCTATGGACAGAGCGCCTGGGCCGGGAAACCGGCGGGTATCACCGGCGTGTCGATCGGGGCCATCGGCACGGCTCTGGCGCAGCAGCACCTGCGCAACATCCTGGCCTATCTCGACATGCCGACGCTCGGTGCGCCCGAGGCGTTCCTGCAGTGGAAGGATGGCCTTCTCAATGACGATGGCACGGTGGGCGCCCAGTCGTCCGAGTTTCTGAACGGCTGGATGCAGGCCTTTTTGGACTACGTAGATCTTCATTCGGTCTGAGCCGTTTCCCCCGCCTCGGGGGCGGGGGAAGGTTC
Organism: Novosphingobium panipatense; assembly: GCF_900182875.1. NCBI lineage: Bacteria > Pseudomonadati > Pseudomonadota > Alphaproteobacteria > Sphingomonadales > Sphingomonadaceae > Novosphingobium > Novosphingobium panipatense. The sequence goes on from NZ_FXUI01000005.1 coordinate 92,070, forward strand.
GTCCTCAGCCCAGGATACCCACGGCCTCGCCGGCGCGGGTGAACATGCCGATGATCTGCTGCACCTGCTCGGCCGAATGTTCGGCGCAGAGCGAGCAACGCAGCAGGGTCATGTTCGCGGGCGTTGCCGGCGGGCGGGCGAGATTCACGTAAAGGCCCTCCCGCAGCAGCGCTTCCCACATCATCGCGCCGCGCTCCAGATCGGGCATGATGACCGAGATGATCGCGCTCTGCGGTTCGGTCGTGCCGAGCTGGAAACCTGCGTCCGTCAGCCCCTTGTGCAGCGTGCGCGAGCTATCCCAGAGGTGCGCGCGCTTCTCGCTGGCCGTCATCAGCTTGCGAATCGAGGTCGTGGCGGTGGCGACGACGCTCGGCGGCAGGCTGGCGGTGAAAACGTAGGGACGGCAGACCAGACGCATGATTTCGAACTTGGGGTGGTTCGAGACACAGAAACCGCCGACGGTGCCGACTGACTTCGAAAACGTGCCGATCACGAAGTCGACATCGTCGAGGCAGCCCTGCTCCTCGGCCACGCCGCGTCCGTTGGGGCCGATGAAGCCCATGGAGTGCGCCTCGTCCACCAGCACCATGGCGCCGTACTTCTTTGCGACGGCGATCATTTCCTTCAGCGGGGCGATGTCGCCCAGCATCGAGTAAACGCCTTCGAGCACGACCAGCTTGCCCGCGCCTTCGGGAATGCGCTTCAGGCGCTTTTCCATCGCTTCTATGTCGTTGTGCTTGAACGGCACGACCTCGGCGTCACCCATCTTGCAGCCGTCCCAGATCGAGGCGTGGCTGTCGATGTCGAGGACGATGTAATCGCCCTTGCCGGCAATGGTCGATATGATCCCGAGGTTGGCCTGGTAGCCGGTCGAGAACACCATGGCGTGCTTCATGCCGTAGAAGTCGCATAGCGCTTCCTCGACCGCCTTGTGGCCTGCGTACGTGCCGTTCAGCACACGGCTGCCGGTGGTGCCGGCGCCGAAATCGTCGAGCGCCTGCTTGCCCGCCGCGATCACGTCGGGGTCGAAGGTCATGCCCATGTAGTTGTACGTGCCCAGCAGGATCGTCTCGCGCCCGTTGCACATGGCGACGGTCGGAGAGATCACGCGCTCCATAACGAGGCCGAACGGATCGGTCACACCGGTGGAGAGCAGGTCCGAGCGCATCTTGATGAGCGGGTCGAACTTGCTGAACAGATCGCGGTCCCCGGTCATGTCGCCGCCCTCTACGGTCTGCGGCTGGTCGGGCTGGCTAACGGCCTCGGTCATCGTGCGCTCAACCCTGAAGCTTGACCACGGCGTCGACAAGCTGGCCGTAGGTCTCGATCTCGGCCTGCGCGTTCATCGAGATGATGATGTCGAACTCGTCCTCGATGGCGGCGACGAAGTCCATCACGGTCAGGCTGTCGAATTCCAGGTCGTCGGTGAAGCGGGTGGTGTCGTCGATGGCGATGCCCTTCTTGTTGAAGGGTTCGATCAGCGCGGCGATGCGGGCCGAGGTCTCTGCGCGGTCCATGGGTCTTAACTCCGAAAGCGTCGGGCGGCTCTCTCGCCGCGAATTGCGGCGCAAAAGCGGCGCAGGTGTATCATGTCAAGGCGGGAATGGCTTGAGATGCGCTACGTTTGCGTCCTGTGTCTTTCCGGTCGCCGCCGAGCGGCAGAACGCGAGATGCCGGCTGTCGCCGCCGTCGGCTTACAGCAGCGCCCGGACCGCCTGCATGAAAGGACCAATCGAAACCGGTTTCGCCAGATAGCCTTCCGCTCCAGCTTCCCGGATACGCTCCTCGTCGCCCTTGCCGGCGTAGGCGGTCACGGCCAGCACCGGAATGGCACGCAGGACGGGATCCTTCTTAGCCGTCTCGATCAGGTCCAGCCCCGAGACGTTGGGGAGCTGGATGTCCATGATGATGAGATTGGGCACGAACTGGCGCGCCCGTTCCAGGGCGTCCAGACCATCGGCGCACGGCTCCACCGCGTACCCTTGACTGCGGAGCACGTCGCAAAACAGCTTCCGGTTAAGATCGTTGTCCTCGACAACGAGGATTCGCTTTGCCATTCGACGCCCTGATGACCATCTGGGGTATTGAACCCCCGTCTATTCCACATGAGAGAGACTGACAATTCTTCGAGAGACGTCATCCCCATCGGATCCGCAGGCCCTGGCGCTCAGCGCCCTGGGCTGGGTGCTGGCGGAACAGAGCCGCGCCGACCGCTTCCTCTCGCTCACCGGGCTGACGCCCGATGAACTGCGCGCCTCGCTCATGGAGCGCGGCACGCTGACCGCCGTGCTGGACTTCCTGGCTTCGCACGAGCCGGACCTGCTGGCCGCAGCGGATGCGCTGGGCATCAAGCCCGAGGCTCTGGTGGCCGCGCGCGCAAGGCTCGGCGCATGACGCGGCCGCTGCTCATCACGGATTGCGACGAAGTGCTGCTGCACATGATCAAGCACTTCCGCGACTGGCTCTCCGAAGACGAGGGCGTGCAGTTCGACCTAGCAAACGGCGAGTTCTTCCGCTCGATGCGCCGGGTCGGCAGTGATGAGCCGCTCGAGCAGGCGGAGATGTGGCAGCTGCTCAACCGCTTTTTCGACACCCAGATGCACCGGCAGACGCCGATCGAAGGAGCCGTGGATGCGATTGCAGCCATTCGCGAGCATGCGGACGTTGTGGTGCTCACCAACCTGCTCGACTTTCGGCGCGAAGCTCGGGAAGCGCAGCTCCTCGGCCACGGTATGCCCCTGCGGGTTTTCACCAATCAGGGGCCGAAAGGCCCCGCGCTTCAGGCAATCCTCGACGAATACAAGCCCAACCGGGCCGTGTTCATCGACGACCTGTCCCAGCATCATGGCTCGGTGTTCGAAGTCTCGCCGCATGTGCGGCGCCTACATCTCTGCGGTGAGCCCCAGATTGCCCCCAACATCGCGTGCGCCCTGCAACTGGGCCATGCCCACGCCCGTATAGACGACTGGAACAGCGCACTTCCCTGGCTGCTCGACAGCCTCATGCGCGAAGAAGAGGACATTCATGAGTAAGATCGAAGCCCGCCTTGCCGAACTCGGCCTGACTTTGCCGCAAGCCGCCGCCCCGGTGGCGGCTTATGTGCCCGTGGTGGAGGCCGCAGGCCTTGCTCACGTGTCCGGTCAGTTGCCGTTCGTCGACGGGCAGCTTGTTACCGGCCGCCTCGGCGAAGACGTTACGCTGGAGCAGGGCACTGAAGCGGCGCAGGCGTGCGGGCTTATGATCCTGGCGCAGCTCAAGGCTGCCCTTGGCTCGCTCGACCGGATCGAGCGGATCGTGAAGCTGGGCGGTTTCGTCAACTCGACGGGAGCCTTCACAGACCAGCCCAAGGTGATCAACGGCGCTTCGGAGCTGATGGTGGCGGTGTTCGGCGATGCCGGAAAGCACGCGCGCAGCGCCGTCGGCGTGCCTGTCCTGCCACTGGGTGCCGCGGTGGAAGTGGACGCCATCGTTGCCGTTCGCCCTGCTTGATCGCTGGCTTTCGCCTGCGCCCGATCCGCGCAAGGTCGCGTGGCTCGGTGCGCAGGACTATGCGCACCGCGGCCTGCACGGGGCCGGGGTGCCAGAGAATTCCCGCGCGGCATTTGCACGCGCGATACAGGCGGGGCACGGGATCGAACTGGACGTGCAACGCTCCAGCGACGGCCAGCCGGTGGTGTTTCACGATGACGGGCTTGAGCGCCTGACCGCCGAAACCGGCCCGGTCGCCCGGAGAAGCGCCGCCCAGCTTGGAGCGATCGCGCTTACCGGCAGCGCCGAGACGATCCCGACTTTGCGGCAGGTGCTTGCCCAAGTCGCCGGGCAGGTGCCCGTTCTCATCGAGATCAAGTCGGAGCGTGGCTCACGCGTCGCCGCGCTGTGCCTGGCGGTCCGCCGAGTCCTTGAAGGGTACATGGGACCCCACGCCGTGATGAGCTTCGACCCGCGCGTCTCGCGCTGGTACTGGCGCCACTCGCCGCACACGGTGCGTGGGCTGGTCGTTTCCGAAAGCGATGCCAGGGGCGTTTCGGGAGCAATCCGCCGCCATCTCGCCCTATGGCATTGCCGGCCGGATTTCCTTGCTTACGACGTGCGTGACCTGCCGAGCCGCTTCGCCGGTGCGCAGCGTCGCCGTGGTGTGCCGGTCGCCACCTGGACGGTCCGCGATGCCGAGGACGATGCGCGGGTCGAAGCCTTCGCGGATGCCGCGATCTTCGAAGGCACCGTGGGGAAGGCAAGGACGGGAGCACCGGCCGACCGTGAATGACGGCAGCTTCACCGCCCGTGTCCTTGGCGCTGTCGGCGATCTGCCGGCGGCAGATTGGGATGCGCTGACCGATGGCGGCAATCCCTTTGTCAGCCATGCCTTCCTCAGCGCTCTGGAACGGTCGGGAAGCGTTGGCGGGCGCAGTGGCTGGACGCCCCTGCCGATCGTCGTCGACCGTCCCGGCGGAGGACCGGTAGCCGCGCTGCCGGCTTACCTGAAGGACCATTCTCAGGGCGAGTATGTCTTCGATCATGCCTGGGCCGATGCATGGCACCGGGCGGGTGGGTCGTACTATCCCAAACTGCAGATCGCGGTTCCCTTCACTCCCGCTACCGGCCCGCGCGTGCTGACGCAGGACCCAGAACTTGCCGTTCCCCTGCTGCGTGCGGCCGAGACGCTCTGCCGGGACAACGGTCTTTCCTCCGCTCACGCCACTTTCATCGAGCCTGCACAAGTGCCGATCTTCGAGCGGGCGGGATGGCTCCTGCGCGAGGATATCCAGTTCCATTGGGAGAACCGCGGCTACGCCAGCTTTGACGATTTCCTCGGCGTCCTTTCTTCCCGCAAGCGCAAGGACCTGCGCAAGGAACGCGCCAGGGCGCAGGAGGACGTGGAGATTCGCGCGCTGATTGGCACGGAGATCCGCGAGGAACATTGGGACGCCTTCTGGGAATTCTATCAGGACACGGGCGCGCGCAAGTGGGGCCGGCCCTATCTTACCCGCCAGGCGTTCAGCCTCCTGGGGGAGGCGATGGCGGACCGCATGCTGATGGTCCTCGCCTTCAGCGCGGGCGAGGCGGTGGCGGGCGCTTTGAACTTCATTGGGCGGGATGCGCTCTACGGCCGCTACTGGGGCGCCCGGATCGACAAGCCCTTCCTGCACTTCGAACTGTGCTATTATCAGGCCATCGATGCGGCCATTCGTCTGGGGCTGAATCGCGTGGAAGCGGGGGCCCAGGGCGGGCATAAGCTCGCCCGGGGCTACGAGCCGGTACGCACCGTCTCCGCGCACTACATCGTGCACGATGGCCTGCGCGCCGCCATAGCCGATTACCTCGCGCAGGAGCGCGCGGGCATCGCGCGGGATCAGATATGGCTCGACGGCAGGACGCCTTTTCGCAAGGCGGAGGCGCCTGCGCCCGGACCGGTCGACCGCTAGGTCAGGCGGCGCATCGGATCGTCGCGCCGAGCCACTGCCGGGCCCGGCGCTGCGCTTCGGCGATTTCGCGCGCGGTCATGTCCTCCGCCACTTGCGCGCGGCACGACGCGGCGTCCTCATGCCCGCCTACGGCCGCAAGATTGAACCACTTGTGCGCTTCGATGAAATCGCAGGCGAGGGCGGGGCTGCCGGTGGAGTACGCGACACCGAGGTCAAAATAGCCGGAGGCGTCGCCTGCCGCTGCCGCGGCCAGCGCTTGCGCGATGATCATGTCGGCCGTGTCCAGATCCTGCCCAGTCGCGCATGTAGCCAGCCGCCCGTCTATCTTCGTTGCTTCCATTCCAATTCTCCCCCGGCTGCGACCTCGTCCCGGAACGGGGGACAGGAAGTCCGTTTGCGTTCTGCAGATGAAACTGCGTCGCGCGGGTCAAGATATGGTTAATGCCGTTAGCTGACCTGAACGTGGTCGTATTAACTTCAAGTCACCACTGCTGTGCTCAGGCAAGTTTCTTGCCTCTCCCTCGCTTAACCGCTTGTGCGCAAGGTGACGTCGACTTATAGGCGCGGCACAACCCGCGGATCGTTACGGTTATCGGAAAAATCCGGGACTGCAGGGCGTTGGCGATCCGAGGAGGCACTGCGGAGTTCTCTGGATGGCAACGGCCCTAGCTGACGAAATTGATGTACTCGCAAAGGCGAAACGCGCAATTGGCGGCGCCTATATTTCCGAACCTAACGAAGAATACATGAACGAGGCGCAGCAGGAGTATTTCCGTAAGCTGCTGCTTGCGTGGAAGCGCTCCATCCTCGACGCCTCTGCAGGAACCCTGCAGCAGTTGCAGGACGGGCCTCTGCGCGAACCTGACCTGAACGACCGTGCCTCCAGCGAGACGGACTGGGGCATCGAACTTCGTACGCGTGACCGTCAGCGCAAGCTGATCGCCAAGATCGATTCGGCCCTGCGCCGCATCGAGGAAGGCGAGTACGGGTACTGCGAAGTGACCGGCGAACCGATCGGCCTGGGCCGTCTCGAAGCTCGCCCGATCGCAACCATGACGGTTGAGGCGCAGGAAGCGCATGAGCGCCGCGAGAAGGTGTCTCGGGACGACTGAACCGGCGGAAGTTTCAGGGACGCGCGGCTTCGCCTATGCTCGAAGCCGTCGCGTTAACCCTTTATTCGCCAATGTTCGCTAGAAATCCTGGCCCAGGCACGGTAATTTGCCTGCATCGGCGGCACATGGAGGTGCTGCCCTGAACGCCCGGACCAAAGCGCATGAACGAAGCTGAAAATCGGCAGATCGCACGGGACAGCCTGTTTTTGCTGGCTGATCTGCGTGTCGAGGGTATCGAGGGCGAGTTCCGTATCAAGGTTCGGAATCTCTCGGCCGGAGGCATGATGGGCGAGGGTAACGTGCGCGTCGCGCGCGGAACCGTCGTGCGAGTCAACATCCGCAATATCGGCTGGGTCGAGGGCACTGTGGCCTGGGTGCAGGACAATCGCTTCGGCGTGGCGTTCCGCGACGACATCGATCCGCGCCTTGCACGTGAGCCCATCGCCCGTACGCCCGAATCCTCGCTGGATTACTACATGCGCATCTCCACGCCTGAGCCCACCACAGACAAATCGGCTCTGCGCAAGATCTGAGGATCTGCAACCAAAAGGCTGTGGTTTCATTTGCGAGACAGATGAAATCGACTAGTCCCTAGCCATGGTGTTCAAGCGCCCCGTCTACCGGGTCCTGGCTGTCATGGCCGGTCTCATGCTCGCGTCCTGCAGCGGCTCCGACAATTCCGCCTTTGGCGTGGCGGTTCTCGGCGACGAAAGGGGCGTGCTATCCGGCGATGACCTGTCATCGACTGGAGGGCTGCTGGTCCACGCCTCCACCGTCGAAGGGCTGGTGGCATTCGACGACGCAGGCCGCGTCATCCCGGCCCTGGCGGACCGCTGGATCGTGACGGACGACGGCCAGAGCTATATCTTCCGGCTGCGCGACGGCACCTGGGCCAACGGTGAGCCAATCACGGCCGAAAGCGCACGGCGCGCCTTCCGTGCCGCCCTTCAGGCGGTCAAGGGAACGCCTTTGGCGATGGACCTTGCCGGTCTGGACGATGTACGTGCCACCGCCGGGCGCGTGATCGAGATCCGGCTTGCCCGGCCCATGCCTTACCTGCTCCAGCTGCTTGCCCAGCCGGAGCTGGGCCTGCGCCACAAGGGGGAAGGCACCGGGCCAATGATCGCTGCGCGCGCGGGTGACCGGACGCTGCTGACCGCCATTGACCCTGTACAACTGGGCATGCCGGCGATCGACCGCTGGGCGGAGCGCACCCGACGCATCGAGCTGCGCCGCTTGCGCGGAGAGGATGCGGTTGCCGCGTTCAACGAGGGCAGTGTCGATCTTGTGCTGGGTGGACGGATTCAGGATTTCCTTCTGACCCGCTCCGTCGGCATCCTGCGCGGCACTATCCAGCTTGACCCCGTGATCGGCCTGTTCGGGCTGCGGGTGATGAACGAGCAGGGCTTCCTTTCGCAAGCCGCCAATCGGGAAGCGCTGGCCATGACGGTCGACCGGGACGCCCTCATCGCGCCCTTCGGGGTTGGCGGCTGGGTGCCGACCACGCGCATCGTGTCGCCGAGCCTGGACGGTGACCTCGGCACCATCGGGGAGCGGTGGTCAGGACAGACCATCGAGGAACGCCGGGCCGTGGCCGCGGCCCGTGTGCGCGACTGGATCGCGAGCAATGGCGCCGAAGCCAGCCGCCCGCGCCTGACGATCTGGCTTCCGGACGGAGGCGGATCGTCGGTGCTGTTCGAGCGCCTCTCCAGCAATTTCGCGGCGATCGGCGTTGGTCTCGACAGAGCGGAGGCGCAGGAAGGGGCTGATCTGCTCCTCATCGACGATGTGGCACGCTACCCCCGCGCGGCCTGGTTCCTGAACCGCCTGTCCTGCCGGGCGCGACGGGGAATCTGCTCTCCCGAAGCCGATGCGCGCGTGGCCGATGCTGCCGTCGCCGTCTCCTCGGCCGAACGCGCCGCGATGCTGACCGAAGCGGAAGCAGAGCTCGCGGGCGCGAATGTCTTCATACCGTTCGGCACGCCCATCCGCTGGTCGCTGGTTCGCGGCACCGTGTCCGGCTTCTCTCCCAACCAGTGGGGCTGGCATCCCTTGATGCCGCTCGCCTGGCTCCCCAAGTAGAAGATGCGGCGCCGAGCCGCGTCAAGAAAAGGCCTGAGAGTGGCGATAGGACCGCAGCCTGCCCGGCGCATGGAGCATGAACTTCCGATAGGGAACGACCCGGCATCGGTGCGGCGTCGTATCGAGATGCTTGAGCGGGTGCTGGAGCGGGCGTTTACCGTGCCGGGCATCCGCCGGCAGGTAGGGCTCGACGCGGTCGTGGGCCTCGTGCCCGTGGCGGGCGACCTGATTGCCGCGGCACTGGGCCTCTACCTGGTTTGGGAGGCGCGCAATCTGGGCATGTCGAAGTGGCAACTGGCACGCATGAGCGCCAATGTCGGGTTCGACAGTCTGGTGGGTGCTATACCGATCGCGGGCGATCTGTTCGACTTCGTGTTCCGGTCCAACAGCCGCAACTTAAAGATCATCCGCAAGCATCTGGACAAGCATCACCCGCATACCCGGGTCATCGACGCCTGATCGCGACTGGGCTACGGCAGGATCATGAGACCAGTCAGCCTTGCCCTTCCCCTGCTTGCCCTGCCCTTGCTTGCACTGGGAGCCTGTTCGCAGTCGGACACGGCGCCCGGCCCCGGCGGCGTCACGGTCGGAGAAGCCCGCGCACTCGACGAGGCGGCGGCTATCCTCGATGCACGCCGGCCGCCGACAGAAGATGCCACGCTTTCTGCCCCCACGCCGGCGGAGGCGGCGGACTGATCAGTCGAAGCTGACTTTGCCGCGGCCGGCCTTGACGGAGCCGCGCAGCTTCTTGCCCTTGAGCCGCTGCTCCTTGCCGACACGGTTGAGACGGCTCTTGGCTCGCTTTTCCGGAAGCTTGTGCGCCTCCACCAGAAGCTCTGCCAGCCGTTCGCGCGCGTCCGCCCGGTTGGCTTCCTGAGTCCGGAAGCGGCGGGCGGTGAGAATCAGCTCGCCGCGCGCCGTCATGCGGCTCCCGGCCAATTCCCTGACCCGGGCGAAGACCGGCGGCACCAGACGCAGAGCGTAGATGTCGACACGGAGCTGCACGGCCGTGGCCACCTTGTTGACGTTCTGCCCGCCCGGCCCGGTGGAGGCGATGAAGCTCTCGCTTGCGAGAGCCTGGGCGCGCTCCACTATGTCATCGACCGCGCTCATTCATCCGTGAAGCCAAGGGCGCGGAAATCGGCAGGCATCGGGCTGACGGCGACGATCGGAGGCTTTTCGCCGCCGCGCGGAACGGTCAGACCTGCCGCATGAAGCATCGTGCGGCCGGCTCCGCTCCTGGACCCGTAGACGGGATCGCCCAGGAGCGGAAAGCCGAGCCCGGAGGCGGCGTGCACGCGGATCTGATGTGTCCGGCCCGTCTCGGGGCGGAACTCCACCAGCGTCAGTCCGCCGCGCGCGTCCAGCTTTCGCCAGTGCGTGACGGCCGGCTTGCCCTTGCGCGCAGGGATCATGCGCCAACCGTCCTTTGCCGTGCTGACTTTGGAGAGGTTTAGGGCGATCGTGCCCTCCTCTTCGTTCAGTTCACCTGCGACGATGCCGAGGTAGCGCTTCTCGACCGTGCGCTCCTCGAAAGCGGCGGCGAAGCGCTTGAGCGCCTTTGGGTTGCGGGCCAGAAGGAGGCATCCGGACGTGTCGCGGTCAAGGCGATGGACGGGGAAAGGCTGACGTTGGAAGCCGAGCTTCAGCTCGTCCAGCCGATCTTCGAGGCTTGGTCCACCGGCGCGCGGCTGATCGAGCGGCAGGCCGGCGGGCTTGTCGATGACGAGCGCTTCGCCGTCTTCGAAGAGAATTTCGAGTTCCATGATTCTTTCTTTCGTTGCCCCCTTCGGGAGCAGGTCGCGGCACCGTCGACGCGATGCCGCCGGGAATATCAGGCCACGGCCCCGGCGATCCGCCGGCAGGCCTCGACAAGCCGCGCCTCGTCCGCCGCGAAGCTGATGCGAAAGCCGTCCCGGCCGCAGAATGCCGAGGCGGGGACGACCGCGACGCCATGGTCGAGGAGGTGAAGCGCCAGCTTCGTATCGTCTTCGAACCGCTCCATCAGGGGCGTGGCATCGACCATGCAGTAGAAGGCGCCGTCCGGAGAGGGGGTGGAAAGGCCGGGTATGGCGTTGATCGACGAAACGACGAGGTCGCGCCGGGCGCGGAAGCGCTCGCACCAGTCCACGAGGAATTCCTGCGGACCTTCGAAGGCGGCGACCGCGGCGGCCTGGCTGATCGAGCAGGGATTGCCTGACGAGTGCGACTGCAGCCGTTCCATTGCGGTGATGAGCCATTCTGGCCCCGCCGCGACTCCGATGCGAAAGCCGGTCATTGCGTGGCTCTTGGAGACACCGGAGATAGTCAGGATGCGATCGGCAAGATCCGGGCACAGGTTGGCCAGCGTCGCGTGGGCGCCGCCGGTATAATTGATCGGGGCGTAGATGTCGTCCGACAGGATCATGACGCGCGGGTGGTGCCGCAGCACTTCGCCAATGCCCAGCAAGGTTTCCGCCGGCAGGCAGGCCCCTGTCGGATTGCCGGGGCTGTTGAGCATGAGCCACAGCGTGCGCGGACCGATCTGCGCTTCGAGATCGGCCGGCGTGAACCGGTAGGAATCCTTCGCGTGGGTGCGCAGCGGAACCACCTTGCCACCGGCGAAGCGCACGATTTCAGGATAGCTGACCCACCAGGGGGAGGGCACGATCACTTCGTCCCCCTCGCTGACGGTGGCCGCCATTGCGTGGAAGATCGCCTGCTTGCCGCCGGCGCTGACGGTGACCTGCGAAGGCGACACCGCAATGCCGAGGTCCCGGCCGAAGTGCAGCGCGGCAGCCTGCTTGAGGCGCGAGGTGCCACCCACCGGCGTGTAGCGCGTCTCCCCGCTGTCCAGTGCAGCCTTGGCGGCTTCGAGGACATGCGGCGGGGTCGCGAAATCCGGTTCCCCAACCGACAGCGAGATGATGTCCCGCCCCGCTTCGCGAAGCTGCGTGGCGCGATCGGTCATCGCGGTGGTCTGCGATGGAGCGATGCGGGAGAGAGCGATTGAGATGTGCATCGCCGGGAGTCTTAGATCAGGATCGCTGAAAATGCGAGATCGGCCACTTTAGTCGAGCAGACGCGCAGGCAACAGGCCGCGCACGGCATTGCCGATGAGGAAACCGGCGCTCAGATCGTCCAGCGTGAGGTTCGCTTCCTCGGCGCGGCCGCTGTCCAGCAGCGACCGCCGAAGGATGCCCGGCAGCAGGCCAAGTGCGGCAGGAGGAGTCAGCAGCTTGCCGCCTCGCTCGACGAAGATGCTGGTGAAGCAGCCTTCGGTGACGAGGCCATCGTCCCGCAGCATGATGGCCTCGTCGGCACCGTTGGCGCGCGCGACTTCGAGACCCTTTTCGTAGAAGCCGCGGTCGGTCGTCTTGTGGCGCAGCCGCCAGTCGCCGCTGTCGACCGGCAGGCGCAGGGCCGCGACGATGGCGGGGACAGGCAGAGCGGGGGGCAGGGCGGCCAGTTCCAGCGAGAACGCGCCGCTGCGGCCGACCACGAGCCGCAGCCTGGAGGCAGCGTCCGCATCGAAGCACAGCGCCTGGATGGCATTGCGCACGCCATGACGGTCGAAGCCGAAGCCCAGCGCGGCCGCGCTTGCGGCGATTCGCTCCAGATGCAGTTCCAGCAGCGCGATGCCGTCCTCTGGCGTGAATCGCATCGTCTCGATCAGATCGAAGCTGGCGGGCGATGCGGCCACAGAGGCCGCTGCTCCGGCAACCCGCACTTCCGACTCTCGCACGAAACCCCCTTTGACCAGACACTCCCGCCATTCGGGAAGCGCTTGCGAATCCGCGACTACGGCCGATCCAACCCCTAGGACCGCGCGGCCGCTGCAATCGAGACGCAAGGTGCGAATTGCCACATTGAAGGCGGCATCGCCAGAGGGTTCGAGATAACCGATGCTGCCGCAGTAGGCTTCGCGCGGTGCGCTCTCCACCTGCGCGATCAGTTCCATCGCGCGGATCTTGGGCGCGCCGGTGATGGATCCGCAGGGAAAAAGCGCGCGAAGGAGGTCGACGGCGCCATGATCCTGCGGAAGCCGGGCATGGACGGTGGAGACCATCTGGTGCACCGTCGGATAGCTCTCGACGGCAAAGGGCGCTTCCACGCGTACGCTTCCCGGGACCGCAAGGCGCGAGAGATCGTTGCGCATGAGGTCAAGGATCATCAGGTTCTCGGCCCGGTCTTTCACGCTGGCGGCAAGGTCGGCACGCAGCGCGGCATCCTCAGCCTCGTTGCGCCCCCGCGGACGTGTGCCCTTCATCGGGCGAACCTCGACATTGCGGCCGTGGAGGGTGAAGAACAGTTCCGGGGAGAAACTGAGATGCCACCGGGCGCCGTCGTGGATGACGGCGCCATAGCCGGCGGCGGCGCGAGGACGCAGGGCGGCATAAAGCGCAAGAGGGTCGCCGCTCCAAGGCCCTTCGAGCGGGAATGTGAGGTTGGCCTGGTAGATGTCTCCCGCTTCGATCGCATCACGAATGGCCGCAAACCGCCGCGCATACTCGCCGGTGCTCACCTGAGGCTCGAGCGGGCCTATGGCGGGCGGGGTTGGGCCGGCGGTGGCGCGAAGCCAATGGGGCACCTCCGGCGCGGGTATCGTCTCGTAGCCGTCGAAAGCGCCGAACCACAGCAGCGGACGGCCGGTCTCGACGAGCAGGGGGGCAAGCCGTGGTTCCAGCGCGAGTCCCGCTTCGTACGTCATGTACCCCGCCAGATGCAGGCCCGCTTTCGAGAGTGCCTGAAGACGCTCCAGCGCCGGCAGAACCTCGCTGGCGCGCATCGCCACGACGGTTTCGCGCAAGGCCCGGTACAGGCGCGCATCGACCGCGCCCTCGGAACGGGCGTCATCAAGAAGGACGAAAGGGTGGACCATGGTAGGCGCGGCCCTTAGCCGCAGTCATGGCGGCTGGCAAAACTCCTCTGCAGCGCCTTGTGCGCCAGATGCGCCCCATGTTGCAATCGGGGGCGATGCCCGTACACCCTGGTAGAACAAGCAAACGAGACACCGGGATGAGCGAGGAATGCCTTCGGCTGCGCGGAACCCCTCCGGCACGAGCCGGGGCGAGTGCCTGCGCCCCCCACGCCGGCTACGCTAGCGGGCCGTCAACTCATTGCAGCGGGGGCTGGATGCGCGGGTGAGGGGAAAGGCAGGCCGACGTGGATGGGCGCCTTTCGCGGCGCTGTTTGCAGCCGTTCTGGCCCTGTTCGGCGCGGCGTCCCACACGCGGGCCGATACCCTTCCGCTGGGGCGGCTGGATGATGCCGCCGTGCCCACTGCTTATCGGCTTGACCTTACGGTTGATCCGTCGCGCCCGCGCTTCTCCGGCCATGTCGAGATCGACCTCGTCCTAGCCCGCGAAACGGCTTCCCTCTATCTCCACGGGCGGGGACTTCGGGTCAGCCGCCTGACGGCCCACAGCACGGGGGAAGCGGTGGACGGCCGCTGGGTGCAGCTTGATCCGGTGGGCCTTGCCAGGGCTGAGTTCGCCCGGGCTCTTGGGCCGGGCGCGGTGACGCTGGTCTTCGATTACGACGCGCCCTTCGCGGACGAACCGGCGGGCCTGTTCCGCGTGCAGGTGGACGGGGCATGGTATGCGTGGAGCCAGTTCCAGGCTGTCGATGCGCGTGCGGCCTTTCCCGGCTTCGACCAGCCGGGGTTCAAGACGCCCTTCACGCTCACCCTCCGTACGCCCGACGGCATCACCGCAATCGGGAATGCGCCTGAGCAGGGAGAGCCGACACGCGAGGGCGGGCTGCTCGTCCATCGCTTTGCGCCGACAGTGCCGCTGCCCACGTACCTCGTGGCCGTGATGGCAGGACCTTTCGTCTCCGCCAGCGGTGAGGTGCCGCCGCGGGCGCGGCACCCGGATGCCCTTCCGCTGCGGATCGTTTCCACCGCACCGAACCGGAACCGCCTGTCCTTCGCGCTGGAGGGCTCAAGGGCGATCACGGCGCTGCTGGAGGACTACTTCGGCGAAGCCTTTCCCTTCGCGAAGATGGACCAGGTGACGACGCCAATTCACTCCGGCGCCATGGAGAACGCGGGGGCGGCGCTTTACCGGGACGATCTTCTGGTGCTCGACAACGAAGCGCCGGTCGCGCAGCAGCGCGCATTCGGCCGCGTCGTGGCGCATGAACTGGGACACCAGTGGTTCGGGAACCTCGTCACTCCCGAGTGGTGGGACGACCTCTGGCTGAATGAAAGCTTCGCCAACTGGATCGGCTACCGCATCGCGGACGCCTGGCGGCCGGATCTGGGGATCGCGGGAGACGCGCTCGCGGCGGGGTATGAGGCGATGGAGACCGATTCGCTGATCGCGGGCAGGCCGGTTCGCCAGCCGATCGACGACAGCCGCCGCATCAAGACGGCTTTCGACGCCATGACGTACGGCAAGGGCGGGCACGTCGTGGGCATGGTGGCCGCGTGGCTGGGAGAGGACAGGTTCCGTGAAGGCGTGCGCCATTACCTCGCGGCGCATCGCGGCGGAACTGCGACGAGCGAGGATTTCTTCTTCGCTCTCGCCCAAGTGGCAGGCAACCCGAAGCTCGTTCCCGCCCTGCGCAGCTTCGTCGAACAGAAGGGGGTGCCTCTGCTCGCCCTGCGGCGGGACCGGCAGCGCGTGACGGTGACGCAGCTGCCCTATACCACTGCAGGTGTGGCGCCGCCGGAGACGCTCTGGACGATACCGCTGTGCCTCCGGCGCGGTGCCGTGCGCCGGTGTTTCATCCTGGACCAGCGTACGCAAACCTTCGAGCTTCCGGGAGAGGGCGAGGTGTTCCCGAACGCCGGGGGGACGGGCTACTACCGTTTCGAACTTACCGCAGGGCACTGGAAGAGCCTCATTGCGACGGCTGATGGCCTGCCCGGAGGCGAAGCGCTGGCGCTGGTGGATTCGCTCTATGCATCGATCCGTGCAGGCCGGGGCACCATCAACGAAATGGCGGCATTGCAGCGAAAGCTTATCCGCCATGACGACCCTCATGCAGCGGATGCTCCCGACAAGGCGATGTCGCGTCTGGTGCGGGAGAACATCGTGGGTGCGCAGGGGCGGCGGGGGTTCCGTCAACTGCGGGACCGGCTCTATGGCCCTTTCCTGAAGGAGTATGGCTTCGATCCGCGCTTCGGCGTCTACGCGCGCGAGCCAGCCTCACGAGCGCAGCGGCGGGTGCAGGTGGTCAACGCGCTTGTCGGCGCACGCGGGGGACGCGCCTTGCGCCGTTTGCTCGAAGACGCGGCGGTGGCTTACCTGGCGGGAGACCGCGCCGCGCTGGATCCGACCTGGTTCGATCACGCTTTCGACCTCTACCTCTACGAACGGGACGCTGAGGCGGTGAGAAAGCTGCTCGATCAGGCGCTTGCCTCGGAAGACCCGGTGTTCCGTCCCGCTGCACTGGCGGCGGTGGCGAGGACAGGCTTCCCGAAAATGGCGGCCTGGCTGCTGGAGCTGAAGGATCCGCGCCTGCGCGAAGGCGAACGGCGCGACATCCTGGATGGCGTCATGGCCCGCAGCGCCAGTCGCGAATATGGGTACGACTGGGCTTTGCGGAATGTGAAGCCGCTGTTGGACGCGGCGGATGCGCAAGCGTTTTCGACCCGTCTTCCCCAGATGCTGGGGCGGTTCTGCTCGGTCCCGTGGGCCGAAAGGATCGCCCGGGACTTCGGCCCGGCCTTCGCGGGGACGCCCGGCGTACTGGAACTGGAGCGCGCAGTGGAGCGCGTTCGCAACTGCGGCCTTCTGGACGACATGATGGGCAGCCGCATCGACGAGGAGTTCGCCGCCCTGCGCTAAACCAAGGAGGCGCTTCAGGCCAGCGGAAGTTCCAGCCTTACCGTCAGCCCCTCGACCTCTCCGGCGGGCGAGAGGCGGTTGGCCAGCACCAGCGCACCGCCGTGCTGGTCCGCGATGGCACGTGCGAGGGCGAGGCCCAGCCCGGCCCCGCCGGTGGCCTTGTTGCGGGAGGGATCGCCGCGTGTGAACGGGTTCGTCATCGCGTCGATCTCGTCGTCTGGGATGCCGGGCCCGTCATCGTCGATGCGGATCACCGCGCGCTCGCCGTGCCGCTCAAGCTGCACGCGCGCCTGGCTTCCATAGCGGATGGCATTGTCGATGAGGTTGCGCAGCGCACGACGCAGCCAGGTGGGCCGCAACTCCAGCACGATCCGCTGGGTGTCGGCCAGTTCCACCGGCTCACCCATGTCCTCGTACTCCTCCACCACGGAAGCGACGAGGGCGGAGAGTTCCGTGCGTTCGCGCGGATCGCTCGGGCGTCCGACCCGGGCGAGCGAGAGGATGTCGTCCAGCGTGCGTACGATGTCCTCGATCGTGTGCGCCATCCGCCCGCGCTCTGCGTCGTCCTCCACCGATTCGATGCGCACGCGCAGGGCTGCCAGCGGTGTCTTCAGATCATGGCCGATGGCGCCGAGCATCACGTCCTTCTCGTCAAGCATCGCGACGATCCGCGCTTCCATGGCGTTGTGTGCGACGATGAGGCGTTGCATGTCTTCGGGGCCGGCCGGCGCCAGCTGCCCGGCGGAACCGGGCGCTACGGCGAATTGCTCCACCCGGCGGGTGAGCGCCGCAAGCGGGCGCGTCATCCGCCGCAGGATCAGGGCGACCGCGCCAACCAGGACCAGGTAGATGATCAGGGTCTGGATCACCAGCGTGCGGATCATCCCTCCAAAAGCTTCAGGGCTGCGGACGCGGGCGATCATCCAGTTGGCCTTGCCGGGCTGCTTGACTCCGACGACAAGAAGGTGCCCCGCCATGATCTCGTCCGCCTCGGACGGAGAGATGCGGCCGTTCTGCGCACGCATCTCGATATGGGCGCGGGAAAAAGCGTCCCGTCCGACCACGCGGTGGGCCGCAACGATCTGGGATGCGGGAAAGTCCTGTTCGGCAAAGATGCGCTCAAGCCGCTTGGCGATGTCCGCATCCTGCGTCTCGCCTGGGCGCAAGGGGGAGTGGGCGCTGAACTCCAGCGGAAATCCCCTGAGCGGTGGGCCGGCGAAAGGCGTACGGTCGCGGTCGCCTCCTTCGCGAAGCATCCGGCCAAGCGCTCCTCGGCCGCGCGTCTCGGCGATCAGCCGGAAGGCGACGGAGTTCGTCATCCCGGACTGATAGCCCTCCCGCTGCGCGCGATAGACGAGCAGCGCGCCCAGGCCCTGCACGAGCAGAAGAGCGGCGGCGACCGCCAGCAACATCTGCCCCATCAGGCTGCGCGGCTGCAGCGACGACACGCCTGGAAGCCGCATCAGTCTTCGAGAGCGACGCGGCGAACGTCTGCCGCGAGCATGTAGCCTCCGCCCCACACCGTCTGGATGATCTGCGGATTGCGGCTGTCGACCTCGATCTTGCGCCGAAGGCGGCTGACCTGGTTATCCACGGCGCGGTCGAACAAATGGGCCTCGCGTCCCTGTACCATGTCGAGCAGCCGATCGCGGTTCAGAACCTGTCGGGGATGTTCGAGAAAGGCCATGAGGAGCCGGAATTCGACGGAGGAGATAGCCACTACCGCGCCTTCGGGATCGATCAGGCGCCGCTTCAGCGGGTCGAGGCGCCATTCCTCGAACTCGAACGCCTCGTTCTCGACGGGCGGGGTGGCGCTCCGCGCGGCCCGCCGCAGCACACTGCGGATGCGGGCTACCAGTTCACGCGGCTCGAAGGGCTTCACGACGTAATCGTCGGCCCCGATTTCGAGGCCGACGATACGGTCGGTGGCTTCGCCGCGCGCGGTCAGGAAGATCACCGGGATCTCCTGCGCCTCTACCAGGTGGCGGCAGAACGACAGGCCGTCCTCCCCGGGCATCATGATGTCGAGGAGGACCAGATCGAACCCGTCCTGCGCATCGCGAAGGCGGGTGCGCGCTTCGGCAGCACTGGATGCCTGGACGACCGCGAACCCCTGGCGGACCAGATAGTCGGCCAAGGGTTCACGAAGTGAAGATTCGTCATCGACCAGCAGCAGCCTGGCCGCTGCGGGGGAGGGCGCGGTGTCGTTCATTGAAGCTATCCTGTACTCGCCGCGCCTTCCTGTCAGTTGACCGCCTTCTTGTCAGCCCTCTTCGCCTGCCATTCGGCCCGCATCTTCTCGCGGTGTGCCTGACGCTCTTCCTTGGTGACATTGCCGTCGCGATTTGCGTCCTGGGCATCGAAGCGCTGCAGGGCGGCGGCGGTGAATTCCGCCTGTGACAGGGCGCCGTCCTTGTTGGTGTCGGCCTGCTGCATCATCGTCATGCCGCCGCGCATCCCGCCGGAACCATGATGGCCGCGCTTGTGCTTGCCGCCATGGTGCGGGGCCTGGCCCGCCTCGTTTTGCGACGTGGGGCGGGTCATGCCGGACGCTGGCCGGTCGCCACGATCACGCGAGCGCTCGGCGGTGAATTCGGTCTGCGAGATCGAGCCGTCATCGTTGGTATCGAGGCGATCGAACGCCCGTTCGCGGCCCTGCTGGCGGGCAAGTTCACGGTCCGCCTTGTCCAGCTTGCCGTCCTTGTTAGCGTCGAACTTCGCGAACATCTGCGCCGCAGCGGCCTGTGCCTCAGCGCGGGAGGTGACGCCGTCACCGTTGGCGTCCATGGTAGGTCGCTCCATGCGCGGCTTCTCCGCAGGGGTTTGTGCCTGGGCGCCAGCGACGCCGCCGATGGTCAGAGCCGCAGCCGAAAGGCCGAGCATCAAAGTCTTCATCCTGGTCATCTGTCTTTTCCCGTAATCAAAAAAGGGCGAGAGACGCAGGACCTAAGGAGGAGGGAAGAACTGTCCTGCGGCTCTCTTGTGGTCTTTCTAAACGCACCTTGTCGCGCAGTTGTGCCGGGAGACACGTTTATTGTCGTCAATTGTCACAGTTGGCGCCGGTCATTCATCCCGACGTAAGCAGCGCAAGCCGTTGCAAAAGGCAGATTTCAGCGGGCGGAGAAAGGGCGAAGCTGCGTCACCGTGGCAGCTGCCGGGTGCCCTGGCCAGCGGTGACGAAAAGGGCGCTGGCCCGGCCAAGTATGTTCGCGGTGTGCCAGACACCGGCAGGATTGATGAGGTACTGTCCCGCGCCCAGTGTTTCGGCGTGGATGGCGCCGTCGGGACGCTCCTGTATGACCGTCATCTCGCCCGAGATGCACACGATGAGTTCATCGCCGTGCGGGTGCATCTCCCAGGTATCCCAGTCGGACGAGAAGTCGAAGAGGCTGACGAGACGTCCCTCGCCACCGTCGGCGGCGGTGCGCTTCGCATAGGCCTCGTACCAGTCCGCGGCCACGAAGGGCGGCTGGGCCTCGACCCGGCCGCCGAGGCCCAGGTGGACCGGGCAAGTACGAAGGTCGCGCTCGCCCGTCATGTCACACCGGTGCGCACTGCGCCTCAAGCCAGGCCCTGGCCGCGCCGTCGAGCTGCGGGCCGACGATCTCCAGCACGCGGGCGTGGTAGGCGTTCCACCATGCCACTTCGGCGCGCGTCAGCAGCGTGGTGTCGAGCAGGCGGCGCTCGATCGGGACGTGGGTTAGGGTCTCGAAGCCGTAGTAGGCGCCCTCAGCTCCCTCGATCACCCGTTCCTCGACGAGGACGAGGTTCTCGATGCGGATGCCGTACTCCCCGGTCTTGTAGTAGCCGGGCTCGTTCGAGAGGAACATGCCAGGCAGCAGCGGCTGGTCCGTGCCCGCCTGTCCGCCTGCGGGCTTGCCGATGCGCTGCGGGCCTTCGTGGACCGAAAGGAAGCTGCCGACGCCGTGCCCGGTGCCGTGCGCGTAATCGAGGCCGGCCTGCCACAAGGCGGCACGGGCGAGGATGTCGAGCTGGCTGCCTATTGTGCCGGCCGGGAACACGGCGGTGGCAAGCGCGATGTGCCCTTTCAGCACGCGCGTGAAGCGGTCCTTCACTTCGGCCGGCGGTTCGCCGGGGCCGACCCAGACGGTGCGCGTGATATCGGTCGTGCCATCGGGATACTGGCCGCCCGAATCGACGAGGTATACCGAGTTCGGCTCCAGCGTCCGGTTCGTCTCGTCAGACACGCGGTAGTGGACGACGGCACCGTTCGGGCCTGCGCCCGAGATCGTGTCGAACGAGAGGTCGCGCAGGTCACCCGCTTCCTGGCGGCACGCCTGCAGCTTGTCAGCGGCGGACATTTCCGTGACGGTGCCGTTCGGCGCTTCCACCGAAAGCCAGTGAAGGAAGCGTGAGACAGCGGCGCCGTCCCGCGACTGGGCCGCGCGATGACCGGCCTGCTCGACCGGGTTCTTCACCGCCTTGGGGAGCACGGTAGGGTCGCGTTCCTCGACGATCGAGGCACCGGCCCGAGCCAGTTCCTTGAAGATGGCGTCCACGGCACGTTCCGGATCCACGGCCACACGCTTCCCGGCGAGTTCGCGCAGACCGTCGACGAAGGCGGCGCGTTCGCGGATGGTCACTGCGTTTCCGAGGTGGCGGCGCAGTTCATCGGTGACCTTCTCGCCCGCGATGAACAGGTCGGCGGTGCCATCCGCCCGCGCGATCACGTACGACAGCGCGACCGGGGTGCGCTCCACATCGGTGCCGCGAATGTTGAGCAGCCAGGCAATCGAATCGAGGGCAGTGATGACTGTGGCCTCAAGCCCGCGAGAGGTGAGCCACGCGGAAACCGCCGCGCGTTTGGTCTGGCTGCTCTCGCCCGTGAAGGCATCGGGGTGAACCATCGCCGGGGCTGCCGAAGGCGAGGGCTGGTCGTGCCAGACGGCGTCGATCGGATTGCCCTCTACGGCAAGGAGCGCGCCGCCCCTGGAAGCCAGCGCCTGTTCCACGGCCTGCACCCACTTGGAGCCGTGCAGCCAGGCATCGTACCCGATGCGGGCACCCTCCGGCGCATGCTCGGCGAGCCAGGCGGCGACGCTCGTGGCCGGCACGTTCGCGTATGCGTAACGGGTCCCGTCCACCTGGTCGCGGACTTGCAGGGTATAGCGTCCGTCGACGAGCATGGCCGCGGCAGGAGACAGCGTCGAGTCCGTCAGCACGACGGCCGTGCCGGCCGAGCCGTTGAAGCCGGTCAGCCATTCAAGCCGCTGGGCATAGTGACCGACGTATTCGCTCATGTGCTCATCGGAGATGGGGATCACGAATCCATCGAGGCCGCGCGCGGCAAGTTCCTTGCGCAGGGCATCCAGACGGGCTTCATGGGTATTCATCAACATGTCATCAGGTATCCGGCTTTCGGGGCAATCGTTGCAGCATAGGCCCAGTCGCACCGAAGGGAAAGCGAGGGGTTCTCCGCCCGTCATCAGGGGTGGGGCCAGTGGCGGCGCAGGGGCTCGCCCGGAGGCAGGATTTTTTTCGCACGCCTTCAACTCGGCCGCGACAGACTCTAGATGGTTGGCATGGCAGACCTCATCCAGACCCTGATCGGTCCTCCGCGCGCGGCGAAGAAGCCGCATTCCTTCACCCGCCACGGCATCACAGTCAGCGACGACTACGCCTGGCTGCGCGATCCGGGCTATCCCGAGGTGAAGGACAAGGAGGTGCTGGAACACCTCGAGGCCGAGAACCGCTGGTTCGAATCCCGCATGGACCAGCACAAGGGCCGGATCGACGCCTTGTTCAAGGAGATGCGCGCGCGCATCAAGGAAGCCGACAACTCGGTTCCCCAGAAGGACGGTGACTGGCTCTACTGGATCGAGTTCGAGGACGGCGCCGAATACAAGAAGTGGTGGCGTCGCCCGGTTGCGGGTGGCCCGGATGAACTGATCCTCGACGAAGTGGCGCTTGCGCGGGGCAAGGAATACTTCCGCCTCGGGGCCATCTCGACCAGCGCCAACGGCAAGCTGCTGGCCTATGCCTACGACGACAACGGGTCGGAACGCTTCACCGCGCGCATCAAGAACCTGGAGACCGGCGAACTGCTGCCCGACGAGATCCCGGGAACACTGTCCGCGCTGGTCTGGGTCGCGCAGGACAGGGGCCTGGTCTACTCGCTCGCCAACGAGCAGTGGCGCACGGATAACGCGCGCCTGCACTGGCTGGGTGAGCCGATCGAGAAGGATGTCGAGCTTTACCACGAGGACGACGAGGGCTTCCGCGTCGGCTCGTCGCTTTCCTCGAACGAAAAGTGGCTGCTGATCGGCTCCAGCGACCATGAAACCAGCGAGTGCCGCATGGTCCCGGCGGACGACCCGCTGGGCGAGCAGATCCTGGTGAAGCCCCGCGCCAAGGGCGTGGAGTACGATGTGGATGAGCGCGAGGGCGTGCTCTACATCCACACCAACGACACGCACGAGAACTTCCGCCTGGCCACCGCGCCGCTGGAGAGCCCGGGGGAGTGGACTACGCTTATCGAGGGCACCGACGCCTTCTATCTCACCGGCGTCGATCTGTTCCGCGACTTTTACGTGATCGAGGGCCGCCGTGCCGGGCTCGACCAGATCGAGGTGGGCTACTACGACGATCCCGCGCGCGTGGAGCCGATCACGTTTCCGGAGGCCAGCTACTCGGCGGGGCTTTCCAACAACCCCGAGTGGCACATGACGACGCTGCGCCTGTCGTACGAATCGATGGTCGCGCCCTCTTCGGTGCTCGATTACGACGTGGCGACGCGCAGCCTGACAACCCTGAAGGTTCAGGAAATTCCCTCGGGCTACGATGCCTCGCTCTATGCTACGGAAAGACTGGAGATCACCGCGCGCGACGGCACTGCGATTCCGGTCTCGGTCGTTTACCGCAAGGACCGGACGGGCGCGGGGCCGCTCCACCTCTATGGGTATGGCGCCTATGGCATCAGCATCGATCCGGGCTTCTCGACCTCGCGCCTCAGCCTCGTCGATCGGGGCTTCGCCTACGCCATTGCGCATATCCGCGGCGGCGACGATCTCGGGCGCGCCTGGTACAAGGCGGGCAAGCTCGAGCGCCGGACCAACACCTTCAATGACTTCGTCGACGTGGCTCGGGGGCTGATCGATCGCGGATTCACGGCTCCGGGCAGGATCAGCATTTCCGGAGGATCGGCGGGCGGCGAACTGATGGGCGCGGTCATCAACTCGGATCCCGACCTGTTCGGCGCTGTGGTGGCGCACGTGCCCTTCGTCGACGTGCTCAACACGATGCTGGATGACAGCTTGCCCCTCACGCCGGGCGAATGGCCTGAATGGGGCAATCCGATCAAGGACAAGGCCGCGTTCGAACTCATCCGGAGCTACAGCCCCTATGATCAGGTGAAGGCGCAGGCCTATCCGCCGCTCATGGTCACGGCGGGCCTGAACGATCCGCGCGTGACGTACTGGGAGCCGGCGAAATGGGTCGCGAAGCTGCGTGAGCTGAAGACGGACGGCAACGAGCTGATCCTCAAGACCAACATGGGCGCGGGGCACGGCGGCAAGTCGGGCCGGTTCGAGAGCCTGAAGGAAACGGCGGAGGAGTTCGCCTTCATTCTCTGGCAGCTGGGTGTGGAGGATTGACCTTCCGGCTCACCTTTACGGCGCAGCCGCAGGACATCGATGTCATGGGGCACGTCAACAACGCCGTCTGGGTGCAATGGATGGAAGCGATGGCCACCGCGCATTGGGAGGCCGTCGCTTCGCCGGAGCATCAGGCGAAGTATGCCTGGGTCGTGACCCGCCACGAGATCGACTATCGCGGGAACATCCGCGAGGGGGAGAGCGTGACGGGCGAGACCTTCATCCCCGAAGGCCCGAGCGGCGCGCGGTTCGACCGTCGTGTCGATTTCCGCAACGCTGACGGCAAGGTAATCGTTGCCGCACGCACGACCTGGGCGATGATCGACATCGCCACCGGCCGCCTGATGCGGGTGCCTGCCGAAGTGGCGGCACCCTTCATCGCCTGAGCCGGAGAGCCCGGCTCAGGCGGGAAGCGGAGCTCAGATAACGGCGCTCACCGGCACATGATCGTAGCCGAGTTCGCGGGCGACGGCTTCATACGTCACCTTTCCGGCATGGACGTTGAGGCCGTTGGCCAGGTGCGGGTCAGCCTTCAGGGCAGCCTTCCAGCCCTTGTTCGCGATCTCCAGCGCGTGCGGCAGCGTCACGTTGTTGAGAGCGTAAGTGCTGGTCCGGGCGACGGCGCCGGGCATGTTGGCCACGCAGTAGTGGACGATGCCGTCGACGGTGTAGGTCGGGTTCTCGTGCGTGGTGGCGCGACTGGTCTCGAAGCAGCCGCCCTGGTCGATGGCGACGTCCACCAGGACCGCGCCCGGCTTCATGCAGGACAGCATCTCGCGCGTGACGAGCTTGGGCGCCGCCGCGCCGGGCACCAGCACGGCGCCGATCACCAGCTCTGCCTCGCACAGCATCTGGCGAATGTTGCTGCTGTTCGCGAAGCGCGTCTTGGCGCGGCTTTCGAAGTGGATGCCAAGGCGCTCCAGAACCTCGGGGCTGCGATCGAGGATCGTCACGTCGGCACCGAGACCTACGGCCATCTGCGCCGCGTTGAACCCCACGACGCCGCCGCCAAGGACCATTACGCGCGCGGGAAGCACGCCCGGGACGCCGCCCAGCAGGACGCCGCGGCCGCCGTTGGCTTTTTCAAGGGCCGTCGCGCCCGCCTGGATCGACATGCGACCCGCCACCTGGCTCATCGGCTTGAGCAGGGGGAGCGAACCGCCCGTACCGGTGACCGTCTCGTAGGCAATGGCGGTGACGCCGGAGGCCACGAGATCGGCCGTCTGCTCCGGATCGGGAGCGAGGTGGAGATAGGTGTAGAGGATCTGGCCTTCGCGCAGCATGGCGCGTTCGCCGGCCTGCGGCTCCTTGACCTTCACCACCATCTCGCACTCGGCGAAGATTTCGGCTGCCGTGGCGACGATCTTCGCTCCGGCGTCGGCGTAGTCAGCGTCGGTGGCACCGATGCCAAGGCCGGCGCCAGCCTCGACCCAGACTTCGTGGCCGTTTGCGACAAGCTCGCGGGCGCTTTCGGGCGTCAGTCCGACCCGATACTCGTGGTTCTTGATTTCCTTGACGGTGCCGACGCGCATCGCATCTCTCCTGGCCTAATCTGATCGTCTAAAATAGACACCAAGCGCGGAAAGTTTCAACTGATTGTAAGGACTGTGCGCAGGGCTGCATCTTTCATCCTCAATCCTCCTCCTTTTTCCGGCGTGAGCGCCGGCGGGGCTGCGTGATGATGTGTTCACGCGCCGCCTCGATGTCGCCCGTCTCGTACTGCAGGGTCAGGCGTTCCTTGTCGCTCTTGCGATAGATCTTCTCCGCACGGTCGATATCGGCCAATCCCATATCGAGGCCCTTCAGCGCCCGGCGCGCAAGGACGACGGCCGATTCCAGAACCTCGCGCGAGAGGGAGGCGAGCGGCGCATCCTTGAGGCGGACGAGTGCGCGGCGATCAAATACGCGGGCATGGATCTGCGCATCCGGAAACGCCTGATGCACAGCCTGGAGAAAGGCCTCGGTCAGTTGGTCGCCATCGATGCAGAAGACGATCAGTTCCGCGTCTGCCGCGCCGGCCTGACGCAGAAGATCGACGCGGGTACCGTCACCGAACCATACCTGCGCACCGAAACTGCGGGCGACGTCGATCATTTCGATGTCCGTATCGATGAGCGTCACCTCGATGTCCGCGGCGATCAGCATCTGGGCCACGGTCTGCCCGAAGCGGCCGTAGCCCACGATGATCGCCTTGGCGCCGTCCGCGTCCGGGCCGTCGCGCACTTCTTTCCTGCCCTCCGGCCGCTCCCGGATGCCGCGCGTCGCCATCATCAGGAAGGGTGTCGTCACCATGGAAAGCGTGACGATCGCACTGAACAGGCTGGTCGCCTCGGCGCTGATCAGCATGGCCGTGCTGGCCTGTGCGAACAGCACGAAGGCAAACTCACCACCCTGGCTGAGCAGGAGTCCAAGAGCCAGCGCGCTGCGCCACTCCATGCGGAAGGCGAGTCCCAGGAGAAAGATGATGCCGCTTTTGACAGCGATCAGAGCCAGAGCCATGGCGACCACGAAAAGCGGGCGCTCGGCGATGGCTGACAGGTCAAGCAGCATGCCCACCGACATGAAGAAGAGGCCCAGCAGGATCGCGCGGAACGGTTCGACGTCCGCTTCGAGTTCATGGCGGTAGGGCGAATCCGCCAGCATGACCCCGGCGATGAAGGCGCCCAGTGCCGTCGAGAGGCCGAGCGCCTGCATCAGCGCGCCCGAAGCCATCACGGTGAACAGGGCAGCGAAGACGAACATCTCGCGCTCGCCCAGGTTGCCGATCAGGCGGAACACCGGGCGGATGACGAAGCGGCCGGCAAGGATCAGGCCGATGATCGCGGCTATGGTCTCCAGCCCCAGCAGCCATCCCGGCGGACCCTCCGGTAGGGCGGGGTTGCGGTTCATGGCGGCGATAATCGTGATCAGGGGGATGATCGACAGGTCCTGGAACAGCAGGACGGCGAAGGACCGTTCACCGAAAGACGTGTGAAGGCGCCCTGCGCTCTGAAGCATGGGGAGGACCTGTGCGGTCGACGAAAGGCCGAGCGGCAGGCCCAGCGCCAGTGACGCTTCGGGGCTGAAACCCGTGAAGACATAGATGACGCCGCTGATCGCCAGTCCGCAAAGCACGACCTGGAGCAGGCCGAGCCCGAAGATTTCATGACGCATCCGCCAGAGCCGCCCCGGCGCGAGTTCAAGGCCGACGATGAACAGAAGCAAGGTGATCCCCAGTTCCGCGAAGCCCATCTTGCTTTCGGGATCACCGACGAGGTTCAGGACGTAGGGGCCGAGGACGGCACCCGTGGCAAGGAAGCCCAGCGTCGCGCCGAGGCCGAGGCGCCGGAAAAGCAGAACAAAGCCGAGCGCCGTTCCGAGGAGAAGGAACCCGTCCCGCAGGAGGAATGCTTGAGCGTGTTCTTCCATCGAAGCCTTTTTCAGTTCAGCAGGAGCAAGGTGCCCTTCCTAGAGGGACAAGGTGATGACACCAACAGGCAACAGCAGCGACCGGCGGCAGCGTTGCAGCCGTGGCGTTGCCCCAGCTGCGCAGTCAGGCGCCGCAGTCTGTATCAGCGGGGCAGGATTCCCTGGCAGACATAACGGATCACCATGCCGTCCTCCTTGTTCCAGCGGACACGCTGGGCAGCGCCGGGCGTGTTCGAATTTCCAAGGGATGAGCCATCGGGTGCGAAAAGTTGCCACTGCTCCAGCCGTACCCGGCCCGTGCCGCAATCGACGCTGCGCAGCATGTACTGGGTGGTGCCCCGGGGCAGGCGGCCGCGGGCTTTCACCAGCACGTCGATTTCCCGGAACGTGCGCCCCAGGCCGCCGGCCTTGACGCTCGCCGCATCGATATGAATCGTGCGGCCGATCAGAATCTCCATGTCGCGGTTGAACAGGCGAATCCAATTCCCTGGGCCGTTGAGTGCGGACGTTGCCGCCACCGCCGTGACGGGCATGAGGGCGAGCGCGAGCGTGCCGAGCGCCTTCAAAGCGGGTTGCCGTTCTCATCGCGGTAGATGTCGCGGCGACCGACATGGTTGGCGGGGCCGACGTAGCCGTCGTTCTCCATCCGCTCCACCCACTTCGCCGCCGTATTGTAGCCGACGCCCATCTGGCGCTGCAGCCACGACACCGAGACCTTCTGGTTTTCGAACACCAGCTGGCACACCTGACGGTACTTGCGCTCTTCGGGCGCATCCGAGGCCGTTGCGTCAAGGTCATCGAATCCGAAGCTGCCTTCTTCCGGCTCGTTCGTGACGGCGTCGACGTAGTCGGGCTTGCCCTGCGATCGCCAGTAGTTCGCCACGTGCTCGACTTCCTCGTCGGAGACGAAGGGGCCGTGGACGCGCTTGATAGGGTCGGAACTGGGCTTGTAGAGCATGTCGCCCTTGCCCAGAAGCTGTTCGGCGCCTTGTTCGCCAAGGATGGTGCGGCTGTCGATGCGGCTCGTCACCGCGAAAGAGACGCGGGTCGGGAGGTTGGCCTTGATGACGCCGGTGATGACGTCGACCGAGGGCCGCTGCGTCGCCATAATGAGGTGGATGCCGGCCGCACGGCTTTTCTGCGACAGCCGCTGGATGAGCACCTCGATTTCCTTGCCCACGGTGACCATGAGGTCGGCCAGCTCGTCGACGATGAGGACGATCTGCGGCAGGACCTCGTAGTCGAGCTGGCGGTCCTCGTAGAGTTCCTCGCCCGTCTCGGGATCGAAGCCGATCTGGATCCTGCGGCCGAGGGGCTTGCCCTTGGCCGCGGCGCTGCGGACCTTTTCGTTGAAGCTGGCGAGATTGCGAACCGAGATCTCGCTCATTTGACGGTAGCGGCGCTCCATCTCCTCGACGGCCCACTTGAGGGCCCGGATCGCCTTCGGTGGCTCGGTGACCACGGGCGAGAGAAGATGCGGGATGTCGTCGTAGCTCTTGAGCTCCAGCACTTTGGGATCGACGAGGATCAGGCGGCACTGCGCCGGCGTCAGGCGGTAGAGCAGCGAGAGCAGGATGGCATTGAGACCGACCGACTTGCCCGAACCCGTCGTACCCGCGACCAGGAGGTGAGGCATGGTCGCAAGGTCGGCGACCACGGGCTCACCGGCGATGTCCTTGCCCAGGATGATCGGCAGCATGCCCTTGTGATGCGCGAAGGCCTCGGAGGCGACCATCTCCTTGAAGGAAACCATCTGACGATCGGCATTGGGCAGTTCGATGCCCATTACGGTGCGGCCGGGAATCGAGGACACGCGGGCCGAGATCGCGCTCATGTTGCGGGCGATGTCGTCCGCCAGGCCGATGACGCGGCTGGCCTTGATGCCGGGTGCCGGCTCCAGTTCGTACATGGTGACGACAGGGCCGGTGCGGACGGCCGTGATTTCGCCCTTGACGTTGAAGTCATCGAGGACGGTTTCCAGCAGCCGCGCGTTGCGCTCCAGGCTGAGCTTGTCGATCTTGGGCTGCGAGTTCGGCGGCGGATCGGCAAGCAGGTCGAGGCCGGGCAGCTCGTACTTGTCGAACATGTCTTTCTGGCGGCTTTCCGAACCGAACTGCGCCGGGATCGGGGCGGCCTTGGGGTCGCTGATTTCAGGCACCTTGCGTGCCGCCGCCGAGACAGGTGCGGCCATTTCCGCGATGCGCAGCGGTGCTTCCGGCTTCTCGACCTTCTCGGCGCGCTCCGGCTTTGAAGGTTCCTTTTCGCGCCCGGATTTGAACGGCAGGTCCTCGGTCGACGGAAGGTTGAGAGGAACGCGGCCGATCCGGCCGGGAAGCGTCAGCAGCCCCGCCCAGTCGAGGGCGAAGACCCGCCCTGCGAGCATCACGCCGATGCCCAGGCAGATGAGGGCCAGCGCAAACTTGATCCAGTTCTGCGCGGCCTCGGGGGCGAGGCCGGCGAGGGCACCGATTGCCTTCGCGCCGAGCAGGCCTGAAATCCCGCCCATCGATGCCGGCAGGGAGCCGCCCGGCTTGGTGAACCACAAGGACAGCACGGTCGCGATCAGCAGCATGGACACCGCGAGCACGCTGACGGGAACCCACCAGCGCTGGTTCGTGTGCTCGATCTCGCCATCGTCCTCTTCGACAAGCAGCCACAGCTTGCGGCCGAACACATAGAGCAGCGGCACGAACAGGGCAGACACGGGGCCAAAAAAGAACAGGGCGCGCTCCGCCGTCCAGGCGCCGGTGCGTCCCATCCAGTTCTGCACGTCGCCGCCAGCTGCCGTTGAGGCGGACGCGTCGGTCTGGTGATAGCTGATCAGGGCCAGGGCCAGGAACACCATCGCCGCGAACAGCACGAGCGCGCCGGAAAGCTCTCCGGCGCGGCGCAGCGAGCGCTTGAGGACGGCTCGCCAGTCCGGTTTGGCAATACGCCGACCGGGCGCGATGGGGCGGGTGGCCATGTGGAATTTCCCTCGGGGTTTCGAGGGCGGATTATGCGGCGGGCCGGAACGCCCCGTCAAGAATGGATGGGGAACACGGCTGTGGAGGCCGCGCGTTCGCCGGCGGGGCGGCTGCCGTTGCGGTCGCCGCCCGGACAAGGAGCAGGGCGGCGGGCGTCGCGCCACCGTGCCCCACCCTGTCAGGTGATCGCCTTCAGTTCACCATTTCGCGTGTTTCGAAGGCGACGCCGGGCAGATCCGGAGACGTGCGCCAGTCGGCAAGCATGTCGCGCCAGGCGTCCCATCCGGGAAGATAGCCCTTGAACAGGGCCCACTTGAGTTCCTTGTCCCCTTCGTTGTTGAAGTAGCTGGGCGTGCAGCCCTGTTGGAACTCGCTCATGTCGACCTCGTTCTCGCGGCAGTGGGCGACATAGCCCGCCACACCTTCGGCCGTGGCGCAGAAGGTATCGGCGCCGCGGCGAACGGTCTCGCCGATCATGAAGGCGAGGTGCTCGGCCTGTCGGCCAAACTGCTCGGTCGTGCTCGAGTTTGTCGCGCCCTGGATGTAGCCCATGTAGAACATGGCCGGAAAGTTGTTCGTGGTGACGCCGTGAAACGTGCTCGGCCCGTTCGCCCAATGGTCGTAAATCGACAGGCCATCGCGCCCCTCGACTGTGTCGATGCCCCATCGGCGGCGCAGGTCCGAAGTGACCTCGAACCCCGAGGCGAAGATCATCAGGTCGACCTCGTACTCGACGCCGTCAGCCACGAAGCCCTTCTCTGTCATCCGTTCCACGCCCTGGGTGGGGGAAACGTCGATCACCTTTACGTTGTCGCGGTTGAAGGTGGGATAGTAATCGTTGTTCGAGAGCGGACGCTTGCACATGAAGCGGAACCAGGGTTTCAGGATTTCAGCCGTTCCCTTGTCCTCCACAATGGAATCGACCCGGCGGCGCAGGCGCTCCATGACCTGAAAGTCCACGACTTCGCGGCGCGCCATCAGGTCTTCGATGCCGAGTTCAGGGAATCCTTCCGCCTCCAGGTCAAGATTGAGATTGCGGCTGATCTCGGTCCAGATGTCGCAGATGAGGTCCGGTTCGCCAGGGATGAAGAACTGCTGCGCACCGCGATGGAAGTTGGCCATGCGCTCCTGCTGCCAACCGGGCTTCAGTGAAGCCGCCCAGTCCGGATCCGTAGGCGGATTGGGGCGCTCGTCGATGTTCGAGGGCGTGCGCTGCAGCACGTAGAGCTGTTTGGCGTACTTGCCGAGAAAAGGCACCGCCTGAACCGCGGTTGCCCCGGTTCCAACTATCGCGACCCTCTTGTCCTTGAGCTTGTCGAGGACCGGGTTGTTCCACGAACCGCCGGTGTATTCGTGTTCCCAGCGGCTGGTGTGGAACATCTTGCCCTTGAAGTCATGGATGCCCGGGATGCCCGGGAGCTTGGGCATGTTCATGACGCCGCCGGCCATGACCACAAACCGAGCGCGGATGTCGTCGCCCCGATTGGTCCTCAGGTGCCAGCGCTTGATCCGTTCATCCCAGACGATGCTTTCGACGAGGGTGTGGAACAGCGCCTTGTCGGCCAGTTCGAAATCCTCGGCCATTTTCTGGCAGTAGGCCTGGATTTCCCACCCGTCGGAGAACTTCTTTGTGGGCATGTAGCCCGTTTCCTCGAGGAGGGGCAGGTAGCAGTACGCGTCGTTGTCGCACTGCACGCCGGGATAGCGGTTCCAGTACCAGACGCCGCCGAAGCCGCCAGCGTGATCGATGTTGCGCACGCTGGTGACGCCTTGCTTGCGCAGGTGATAGCCCGCCAGGATACCCGAGAAGCCGGCGCCCAGGATCGCCACGTCGATCTCTTCGGAAAGCGGCGCGCGGTCGGCTACCGGCGTGAACGGATCGTGCGCGTAGTTGTCCGCGAAATCCCCGGTCGGCCGCACGTACTGCTCGCCACCTTCGCGGCGCAGGCGCTTGTCGCGCTCGGCAAGGTATCTCGCCTTAAGAGCGGCGATGTCGAGTTCCTCCGGCGAGGGCACGTCAGTCTTGTGGCAGGTCATGTCGGTTCCATTTTCGTAGCGGTGCGGCGGCCCTGTTTGGTGCCCGCGTTGTGAGTGTCTGTGGATCTCACCACTATAGTTGTCAACAATGTTGCCTATTAGCTATCAGAACGCGCCATGGCGAAGCTGTACGTGATGTGATCCACATGCCCGTGAAGCCCGAAGTCGAGCACTTCCGCAGCGTCATGGAAGGTCGGTGACGCTTTCGCCACGTCCTCAATCGTCCAGTTCGGCTGATAGACACCCCTGGTTTCAGCAACGAACATGCGTGCCACCCGGCCCGCCATGGACGCGATCAGTTCGCCTGTGACCGAGCAACTCTCGTGCGCCAGCCATCCCACGACGGGAGCGACGAGTTCCGGCTCCATCGGGGGGTACTGCGAGATGTCGAGCCCTTCGGCCATGCGGGTGACGGCGCCCGGCACTATGACGTTGCACCGCACGTTGAACGGCTCACCCTCCAGCGCAGCGATGGCGTTGAGGCCGACCATCCCGGCCTTGGACATGCCGTAATTCACGCAGTTGGCGTTTCCGTAGAGGCCGCCGACTGAGCTGGTCAGGACGATTCGGCCGAACCCCGCATCGCACATCGGGCCGAAGGCCGCCTGGACGACATGGAAGGCGCCGAGCAGGTGCACATCCACGACGGCGCGGAAGTCCTCGTAGGACACATCGCGGATGGAGCCGTACCGCACGTTGCCCGCGTTGTGGATCAGCACATCGATACGTCCCCAGGTGTCGATCGCGGCCTGAACAATCGCGCGGCCGCCTTCGGGTGTCGCCACCGTATCGGCATTGGCGATCGCTTCGCCCCCGACCGCGATGATTTCGTCCACGACCTGCTGGGCAACGCTTGTATCCGGTCCATCGCCACGGATCGCGCCGCCCAGGTCGTTGACCACCACCTTGCATCCGCGCTTGGCCAGCAGGAGAGCATAGGAACGGCCAAGGCCGCGTCCGGCTCCGGTGATAACGGCCACCCGGCCGTCGAAACGCAGTTCACCATCGGACATTGGCAGGGTTCCTTCTTCGGGCAGGCATGGACACTCCCCTGAAGCGACGGTTTTTCCGTGCGAGTGGGGATTTTCGGCCATGGCGTGTTGGCTGTGTCCAGCCACGAATATGCGCCCACGACCTTTCTTGGCAACGGCGGGCACGTCGCCGGAGCGATGGCATAGGGGCTGTTCGTCATCGCGTTGCGCGCGGGGCGATCGGGCTCTACCGTTGAACCCTGGATCGACCGGCTTCACAGGCCGGCGGAGAGGGATGTATACATGCTCGAAGCTGCGGGTCGAAACGCCAATGCGATCACCGCCACGCCCGGAGAGGGATGGGGGCTCCACCGCATGACGCCCGCCAGCCGCCTCAACGGTGCCAACGGCATCCGTACAGGTGCGGATGGGCGCATCTACGTGGCGCAGGTCGCGGGCAGCAAGGTCAGCGCTGTCGACGTCAATACCGGCGCGATCGAGACGATCTCGCCCAATGGTGGGGGCATCATCGGGCCAGACGACCTTGCTTTCGATGAAGCTGGCAACCTCTACTGCACCGAGATCACGGAAGGGCGAGTCTCGATGATGACGCCATCCGGGGAGTACAAGGTCATTCACGGCGACGTACCGGTGGCCAACCCGATCACGTACCATCAGAACCGCCTCATAGCCGGTGAACTGCGGATGGGCGGACGCATCCTCGAACTGGACCGGAACGGAGGCGCTCCGCGTGTGATCTTCGAGGGTGTGCCGATGGCCAACGCTTTCGAAGTGGGGCCCGACGGCAAGCTCTATTTCCCCGCACAAGGCGCCAACGAGATCTGGCGCATCTCGCTTGATGGCGGGGAGCCTGAGGTCGTCGCACGCGACCTTGGGGTTCCGGACTCGGTGAAGTTCCACCCGGACGGCTACATCGTTTCAACACAGGTCTATTCCGGGCAGGTCCTGAAGATCGACCCCCGCACCGGTGACAAGTCGGTGCTGGCCGATATCGGCCCGGGGCTGGACAACGTCGCCTTCGTGGACGGGCGCACGTTCGTCAGCCACATCAACGGCTCCATCACGGAAATCACCGGGTCGGGGCAGACCCGTGCTCTGGTGGAAAAGGGCCTGCAGTGGCCGCTGGGCCTGGCCGTGGACAGCAATGGACACGTCCTCGTGGCGGATGGCGGTTTCACCTACCTCCTCCGCCCTGGCGAACCGCTGCAACTTGCGGGCATGCTGTTCTCTCCCGGCTTTCCGGGCTGGGTGCGCGACGTTGCGGCGAGCGGGCCGGACGAGTGGATCGTGACCACCGCCAACGGGGATGTGGCCCGCTGGAAGCCTGCTGCTACCGAGATGGAAGTCCTGTCGAGCGGGCATGACCGCCTGATGGGGATTGCAATGAGCGAGAAGGGCATCGTCTTCGCTGAGTTCGGGACCGGAAAGGTCCACGTCATCGAAGGGGCCGGGGTTTCGGAACTGGCGGCCGGGCTTGATCGCCCCATGGGTGTGGCCACTGCCGCCGACGGTACGGTGTTCGTAGCGGAAAGCGGGGCGGGACGTGTCGTCAAGCTGGTCGGCAGCCGTGCGGAAACGGTGCTCGACGGGCTTGCCCGGCCTGAGGGTTTGGCGATCGCGGGCGGCACGCTCTTCGTCGTCGATCCCGGGGCCAATGCGCTTGTCGCCTGCGATCTGTCCGGCGGTACGCGGGAAACGGTGGCGAGTGATCTTCCGATCGGCGGTCCGCAGGGGACACAGCTGGTACAGCTTGGCGGCGTCGGGGACATGTGCGGGCCGATGAACACGTTCTGCGGCGTTGCCGTGGCTCCGGACGGCACCGTCTATCTTTCCGCCGACGCAGAGGGCAGCGTCATCGCGCTGCGGCGCCTCTAGGCCAAGGAGCCAGCCGATGTTCAAGCAGATCTGCTTCTTCCGCAAACGCCCCGACATGACCATGGAAGCGTTCCTCGATTACTATGAGAACCAGCATTCGCAGCTGTCCAAGCGACAGGGCAGGGCGCCTTCGATCCCTGGCGCGCGCCGTTACGTGCGCCGCTATCTCAAGCCCGAGAAGAACCCGGTGACGGGACAGGTCATCGATCCGGGCTACGATTGCCTGATGGAGATCTGGTGGGACAGCCGCGAAGATTTCGAGCGCAGCCAGGCCATCATTTCCGACCCGTCGCGACTGGAATTCGTGAAGGAGGACGAGGCGCGGCTCTTTGCAAGTCACGACAATCCCGTCGTCTCCGTGATCGAAGAGTACGATTCCCCCATGGGGCCGAACGGTGAGAAGACCTGCGTGGACCTGCGCTATGAAGATTGATCCGCCGGCGGCGCGGGAAGGGTGACGATGCACGCGCCTTCTGCCGCCGTACCCGTCGCAACTCCCACTGCTCGCGACGAATGGCGCGCCTACCCCTTCCTCCCGGTGGCGGCGGGGCTGGGGTACGCAACCAGCGTCATTCACATTTATGGCATCGGCCCCTTCTACGGTCCTGTCGCACAGGAATTCGGCTGGAGCCGCACCGAGGTGACCTTTGGCCTGACGCTGGCAACGCTTGTGCAGGCTGTGGGCGGCGTCTTCATCGGTCTTGCCGTGGATCGCTTCGGCCCCCGACGGTTCGGCGTGGCGGGGCTGGCGCTGCTTGGGATCGCTTTCGCGTTGCTGGGGACGGCCGACGGTTCGCTTCTGAACTGGTATCTCTCGTGGGGGCTGGTCGCCCTTGCCGCGCTGCCCGTGCAGGCCTCGGTCTGGACAAGCGCGGTCGCTTCGCGTTTCACCGCCTCGCGCGGCATGGCCTTCGCGGTTACCCTGTGCGGGGCGTCTATAGCGGCTGGCGTTTTTCCGCCCATGGCAATGTGGCTGATCGGCAGCTTCGGCTGGCGCGGGGCATTCCCGGTCCAGGCGCTGATCTGGCTCGCCGTTTCGTTCCCGGTGATCTTCCTGTTCTTCCACGGCCGCTACGACAAGGGGCGCATGCAGAAGGTGGAAGACGCAGGGACAAGGCCAGCGGACCTGCCGGGCGCCACGTTGCGGGAAGGGCTGACTTCCAACGTCTACCATCGCCTTTTCATCGCCAGCCTGCTCTTCACCTTCACGGTCATTGCGCTGGTGGTGCACTTCACGGCGATCCTGGGCGACTCGGGCGCATCGCCGATGCTGGCGGCAGGCATCGCCTCCTTCGTCGGCTGGTTCTCGCTTGCGGGCCGGCTTGGCACCGGCGCGTTGCTGGACCGTCTGCCGGCCTCTCTCGTCGGGGCAGCGGTGTTCCTGCTGCCGGTGCTCGGCTGCCTGCTTCTTCTCCTGGGCGCAGGCTCGTTCGTGGCGATGGGGTTCGCTTCAGCCTTGATCGGGCTCACCCTGGGGGCGGAGATCGACGTGGTGGTCTACCTGCTCACCCGCCACTTCGGCCTGAAGAATTTCGGCGGCCTTTACGGAGGGCTGCTGGCGGCCTTGTCGATCGGCACGGCCATCGGGCCTCTCGCCGCCGCGCAGGTGTACGACCGGACGGGAAGCTACGCCGGGTTCCTCTGGCTCGCGATGGCCTTCATGGCGGCGAGCAGCGTGGCGATCGGCACGCTGCCTCGCACCTCAACGGTGGAACACTGACGCAGCGCCGGGTCCGCTAACCGCTCCGGCGATTTGCGCCTCCGTTCTGATAGTGAGATAACGAGCGGAAAATCGCACAAGCAAGATGAGGATACCCATGGGCGAAATCGGCAAGATCGTTCAGGCGCCCGAAGACTTGGTCGCTCCTGTGAACGTCCCGGCAGAGGCGTATATCTCGCCAGACTACGCCCGCGCCGAGGTCGACCGGCTCTGGCGCAAGGTCTGGCTCCAGGCCGGACGTCTGGAGGATATACCCGAAGTCGGTGACTACATCACCTTCGACATCGTCCACGATTCGGTCATCATCGTGCGCGCCTCTGCTCAGGAGATACGCGCCTTCCATAATGTCTGCCCGCACCGGGGCCGCAAGCTGGTGGACGTTCCTGCAGGCAAGCGCAACGCGCGCGGTACTCGCAAGAACTTCATCTGCGGCTATCACGGCTGGACGTTCGGCCTCGATGGCGCGAACACCTATGTGGAACATCAGGAGGACTGGCAGGGACACCTGTGCGGTGGGCTGGCCGACCTTGGCACTGTTCGCGTCGATACCTGGGGCGGCTGGATCTGGATCAACCTCGATGCGGAGGCAGGGCCGCTGGCGGAATACCTCAACCCGGCAGCCGCGATGCTCGACCCGTACGGGCTGGAGAACATGCGCCCCCGGTGGCGCAAGTGGGTGATCTTTGAATGCAACTGGAAGGTGGCGATGGAGGCGTTCTGCGAAACCTACCACGTCTCCACCACGCATCCCGAGTTCATGGATTTCGGCCAGTTCCGGGGCTGGGCGCGCAATCAGGGCCTGCATTCCAACATCGGCTATGACGCGCCCAAGGGGCAGGAGGAGGATTCCGGCAAGCTTCGCCTCGGGACCGGTGAGGATCCGCGCGCGACCACGGCGGAAATGCAAAACTTCACCTGGGCGAATGCCAATACCAACACCACGATGACGCTGGTAAGCGTCGCCAACCGCCTGAAGGACGAATTGCCCGAGGGCACCCCCGCCGCGGACGTTTCGAAGTACTGGCTGCAGACCGCTCGCGCCGAGGACGAGGCACGCGGTGTCGTCTGGGCGCAGGTCGACCCGGCCCATACGGCGCAGGCTGGCACCGCCTGGCAGATCTTTCCGAACTTCCAGATCGGTCACGCCGTCAACAACATGCTGTGCTACCAGGCACGTCCTTACGGCACGGACCCGGACAAGTGCATCTTCGAGGCGGCGGTCTACGAATTGTGGCCCGAAGGCGAAGCGCCCGCAACAGAGTGGGAGTATACCGAACCGCAGGACTGGCCGCCGGTGCTTCAGCAGGACTTTGCAAACATGGCGGCGGTGCAGCAGGGAATGAAGAACGTCGGCTTCCGGGGCGGACAGCCCAACCCCTATATGGAGCGTTCCGTCGCCTCGCTGCATATGAACCTGGCAAGATTCATGGGAACGGGTGCGCCAAGGACCTACTGACGTGCAGTTTCCCCTCGTCCATGTCAGCTGGGCGCTGGCGGACAACGCCGGTCGTCCTGCCTGTGACGCCTTCTTCAGGGATATCTTCGGGGCGCGGACCGTCTACGAGATGCTGATCACGCCCGAGACGGAGTCGTACGGTTTCGATCGGGAGGAGTCGCTGATGCTCATCGGCGACACCATGGTCATTCCCATCGCCCCGGCCGGGGGCGGCGCTCGGGAAGGTTCACCTCTGGGTGATATGCTCCGCCGGTCCGCCGCACCCATGCGCTGGATCGGACTGGCGCTCAAGGTGAGCGATCTTGCGGAGGCGGATGCCTGGTTCGCCGCTCGCGGCTTCAAGCGCCACTACGATCCGGGAATGGAGACGCACTACTTCCTGGTACCGCGCGGGCAGGCGCTGGGTGTCCGGCTGGAGATCGTGCGGCAGGACATGCCCAACGATCCGCGCCGGGCTCCTCACTGGCGCCCGGCTGCGGATCACCCGCTTGGCATCGAGGGGCTTCAGGCCGTCGGCGTCAGCACGCCCTCCGAGACCGAGGCCCGGGCGCTTTTCGCAGAACGTCTGGAGTGGCCGGAACTCGGGACGCGGGAACTCCCGGAGGGGTGCTGCACGGCTTTCGCCATGGGCGACACGGCTCTGGAGGCGATTGCGGGCTCGCCCGGCTCGGCCATCGCGGAGCACGCGGCACAGGTAAAGGGGATCTGCCATCTTGTCTTCAAGGTGCGCGACGCGGCGGCCGCCGCCGCGTGGCTGGAGAGCCGGGGCCTGCCGCTGATCGGTGAGGTGAGCACACGCTTCGCCATCGATCCGGGCGCGGCGCACGGCCGGCTCATCTGGCTGACCCAGGAGACGCCGCCCGGCTACCCGGCCGTCGGGTCGCAGGTGGGCACCATCAGCCCCCCGCAAGGTGATTGACCGCGCGGCCTTCTCTTCGGCGCGCAGAAGCGCGGCCATACCCATCGGCGATGCAGAGGTGGCATAGCGCCGCATCGCGGTTGCAGCCGCTCGCGATCGTGGTCCGAGCCGGTCCTTCCCAGGAGGCGGCCGTTACCTGGCTTCGGCGATGAGCTTGAGCGCTGCGGGCGAGGACCAGTCGTTCCCCCCGGTGTAGCGCCAGACTTCCTTGCCCTGCGCATCGAACAGAACCGTGACGGGCAGGTTACCCCCGTACTGGAAGCCGAGATCCCCCTGTTCGTCGACCCAGGGCTGGATCTGCTCCAGTTCACGCCTCCGCAGGATCTCAACAACCTTGTCCGTCTGTCCCATGTCCTGCGAAATCGGCAGGACGGTGATGCCAAGTTCGGCCTCGCGGCCGATCAACGCGTTGAGCGTGGGCATTTCGGCGATGCAGGGCGCGCACCAGGTCGCCCACAGGTTGATGAGCAGCGGCTTGCCCTTGAACGACGAAAGCTCCAGGCTTTCGCCCGTGTTGTCGACAAGGCTGACCGTCGGCATCGGCTCGCCCTTGTGGGATCGGTCGAGCTTGCCATCGGTCTCCGGCACCGTTGCCGGTGCGCCCCTGCTCGCTTCTTGAGAAGCCTGCGGTTGCGCGTCCTTGCCGCCTTTACTATCGCAGCCGGCGATCATGAGGGCCGATGCCCCGACGAGCGAATACAGGAACAGCGACTTGAGCGAACGGGAAGACAAGACGGGCAGCTCCAATGCTATGTGGGGCGGACGGTTCGCGGAAGGACCGTCTGCGATCATGCGCGAGATAAATGCCTCGATCCCCTTCGACAAGGCATTGTGGCGGCAGGACATCGCGGCGAGCAAGGCGCATGTCGCCATGTTGGCCGCCTGCGACATCGTTTCGGATGCCGATGCGGTGGCGATCCGCGACGGCCTCGACGCTGTTGGCGCGGAGTACGAGGCGAACGGCGTGCCCGAGGACTGGGACCTCGAGGACATCCACATGACCACCGAGTCGCGCCTTGCAGAGCTCATCGGGCCTGCTGCGGGACGCCTCCACACGGCACGCTCGCGCAACGACCAGGTGGCGACGGATTTCCGTCTCTGGGTGCGCGACGCCATGGATCAGGCCGATGCCGGGCTTGAAGCGCTACAGGTGGCGCTCGTCACCCGTGCGGCCGAACACGCCGATTCGATCATGCCGGGCTTCACGCACCTGCAGACTGCCCAGCCAGTCACTCTCGGCCATCACCTGATGGCCTATTACGAGATGATCGGGCGTGACCGTTCGCGCTTTGCCGATGCCCGCACGCGCATGAACCGCAGCCCGCTTGGCTCTGCGGCGCTGGCCGGGACCGGTTTCCCGATCGACCGCGAGATGACCGCCCAGGCGCTCGGTTTCGATGGGCCGACGGACAACAGCCTCGATTCGGTGTCGGACCGGGACTTCGCGCTCGATTACCTGATGGCAGCCAGCCAGTGCGCACTGCACCTGTCGCGCCTGGCGGAGGAGTTCATCATCTGGGCGAGCCAGCCCTTCGGCTTCGTCGCCCTGCCGGACGCGCTTTCGACCGGCAGTTCCATCATGCCGCAGAAGAAGAACCCGGATGCGGCCGAACTGGTCCGCGGCCATGCGGGCCGCATTTCCGGTTGCCTCATGTCGCTGATGATGACGATGAAAGGCCTGCCGCTCGCCTATTCGAAGGACATGCAGGATGACAAGCCGCCGGTGTTCGAAGCGTCCGGCCTGCTGGCGCTCTCCATCGCGGCGATGACGGGGATGGTCGCGGACACCCGCTTCCGCACCGAACGGATGCGCGCTGCCGCCGAACTGGGCTACGCGACCGCGACCGACCTTGCCGACTGGCTGGTGCGCGAAGGCGACATCCCCTTCCGTGAAGCGCACCACATCACCGGCGCTGCGGTCAAACTGGCGGAGCAGCGCGGGATCGCGCTCGACGCGCTGCCGCTGGAGGATCTCCAGGCCATCGACAACCGCATCGACGACCGCGTATTCAAGGCGCTGTCGGTCGAGGCTTCGGTCGCCGCCCGCAAGTCGCACGGCGGGACCGCGCCCGATCAGGTGCGCCTGCGGGTGGCCGAAGCCCGCGCCGCCCTCGGTCTGGAGTAATTCGATGAAGAAGGTCGTGATCGCCGTGATGCTTCTGAGCCTCGCCGCGTGCGGGCAACGCTCGGCACTCGGCCTGAAACCGGGGCAGCAGTTGCCGCCGGCGCCTTATGGGCGTGCGGACAAACCTGGGGCCACGGAACTGCTCACGACACCCACCATCGCCATTCCCGAGCGCAGCGTCGAACTGCGCACCCGCTCGGAGGAGCGGCAGGACGATCCCTTCGACCTGCCGCCGCCCGAAGCGCCCCAGCCCGAGTAAGCCTTTCCATGGATCATTTCGAATACGTCGCCGGCGAACTCCACGCCGAACAGGTGCCTCTGTCCGCCATCGCCCGCGAAGTGGGTACGCCGGTCTACGTCTATTCCCGCGCGACCCTGTCACGCCACGCACGCGTCTTCCGTGAGGCGCTGTCCGCACTTCCGGCGGTGCACATCGCGTTTGCGGTCAAGTCCAACCCGAACCTCGCCGTCCTGCGCCTGCTCGCTTCGGAAGGCTACGGCGCTGACGTCGTCTCCGAAGGCGAGATGAACCGCGCACTGGCGGCCGGGATGAAGGCGGAGGACATCGTCTTCTCCGGCGTCGGCAAGACCCGCTCCGAACTTGCGGCGGCTGTGCGCGCCGGGATCGGGCAGTTCAACCTGGAAAGCGAGGAGGAGGGCGTCGAACTCTCCGGGATCGCGCTCGAACTGGGCCGCAGGGCCACCTGCACGCTGCGCGTCAACCCGGACGTGGATGCGCGCACCCACGCCAAGATCTCCACCGGCAAGGCGGAGAACAAGTTCGGCATCGCCTATGATCGTGCGCCGGGCATTTACGCGCGGCTCTCGGCCCTGCCCGGCCTGGAGATGCGCGGACTTGCCGTTCACATCGGCAGCCAGATCAGCGATCTCGAACCCTCCCGTCAGGCCTTCATCAAGATGGGGGCGCTGATGGAAGCGCTGCGCGCAGACGGCCTCTCGGTCACGCACATGGACCTGGGCGGTGGCCTTGGCGTGCCGTACAAGGCGGGTGATGCCCTGCCGACACCGGCCGACTATGGCCGCATGGTCGCCGAGGTGGCCGCCGACTGGGGCGTAACGCTCATGTTCGAGCCGGGCCGGGTGATCACCGGCAACTCGGGCGTGCTCGTCACCGAAGTCGTGCGCGTCAAGCAGGGCACGAACGCCCCGTGGGTGGTGGTGGACGCGGCGATGAATGATCTTGCGCGGCCTGCCATGTACGACGCCTGGCACGACTTTGCGGCCGTGCAGCCCAGCGGGGAAAGCATGACGGCCAACATCGTCGGCCCGATCTGCGAAAGCTCCGACACCTTTGCAATGGGACGCACGATCGACGCCGTGAAGGCGGGGGATCTTGCCGTATTCCGGACGGCAGGCGCTTATGGCGCGACGATGGCGAACACCTACAACAGCCGTGCGCTGGTGCCCGAGGTGATGGTCGACGGTGACAAGTGGGCGATCGTTGCGAACCGCATCGATCCCGCGACGATCCTGGCGGCCGAGCAGGTGCCGGACTGGCTCGCCTGATGCCGCTGCCGCTGCCGCCGGCTCGCGCATGATCGACGCGCTGCCCCTATTTCATCGGATCGCCGGGAAGCCGGTGGTCGTGCTGGGTGACGGGGACGCCGCCGAGGCCAAGCGGCGGCTGGTGGAGCGGGCCGGGGCGCTCGTCCTGACCACGATCGAG
The DNA here is from genome assembly GCF_900182875.1 of Novosphingobium panipatense. Taxonomy (NCBI): domain Bacteria; kingdom Pseudomonadati; phylum Pseudomonadota; class Alphaproteobacteria; order Sphingomonadales; family Sphingomonadaceae; genus Novosphingobium; species Novosphingobium panipatense. Next base: position 135,263 of record NZ_FXUI01000005.1, read on the forward strand.
GACGGAGAGGCGCAAGGGGCGCGGCTCGCCTTCGTCGCACACGAGGACGATGCCTCGGCGCAGGCGGATGTGGACCGGGCGCGCCGGGCCGGAATGCTGGTGAACGCGACGGATCGACCGGCCCTGTGCGACTTTACCGTTCCTTCCATTCTCGACCGCTCCCCCGTGCTGGTGGCGGTGGGAACCGGCGGCGCATCGGCCGGGCTCGCGAAGCAGCTGCGCCTGCGTCTGGAGGTCTTGCTCCCTCAGTCGCTCGGATCTCTCGCGACGGGGCTGAGAGGCGCGCGGGCGGCGCTGCGGGAACGCTTCCCCGATGCGGTTGCCCGACGGCGCGCCATTGATGATGCGCTTGCCACCGGAGGGGTGCTCGATCCCCTGGCGGAGAACGGCGCGTCGCGCGTGCAACAGTGGCTCGCGGGTGCCCGCGCGACGGGCGGCGGCAGTGTGGAAATTCGCCTGCGCAGCGAGGATCCGGACGATCTCACCCTTCGTGAGGCGCGGCTCCTCGGCACGGCGGACGTGGTGCTGCATGACGAAGACATCGGAGCGCAAATTCTTGATCGCGTGCGTGCTGACGCCGTCCGCCGCAGTCTAGCCGAAGGGACACCTCCCGCTTCATCGCGTGCATTGACGGTTATCCTGCGGCGCCCGCTCTAGGCGCTTTTCAGAACATTCCACCGGCCAGAGCGTCGATCGCGCCCTGCAGGATCACTGCGGCCGCAGCCGAGTCGATCCGCGTGGCCCGCTTGGCGCGGCTCATGTCCTGTTCGATCAGGCCGCGCTCCGCGCCGGTGGTGGACCAGCGCTCGTCCCACAAGAGGATCGGCAGGTTCAGCACGCCCAGATTGCGCGCGTACGCACGGCTCGACTGTGCGCGGGGACCTTCTGAGCCGTCCATGTTGAGCGGCAATCCGATCACAACGCCCCGGATCGAGCGTTCGCGGATCAGGGCTTCGAGCAGGGCCTTGTCCGCGCCGAACTTGCCGCGCTTGATTGTCTTGCCGGGAGAGGCGAAGCGCCAGCCGGCATCGCAGAAGGCGGTGCCGATGGTCTGCGTTCCAAGGTCCAGCCCCAGCAGCGTGCCTGCGTCGGGCAGGGCGTCGCGAAAGGCGAGCGCGCTGGTGGTGATGATCACTTCTGGTTCGCCAGCCACGCTTGGGTTCGCCTTTCGAAGTCAGCCCTCAGATTGGCCCAGAACAGGGTCATATCATAGAGGTGGTAGTTGTTTCCGGGAAGCACGTAAGCGCCAAGCTCGAGCTTGGGTGGCGGACCGATGTGCAGGAAATCGTCGGCACCGCAGCTTGCGGGCACGGCCTTGGGAACGAGCTTGCCGGTTCGCGCCTCGAAATCGGGGACGAGCGTTCCCAGGTTCGATGCTGCGCCCGCGCTGGAACCGGGCGTGCCGTTCAACGGATTGGTGCAAAGGAACGCGCTGCCGCCGACCGGCTGGCCGTCGAGTCCGGTGCGGCGGGCATAGGCCTTGAGCAACATTCCCGTTTCGGCAGGATCGGCGACCGAAAGCCAGCTCACTATGCAGCCGGGCTGGTCGGCCCGCGTGCATGCCGGCACGCCCATGCGCGGCAGGTCATGGGTGAGCGACACGGGCCAGCCGATCACCCAGGCGCCGACCAGCCGCTCGGCGAGCGGCTTGCCCGCCACGCGATCGCGCAGGAGCCGGCGGAGGAGGAAGGCACCCTGGCTGTGACCGGCAAGGGCGATGGGCTGCCCCGGCCGCAGGTGCCGTGTGAAGATCTCGAAGGATGCCAGCACGTCCGCATAGGCGAGGTCGATCGCCTGTCCTGCCTCTTGCTTGGCGGTCAGGAAGGCACCGACCGCCGCCTGGCGATAGCGCGGAGCCCATACCGCCTCCGCTGTGTTGAACGGGCTCGCCATGCCCTGCACGAAGAGGTCGGCCCGCTCTCGGCTTGCGCCGTCATCCAGCGAGGCGTTCCAGGCGTCCCGCGCTATGTAGCTCGTCGGATGCAGGAAAAACACCGCCACGGGGAGCCTGGCTTGGGGAGCCGCGAACCCCGGGGGCAGCCAGCGTGACGGATCGTCCTTCTTGCCGGGACGGGCGACCCACATGGACGGGTTCTCCCAGGTTTCGGGCGGCAGTGCCTGCTGCTCAGCGAAGGACGTGGTCGGCACGAAGGCCATCTCAGTCAGGTCGTCGGACCAGAACCACAAGGCCAGCATCAGCGCCAGAACCGCTACGGTCAGACCCGCGATCAGGTAGAGGAACTTGCGCGCCATGGGATCAGTACGCCTTTGCCGCGTCCGTCCGGGGCCGCAGGCTTGTGAAGGCCCGCCCCTCACGAAGCGCCGACCACCAGGAGAGCGGGTTCCAGCTCTGCGAACCGTCGAGCGAGAACGTGATGAACTCGGCCCGCCCACCGATGTCCGACAGCGGGACCGGTCCGCCCAGGCCGCCATCGGGTTGCCCGCGGCTGTTGGTGTAGAAGGGCGCCCGGCTGTCGGCGGAGCGATCCCGGTCGTCTCCCATCAGGAAGACATGGCCTTCCGGGACGATCGTTTCAGGATAGTTGTCGAGGCGCTGGTCGATGTAGTCGATGGTCTGGTAGCTGGCGCCGTTCGGGAGCGTTTCTCGGTAGGTGGGCAGCTCGTAGACCTCGTGCCCGGAGGGCAAGCGGGTTCGGTACTGCTCGAAGCCGTCGTAGCAATGGCCGGGCTCCTGACCCTCGCAGGTCAGGTGATCGTCGGCGGCGATCTGCACCGGCGGCTCGATCTCGCGAGGGATGAAGCGGCCGTTGAGGCGGATACGTCCGTCGATCACGGCGATGCGGTCTCCCGGGCGGGCGACCACGCGCTTGATGAGGTCAGCGTTCCGGTTGCGCGGAACCACGATCACGATGTCGCCGTATTCCGGCACCTTGCCGAGGATGCGCGTGGCCGAGCGGGGGAGCAGGTGAAAGCTCAGTGAGGACCAGTTCCAGCCGTAGGGATACTTCGACACGACCAGCCGATCCCCGACCAGAAGTCCTGGCATCATCGAGATCGAGGGGATGTAGAACGGCTTGGCGACCAGAGAGTGGAAGGCCAGGACGCCCAGCAGCATGAAGGCAAGGCCGCGCAGTTCCTGCAGCCAGTGCGTCGCCCGGGCCTGCGGCTGGCTCGCTTCAACGGTGCCCTGGTTGGCCGGATGCTTGTCCGTCCGGGCGGTCTGTTCCGTCATGTCGGAGAGAAAACTCGCGTGAGAGTTGAATGTAATCAAGGAAGCGGACGCGCTTCGAGCACCACGAACGCCTGCGCCCAGGGGTGATCATCGGTGAGGGTCAAATGCACCACCACCTCGTGCCCGCGGGGAACCATCGCCTCGAGCCGGGCCCGGGCTCCGCCCGTGAGCGCAAGAGTCGGAGCACCGGAGGGCGCGTTGACGACACCGATGTCCTTCATGAACACGCCCGCCTTGAATCCCGTGCCGACCGCCTTGGAAAAGGCTTCCTTGGCCGCGAACCGCTTGGCGAGCGTCCCGGCGACCGTATGCGGACGGCGCGCGGCCTTCGCCCGCTCCGTCTGTGTGAACACGCGGTTGAGGAACCGCTCGCCATAACGGTCGAGCGAGTTCTGGATGCGCTCGATGTTGCACAGATCGGAGCCGAGACCGATGATCATGCCGTTGCCCGCGGTCGCGCCTTCATCACCGTACCTCGTCCATCAACGCGCGCATCTTCTTCACGCTGGCCTCCAGGCCGGTGAAGATCGCTTCGCCGATGAGGTAGTGGCCGATGTTCAGTTCCGCCAGTTGCGGTATGGCGGCGATGGGCTGCACATTGTCGTAGGTCAGGCCATGTCCGGCGTGAGGCTCGATCCCGTTCTTGGCCGCGAGCGCGGCCATGTCGACGATGCGCCGCAATTCGTGCGCTACCTGCTCGCCTTGCGCGTGCGCGTACTCGCCCGTGTGGAATTCCACCACCGGTGCGCCGAGCTTCATGGCCGCCTCGATCTGACGCGGCTCCGGCGCGATGAACAGGCTGACGCGGATCCCTGCATCGGACAGGCGGCCGACGATGGGCGCCAGCCGGTTGTGCTGACCCGCCGCGTCAAGTCCGCCCTCGGTCGTGCGCTCCTCGCGCCGTTCGGGCACGATGCAGGCGGCGTGCGGGCGATGCCGCAGGGCGATATCGAGCATCTCGTCGGTCGCGGCCATCTCGAGGTTGATGGGCAACCCGGTGGCGTCCGCCACGCGCTGCAGGTCCTCGTCGCGGATGTGCCGCCGATCCTCCCGCAGGTGCACGGTGATCCCGTCCCCACCGGCAGCCGCCACGATCTGCGCCGCACGCGCCGGATCGGGATGCTCGCCCCCGCGCGCGTTGCGGATCGTCGCGACGTGGTCGATGTTGACGCCGAGGCGCAGGCGCGCGGGGTTGTGGACGTTCATTGGCTTATCCCATCGGTTCGTTACTGGGCGCGGCTGCCCGGCTTCACGGCTGGCGTGGCGGCGAGTTCGGGCGGCAGTTCGTCCGGAGCATAGGTCGGGAAGTTGAGCGCCACGAGCGGGAAGAACGGCACGCCGAGATCGACCGCCCCGGCCGAGCGATCGACCAGCGAAGCCGCCGCGATCACGATGCCACCGGCCTCCTCGATGGCCTTGATGGCTTCGCGGCTGGAGAGGCCGGTGGTCACCACGTCCTCGACCATGAGCACCTTGTCGCCCGGCTCGAGCGAGAAACCGCGGCGCAGCTCGAAGGTGCCGGTGGGGCGTTCGACGAACATTGCGTCAACCTGCAGCGCACGACCCATTTCCTGGCCGATGATGACGCCGCCCATTGCGGGCGAGACGACCTTGGTGATCTGCTTGCGAATATCGTGCGGCAACTTGGCGGCGATGGCCACGGCAAGACGAGCGGCACGATCCGGGTTCATCAGGACACGCGCGCACTGAAGATAATGCGCGCTGTGGCGACCGGACGAGAGCAGGAAGTGCCCTTCCAACAGCGCCTTGCTGGCGCGAAATTCGGCGAGGACCTCTTCTTCGAGCATGGATGACTTACCTCTGGAGCGTTTTTCGAGCGATGTCGCGCAGTTCGCCTGCGCGTTACGGCAAAAATTCCCCTAGAGGCGCTTGAGACGGGCGGCAAGGCCGCGTATAGCCCCGCCCAAAGGGGGCAGAACGCCTTCATAACAGGGGTGCGCGCGAGAGCGGTCGATACGGTCCGCGCGTTCGAAGGAAGTGGAAGCGCAAAAAACCATGACATCCGGCAAGACTTCGTTCGGCGTGGGAAGGGCGGTCTCGTCGCTCGCTCTCTCCCTCGCCGCTGCTCTGACCACTGCATTGCCGGCTTTCGCGCAGGAAGCGCCTGCCGCTCCGTCCGCTTTGGCTACCGGCGCCGCCAATGGCGCGGCGCAGGCGTCCGGCGCGGGCAGCTACACGCCCATGGCACCCACGCCGGGGATCGGCATGCCGGTCGATGGCGGCATCGGTCTGCAGGAACAGTTCTCCAAGGTGGGTGAATACGGCCATGCCATTCACCACGGGCTGCTCTGGGTGATCGGCCTCATCACCCTGTTCGTCCTGCTTCTGCTGGTGATCGTGGCCGTGCGCTTCAACCGCCGCTCCAATCCCATTGCCTCCAAGACGAGCCATAACACGCTTCTCGAAGTGGTGTGGACGCTGCTGCCGGTGCTCATCCTGGTCGGCATCGCCGTTCCTTCGATCGACCTCATCGCGAAGCAGTACAAGCCCGCTCCCAAGGATGCGCTGACCATCAAGGTCACGGGCAATCAGTGGTTCTGGACCTACGGCTACCCTGACAACGGTGACTTTGAAGTCATCTCGAACATGCTGAACGTGCCGGGCGCGCCTGTCATCAACAACGGCGTGCGCGAAGTGGGCTCGCAGCCTTGGGACGGCCCTTCGCAACTCGAAGTGGACAACCGCATGGTGGTGCCGGTGGGTGAACCGATTCGCCTGCAGATCACCGCCGCAGACGTCATCCACTCGTTCGCCATTCCCTCCCTCTGGTTCAAGCTGGACGCGGTGCCCGGTCGTATCAACGAGAAGGTGCTCGTGATCGAGAAGCCGGGCGTCTACTACGGCCAGTGTTCCGAGCTGTGCGGCGTGAAGCATGCCTATATGCCGATCGCCATCGAAGCTCTTCCGCGCGACAAATACAACGCCTGGGTCCTCACGCATGCCGGCGGCGAAATCGACGGCCAGGACAAGCCGGCTCCGGCTACGGCAGCCCCCGTTCCGACGGCGGATGCCTCCGAAGCCCCCGTGGTCGATGCGACCGCCGAAGCCGAATAATAGCGAATTAGAGGACAGGGTCCCGAACCATGGCAACCACCGCTGACCACTTCCAGGCGCATCCGGAAGACCACAGTCACCACGACCACGATCACAAGCCGGCCTTCTTCGCGCGCTGGTTCATGTCGACCAACCACAAGGACATCGGCACGATGTACCTCATCTTCGCGATCTTCGCGGGGATTGTCGGTGGTCTCTTCTCCGGCATGATGCGCGTCGAACTTGCCGAACCGGGCATCCAGTATCTCGATACGTTCGCGACGTGGTTCGGGGCCGTGAACCCGGACTTCAACTCCACCCTGCATACGTGGAACGTTCTGATCACTGCCCATGGCCTCATCATGGTGTTTTTCATGGTGATGCCGGCCATCATCGGTGGGTTCGGCAACTGGTTCGTGCCGCTCATGATCGGTGCGCCGGACATGGCGTTCCCGCGCATGAACAACGTCTCGTTCTGGCTGACGTTCTTCGGCTTCATCTCGCTGCTGTTCTCGGCTTTCGTTCCGGGCGGCACGGGCAATGGCGCCGGCACCGGGTGGACGGTCTACGCCCCGCTCTCCACCTCGGGTTCGCCCGGGCCAGCGGTTGACTTCGGTATCTTCGCCCTGCACCTCGCCGGTGCGGGTTCGATCACTGGCGCCATCAACTTCATCACCACCATCCTCAACATGCGCGCGCCGGGCATGACCCTGCACAAGATGCCGCTGTTCGTCTGGTCGGTGCTGGTCACGGCGTTCCTGCTGCTGCTGTCGCTCCCGGTACTTGCTGCGGCGATTACCATGCTGCTGACCGACCGCAACTTCGGCACCACGTTCTTCGATGCGTCGGGCGGCGGCGATCCAGTCCTGTACCAGCACCTGTTCTGGTTCTTCGGCCACCCCGAAGTGTACATCATGATCCTGCCGGGCTTCGGCATCATCTCGCAGATCGTCTCCACCTTCTCGAAGAAGCCGGTGTTCGGTTACCTCGGCATGGCCTATGCCATGGTCGCGATCGGCGTGGTCGGGTTCATCGTGTGGGCCCACCACATGTATGCGACCGGACTGTCGGTAAACACGAAGATGTACTTCACCGCCGCGACCATGGTCATCGCGGTGCCGACCGGCGTGAAGATCTTCTCGTGGATCGCGACCATGTGGGGCGGTTCGATCGAGTTCAAGTCGCCGATGGTCTGGGCGATCGGCTTCATCTTCCTCTTCACCGTAGGCGGCGTCACCGGCGTGGTGCTCGCCAACGGCGGTGTCGACGACGTGCTGCACGACACCTACTACGTGGTGGCGCACTTCCACTACGTGCTGTCGCTCGGTGCCGTCACCGCGCTCTTCGCAGGGTTCTACTACTGGTTCCCGAAGATGAGCGGTCGCATGCATTCGGAGTTCCTGTCGCACGTCCACTTCTGGGTGTTCTTCGTGGGCGTGAACATGATCTTCTTCCCGATGCACTTCCTGGGCCTGCAGGGTATGCCGCGCCGCTATCCCGACTACGCGGACGCCTATACCCAGTGGAACCACGTCGCGACGATCGGCTACATGGTGATGGCGGCCAGCCTTGTGGTCTGGTTCATCAACATCATCTACGCGTTCACCGCCGGAAAGCGCGCAGCAGACAACTACTGGGGCGAAGGCGCCACCACTCTCGAGTGGACGCTGTCCAGCCCGCCGCCGTTCCACCAGTTCGAAACCCTCCCGGTCATCGGCGAGACGGCGCACCACTGATCGGCAAGGCCTCCCGCCAAGCCTGAACCAGCAATCCAGGGCCACTCGCGCGGGCAGCCCTGGATTGCTTGCATCCGGCCCCCTCGCTTTTCAGGCGGACGCGGGTGTAAGAGCGATGATCATGAATCCGACGAGTCCCTCATCTGCCGCCACGCCCATGCCCGCCGACTGGCGCGATCTCATCGCGCTGACGAAGCCACGGGTGATGAGCCTGGTGATTTTCACCGGCCTGTGCGGCCTTCTTGCCGCGCCGCAGACCATCCACCCGGTTCTCGGGTTCACGGCGATCCTGTGCATTGCCATGGGCGCGGGCGGCGCGGCGGCGCTGAACCAGTGGTGGGAAGCGGATCTCGACGCGGGCATGAAGCGCACCGCCAAGCGGCCGCTGCCCCAGGGACGGCTCGACCGGACGACAGCCCGGGATTTCGCGGGCGTGCTTTGCGCCGCATCCGTGTTCCTGATGGGCTTTGCGATCAGCTGGCTTGCCGCGGCGATCCTGGCGATATCGATCGTCTATTACGCGGTGGTCTATACGATCTGGCTCAAACCGCGTACGCCGCAGAACATCGTCATCGGGGGCGGGGCGGGTGCCTTCCCGCCGTTGATCGGCTGGATTGCCGCGACCGGACAGATCACACCCATGCCGGTCGTGCTGTTCGCCATCATCTTCTTCTGGACACCGCCGCACTTCTGGGCGCTCGCGCTCTTCGTGAAGACGGACTACGCAAAGGTCGGCATCCCGATGATGCCGGTCGTGGCGGGGGAACGCGCCACTCGCCGCCAGATCCTCGCCTATGCTGTGCTCCTCCTTCCGCTGAGCGCTCTCCCGTGGTGGCTGCCTGGCGACGAGCATGCCGGCGCGATCTACGGCGTCTCGGCGCTCGTCCTCTCGAGCATCTTTCTTGTGCTCTCGATTCGTGTGGGCCTGCGCGAGCGCAGTGGCGAGGATGACGCCATGAAGCCGGAAAAGCGACTGTTCGCCTACTCCGTGCTTTACCTCTTCGCCCTGTTTGCCGCGCTGGTCGTTGACCGCTACATCCCTCTTTGATTCAAGCGCTTTGACGGACAGGACCATGTCGGAACCCAAGGACCAGCAGACTTTCGAGCAGATCCGTCGCAGCCGCAACCGCGTGCTGGCACTGAGCCTTGCCGGCTTCGTGATCCTCGTGTTCTTCATATCGATCGCAAAGATGGGCTGATGAGCGCGGGCAGGGCTTCGAGCAACCGCAAGGTTGCGCTGATGGCGGCCTCGGCTGCCGTGGCGATGCTTGGACTGGGGTTCGCATCAGTGCCGCTGTACCGCATCTTCTGTCAGGTGACGGGTTTCGGTGGCACCACCCAACGCGTCGACGAGGCGAGGGCCGCCACGGTTCAGGATAGCGGCCGGACGATGTCCGTGCGCTTCGATGCCAACGTCGAGCGGGGGATGCCCTGGGAGTTCAAGCCGCTGCAGCGCACGGACACGGTGACGATCGGCGGGCGCGACATGGCGCTGTTCTGGGCGAAGAACACCTCAGACAAGACCATCGTCGGCACGGCAAGTTTCAACGTCGAACCGGAACAGGCGGCGCGGTATTTCAACAAGGTGCAGTGCTTCTGCTTCACGGAGCAGACCCTAAAACCGGGCGAAGAAGTGCGCATGCCGGTTCTCTATTACATCGATCCGGCGATCCTGAACGACGTGAACAACAAGGACGTCGAGCAGATCACCCTGAGCTACACCTTCCACGTGACGTCGGTAAGTGACGGCGACGCCGGTGGAAAGGCTCTGGACCAAGCAGGAACTGGCGGTTAAGGCCGACACGGGAAGCGCCTGCGCGTACAATGCCTTGCCCGGATGCAAGGGGCGGCAGGCGGCAATTGAGACTGGATGAACGGGGACGAAGGCAGCATGGCAGGCACGAAGCACCACGATTACCATATCCTTCCGCCTGACATCGCGCCGCTGGCGACGACGGTCGGCGCCTTCGTGTTCACCTCGGGCATGGTCCTGTTCATGCACGACATGCCGGGCGGCAGCTTCGTGCCCTGGGCCGGTTTCGCGCTGCTGATCGCCGCGATGTTCATGTGGTTCTCGAAAATCGTCAAGGAGGCGCATGCGGGCGACCACACCCCGGTCGTGCAGCTCCACCAGCGCTACGGCATGATCCTTTTCATCGCCTCGGAGGTGATGTTCTTCGTCGGCTGGTTCTGGGCGTTTTTCGACTTCTCGTTGTTTCCCTCGGAACTTGCGGAGACCATCGGCGGCCAGTGGCCCCCCAAGGCTATCGAAGCCGTCATGGACCCGTTTGCGCTGCCGCTGCTCAACACTTTGATCCTGCTGTGTTCCGGCACCACGGTCACCTGGGCGCATCACTCGCTGATCCACGGGGATCGGGATGGCTTGAAGAAAGGCCTGTGGGCGACGATTCTGCTGGGCGTGCTCTTCTCGTTCATTCAGGCGTACGAGTACATGCACGCGCCGTTCGGCTTTGGCGGCAACACCTACAGCTCGGCCTTCTACATGGCGACGGGGTTCCACGGGTTCCACGTGATTGTCGGCACGATCATGCTGATCGTCTGCCTCAAGCGTACCTACAACGGCGATTTCACGCCGCGCCAGCACTTCGGCTTCGAAGCTGCGGCGTGGTACTGGCACTTCGTCGACGTGGTGTGGCTGTTCCTTTTCGTCGCCGTCTACGTCTGGGGTGGCTGGGGCTATCCCACGCACTGATCGACCCGCCACGACATCCGAAAAGGGCAGCCGGACACGCTTCGGCTGCCCTTTTCGCATCAGGAAACGCCTATGCGCCGCATCCCCATCATTGCCACGCTCGTTGTGCTCGCCGCAGTGGCGACCATGATCGCGCTGGGCTTCTGGCAGTTGCGCCGCATGCATGAGAAGGAAGCGCTGCTGGCGCAGTATGCGGCTGCGCAGTCCAACCCGGCACCGGTCCACTGGACGGCGGTGGGCGTGGGACCGGAGCTGCTCTACCGCCGGGCCTGGCTGACCTGCCATTCGGTGACGAACCGCAGCAGCATCGCCGGTCGCAACGCCTCGGGAGAACCCGGGCTGGCGCAGACCGCCCGATGTGCGCTGCCCGGCGGGGTCTCGGCGCTGGTCGTGCTTGGCTGGTCCCGCCAGGTCAACCGGGGTGAATGGCGGGGCGGGCACGTGACCGGGGTCATCGCCCCGGGGCCGCGGCTCGTGGCGATACCACCGGTCGGCGGACTTGAAGCCAACGCCCTTCCGGATCCCTCGGAGCTCCCCAACAACCACTTGTCCTATGCGATGCAATGGTTCTTCTTCGCGGCGACGGCTTTCGTGATCTTCGTGGTGGCGCTTCGTCGCAGGCGGTAGGGGGCCGCCCGGCGGCTCTGCAAGAGTCCGGCTGGAGCCGCTGAAATCGTTTCTTTCACGACCTCAGCCAAGGACAGCCTTTTCATTTCGCCACTTCACGGGTAACCGCGCTTTCCCATGGACTACATCAGCACCCGCGGCAGCGCACCGGCGCTTGACTTCGAAGGCGCGACGCTCGCCGGCCTCGCATCGGATGGCGGGCTCTATGTCCCGCGCGAATGGCCCCGGTTTTCCGAGCAGGAGATCGCGAGCTGGGCGGGACTGCCTTACGCGGAACTCGCCGCCAAGGTCATGGCGCCTTTCGTGGAAGGCAGCCTCACCGAAGAGCGGCTGCTGGAGCTGACGACACAGGCCTATGGCCGTTTCGCTCACGACGCGGTTACACCCCTGGTGCAACTCGATTCGCAGCAATGGCTGCTCGAACTGTTCCATGGTCCGACGCTGGCATTCAAGGATGTGGCGCTGCAGTTTCTGGGCCTGTTGTTCGAGGAGTTCCTCGGACGATCGGATCGCAACCTGACGATCGTTGGCGCCACATCGGGTGATACCGGTTCGGCCGCGATCGATGCGGTTGCCGGACGCGCGAAGGTGGACATCTTCATGCTCCACCCCAAGGGGCGGGTGTCGGACGTTCAACGCCGCCAGATGACCACCGTGCTGGCGCCTAACGTGCACAATCTGGCTTTGGAACACGCCAGCTTCGATGATGCGCAGGCCATCGTGAAGCGCATGTTCAACGACAAGGGCATGACGGACCGGTTCGCCATCGGCGCGGTCAATTCCATAAACTGGGCACGGCTGATGGCGCAGGTCGTCTACTACTTCGCGGCCGGCCTGCAGCTTGGCGCGCCCGGCCGCAAGGTCGCCTTCTCAGTGCCGACGGGGAACTTCGGCGATGTCTTCGCCGGCTATGTGGCCGCTCAGATGGGTCTGCCGATCGAAAGGCTGATCGTCGCCACGAACGTGAACGACATTCTTCACCGCGCCCTGGCAGAAGGCGACTATTCGCAAGGCACGGTGACGCCGACCGCAGCGCCGTCGATGGACATTCAGGTCTCGTCGAATTTCGAGCGGCTGCTCTTCGATCTGGGCGGCCGTGATGGCGGGGCCCTGGCCGAGCAGATGGCCGGCTTCGAAGCGACGAAGGCAATGAAGCTGACCAACGCGCAGCGGGAGGGGGCCTCCGCCTTGTTTTCGTCGGCCCGCGCGGATGCGGACGAGATGGCTTCGACCATTCGCTGGGCGTACGAACACTGTGGCGAACTGATCGATCCTCATACCGCCTGCGGCCTTTTCGCAGCGCGCAGCGCGGGCATTGGGGCCGGCATTCCCGTCGTCACGCTGGCGACCGCGCATCCTGCCAAGTTTCCCGAAGCGGTTGAGCGTGCAACGGGCCAGCGGCCGACGCTCCCCACCCGCGTCGGAGACCTGTTCGAGCGTGAGGAGCGGTACGCCTCGATAGCGGGTGAGTACGGCGCAGTGGCCGCTTTCGTGGCGGAACACGCCAGTCCGAAGGTCTGATGGCACAGCTTGTCTCTCAACCCCTCGTCCTCGCTGGCGAAGGATGGCAGGACTACGGGCTCGTCGATTCGGGGCATGGTCGCAAGCTGGAGCGCTACGGCGACTACCGCTTCGTTCGTCCCGAACCGCAGGCCATGTGGACGCCGCGCAGGGCAGACTGGGATGCGCACGGAGAATTCGTCCCCGGCTCCGACGAGGACGGCGGCGGGCGCTGGCATTTCGACAAGCCGGTCCCGCGTGAGGGCTGGCCCCTGGCCTGGAACGAAGTGGCGTTCACTGCGCAATGTACCCCCTTCCGGCATCTGGGTTTCTTCCCGGATATGGCACCCGTGTGGGACTGGATGCGCGCCATGCTGGCCGACCGAACCGACGCCAGCACGATGAACCTGTTCGGCTACACGGGCGTGGGCACCATGGCGCTTTCCGCGCATGGTCCCGTGACTCACGTCGACGCGTCCAAGAAGTCGGTGGCGCAGGCGCGCGAGAACGCCACGCTGGCAGGCCTGCAGGACCGGCCGGTGCGCTGGATGATCGACGATGCCGCAAAGTTCGCGGCGCGCGAGGTGCGGCGCGGCAAGCGCTACGATGGCATCATTCTCGATCCGCCCAAGTTCGGGCGGGGCCCCGGGGGCGAAACCTGGCGGTTGGAAGAGAACCTGCCCGCGCTTCTGGCGGACTGCCGGCGCCTGCTCGATAGCGAAAGCCGGTTCCTTTTCCTTACCGTCTATGCAGTGCGGATGTCCTCATTGGCCCTTGCCGGTCTCATGAACGAACTCTTTGCGGAGCTGCCGGGCACGATCGAGCACGGTGATCTGGCAGTTCGCGAGGACGAGGGGGGCCGTCTCCTGCCAACGGCGATATTCGCGCGCTGGTCGAATCCCGGCTAAGGGGCGCGCATGATGGCCGATTCGCTTATTCTTGAAGTTGCCGACTTTGAGCAGGATGTCCTTACGGGCATCTACTCCGAGGAGACCGGCAAGCCGCAGCCCCTGCGTTTCACGATTTCCGTGAAGCTCAGGCCGGCGGATCATTACGCCCCCGATACGCCGCTGACGGCGAGCAAAAACTACATGGACCTGAAGTTCGCGGCGTCCGAGGCGCTGCCGCAGGGGGTGCATTTCAAGCTGATCGAAGCGGTGGCGGATCACATCTGCGAGACGCTGTTCCTCCAGGACGAGCGTGTCGAAGCGGTGACGGTGAAGATCGTGAAGCTTGCGCTGACCGAAGTGAACGAGCGGATCGGGATGACGCTCACCCGGGTACGCCGGTGAAGGAGCTTCTGCATCTTGGGCCGCTGTCTGAGGACGCGCTCGAGGCTGCGGTCGATTTCCACGCACGGCTGCTGCCCGGTATCGAGGCCACGCTCGCGGGCGGCGCCGATCCGCTGACGCTGGTGTTTCTGCCGGCTGGCAACGAACACCGCGCCTGGCGCCTCGCCGCCGTGCAGGGGCTGGCGCGGCGCTTTGCACCCTCCCGGGTCAACGCGATCGTGAGCGACGAAGCGGACGCGATACGCGCGGCGCAGCGCTGGATCGAGGGCGCGGGCGGCGTCACGGGGCAATTGTTGCCGCTGGATGGAACCGGCGCCGCCGGAGTGCTATATCAGGAAGAATGAGCCCGCCGCAGCCTCTTGTGGATCAGTTCCAGCGCAGGATCACATACCTGCGCCTTTCGGTGACGGATCGCTGCGACCTGCGCTGCGCCTACTGCATGCCCGAGCGCATGACCTTCCTGCCGAAGAAGGAGGTGCTCACGCTCGACGAGATGCACGACCTTGCACTGGGATTCATGGCGCGCGGCATCACCAAGCTGCGCCTCACCGGCGGAGAGCCGCTTGTGCGCCGCGACATGATGGACCTCGTGCGGGCACTCGGGCGGCGGATCGGCAACGATGAAGGCCATGGCCACCTTCAGGAACTGACGCTTACGACCAACGGCACGCGACTCGCGGAGTTCGCGGATGAGCTGCGTGCAGCGGGTGTGCGGCGCATCAACGTCTCGCTTGATACACTGGATCGTGCGACGTTCGCCCGGCTGACGCGGCGCGATTCGCTTCCGCAGGTGCTTGAAGGCATGGCCGCGGCAAAGGCGGCCGGTCTCGAGGTGAAGATCAACACGGTCGCCCTCAAGGGCATCAACGAGCACGAAATCGCCGATATTATCGCCTGGGCTCACGGACAGGGGTTCGGGGTCACGCTGATCGAGGTCATGCCTCTGGGCGAGGTGGAGGAGGATCGCATCGATCACTACCTGCCGCTGATGCACGTGCACGACGACCTGTCCCGCCGATGGACCCTGACGCCAAGCGCGCACCGCACCGGCGGGCCTGCGCGGTACTGGGATGTTGCCGAAACGGGCGGGCGGCTTGGCCTCATCACACCGTTGACGAACAACTTCTGTGAAGGCTGCAACCGGATCCGGGTGACCGCCACCGGCCAGCTTTACGCCTGCCTCGGCGGCAATGAGCGGGTCGACCTGCGCGCGGCTCTGCGTTCGGACGATCCGGATCGGGCGTTGGCCGAAGCGCTCGACACCGCCATGCGCATAAAGCCCGCGCGCCACCACTTCGCCATTGATGAACGCGGCGCCGCGCCGGCGCTGGCCCGCCACATGTCGATGACCGGGGGGTGACATTGCCGAAGAAACTGGTGTTCCTGGGGCGTCTCGAAGATCTCGCAGGGGGTCCCTCCCAGGACATTGCCAAAGCGGGGCCGCTGGCCTGGAACGATCTTCTGGCGACACTTGGTGAACGGCATTCGCAGGCGCTTGTGGATGCGGTTCAGGCGGACAAGGTCAGAATTGCCGTCAATGGCGTCTTGATCGCCGACAAGACCGCACTGGTCCTTGCCGATGGCGACGAGATCGCCTTCCTGCCGCCCGTTTCAGGGGGCTGATGTGGTGGACGCACCGGTGCCTTCAGATGTGCGCCTCCTTGCCTCCTCCTTCGATCCGGCGGAGGAACTGCGCGCCTTTGCCCAGGCTCATCCCGGGTCGGGGGGCGTCGTCAGCTTCCTTGGCCAGGTGCGTGAAGGCGGGGGCGTGGAAGCGCTTGAACTGCAGCACTACGCGCCCCTGACCCTTCCGGCGATGGAAGCGCTGGCGAGACAGGTCCGGGCCCGCTGGAACCTTGACGGCCTGCTCATCCTCCATCGCAGCGGAGTGATGCTGCCTGCGCAGCCCATCGTGCTGGTGGCCGCGGCCGCACGCCACCGCCGCGATGCCTTCGCCGCCGCCGATTACGCCATGGACCACCTGAAGAGCGAATCGTGGTTCTGGAAGCGCGAAAAAGTCGCCGGGGAGTGGCGCTGGATCGAACCGCGCGAACAGGACTTCGAAGACATCGCCCGCTGGCAGTGAACGCGCGAGGGGAGTGGCCTGCGCGGGACTTTTCAACCAGACCGTCTACGGCGTAGCACCGCCTGCACGAAGGCCTCGAGGTCCTCGGCATCGACGTCGAGCACTTCGTCCCAGTCCTCCAGCACAGCCTCGACATCCTCCCGAATGGAGAGAGGCTGCGGCGTTGCGGGTGCGACGTGAGGCCACGGATGGCCAGTGCTGTTGTTGTAGACCCATCCGAATCCGCACAGGACAAGGACGTTGGCGATGATCGGAAGCAGCATCGTCGCGTCCCACGGCGACGGCCCGGTGGCTCCGAGCGCGCAGAGAAGGGCGCAGGCTCCGCCCGGCGGGTGCAGGCAACGCAGAAGGGACATGGCGGCGATCGCCGCACCGACCGCCACGCTTGCTGCGAGCCACGGGTTGCCGAAGAGATGGCCGATCACGAGGCCAAGCACGGAGGACAGCAGGTTGCCGCCAAGCACGGCCCAGGGTTGCGCAAGGGGGCTTGCCGGTACGCAGAACACCAGGACCGCCGATGCGCCGAGTGGAGCCACAAGGAAGGGGAGCGCATCGCCATGGCGGCCCAGCAGC
The DNA here is from genome assembly GCF_900182875.1 of Novosphingobium panipatense. NCBI lineage: Bacteria > Pseudomonadati > Pseudomonadota > Alphaproteobacteria > Sphingomonadales > Sphingomonadaceae > Novosphingobium > Novosphingobium panipatense. Next base: position 152,037 of record NZ_FXUI01000005.1, read on the forward strand.
ATCCAGGTAACGGCACCGGCGAGGGCAATGCCAAGGACACCGCCCAGGGCACCGCGTATCCATCCAAGCTGTCCCACGGCGGGAAGGCGCCGGGGCAAGTGCGGTGTAGCGTCCGATGGCCCGATCATGCCGCGCCCTATGGCGCAGGATGCCGCCGGTTGCGAGGGCAGACTTCCCTTGCCGGGGAATAGCCGAGCTTTTCAGAACTTGAGCTTATAACGCACCATCGCCCGCTGGCTGACCTGACCACCGCCTATTCCCGCCGATTCGAGCTCGACGCCGAGCGTCGATGTTTCGCTCAGCGACATCTCCGCGCGGGGCAGGCCTTCTGCCGTTACGTAAGTGTCGGGAAGCGGGCGGACCCGCTCTTTTTCGGCGTCGGGTGCGCAGACGACAATTTCGCCGGGGCGCCCCTGCGGGCAGCGAGGCTTCACCGCGCGAAGGTCTACGCGCTCCCCCGTCTGCGGAAGCTCGGCAAGATCGAACAGCGGAGCCGTAAGAACGGGCGGCGTCGGTACGTGGTCGGCAGGCGGCATGAACGTGTCCGTGCAAAGCGAAGGGCCTTGCAAGAACGCCACGCAATCAAGGCGGATTGATGACGCGAGAAAACCCGGTCCTCGTCTGGAGAACCGGGCTGCGGCAACTTCGGAACAGCCGCCTTTTCAGGCGAACTTTCCTGCCCGGACGATCTCGGCGAGCGGCTTGCGATTGCTCGCCACCTCACGCTCCTGGAGAAATGCGGGTAGGGAGGTCTTGTCGCCCATGCGGCCGATGGCAAAGGCAGCTTCGAGACGGTGGTCGTCCGGGATGCCCAGCGCGGCTTCCGCCTCGCCAAACTTGAGGCCGGTCATACCGTGGGTGTGATACCCCAGCGCCTGCGCCTGAATAGCCGCCAGCGCCCAGGCTGCGCCCGCGTCAAAGCTGTGGCTGTGATTCGCCGAGTCTCCCTTGTCCGACCGCATGAGCCGGTCGGACACCACGAAGACAAGCGCGGAGGCATCCTTGGCCCACCCTGCGTTGAAGTCGATCAGCTGCGAGAGGAACAGTTCCCAGTTTTCATCCCCTTTCCTTGCATACAGCAGGGTCCAGGGCTGGACGTTGTAGGCCGACGGGGCCCACCCGGCTGCTTCCAGGATCGTGTCGAGGTCCTCTTGCGGTATTTCGCTGCCGTCGAACGCGCGGGGAGACCAGCGGTCGACGATGAGCTTTTCGATCCGGGGATTGGCGATACGTCCGGTCATCTGGATTGATCCTTCTTCTGCGTGCAAAAAAGTACAGGCAGGAGGGCACGGGCTGCGGCCCTCCTGCGGCTGGTCAGGCTGCGTCTACCAGAACCAGCTCCGCGTCCTCGAGAGCGGTCACGGTGATGGTGGCGAGCCCGGTGATGGCAACCCCGTCACGAGCGCCCGCTTCGACGTCGCCAACGCGGATGCGGCCGGTAGAAGCGACCAGATAGCTGTGGCGAGCCGCATCGGTGCTGTACGTGACCGTTTCGCCGGCCTTGATCGTGGCACCCAGGACGCGGGCGTCGGCGTTGATCCGCAGCGCCTCGTCATCGCCCGTCATGCCGCTGGCGAGTGTCACGAAACGTCCAGTCCGGTCGTCCTTCGGGAAGGGCCGGGTGCCCCAGCTGGGATCCTCACCCCGCCGGTCCGGCATGATCCAGATCTGGAACAGCGTGGTGTCCTCGTCCTCCAGGTTGTACTCGGAGTGCTGGATGCCGGTTCCGGCGCTCATTACCTGAACGTCGCCGGCTTCGGTCCGGCCGGTGTTACCAAGGTTGTCGCGATGCGTGATCGCCCCTTTGCGGACATAGGTGACGATCTCCATGTCCCGGTGCGGATGCGGAGGAAAGCCGGTCCTGGGAGCGATGGTATCGTCATTCCACACGCGCAGCCGTCCCCAGTTGGTACGGGCCGGGTCATGGTAGTCTCCGAAGGAGAAGTGGTGATGCGCGTCGAGCCAGCCGTGGTTTGCGGCGCCGATGCTGCCGAAAGGACGAAGTTCTATCATGGTACACTCCTTGAGGTATGCCGAGGTAGCGTTCCCTCTTGAAGCCTGGTTAGCGGTTTGCGGTGTCCAGGATAACTGTTATAAATTGCAGAAACATGTTCGGAAATTTTGAATGGTCGACGTTGTACCGCCCAGTCTGGATCACCTGCGCTGCTTTCTCGCCGTAGTCGAAGAAGGAAGCTTCAACGCGGCGGCCCGCCGTCTTGGCCGTGCCATATCCGTCGTCAGCTATGCGATCGCGCAGCTCGAAAGCCAGCTCGATGTCCGCCTCTTCGATCGCGAAGGGTCGCGCCGGCCGCAGCTCACCCCGGCCGGTAGAGCGCTGCTTTCGGAAGCTCATGCGATTTCGGACGATGTCGACGCGCTGCTTGCCAAGGTGCGCAGCCTGAAGCAGGGGCTGGAGCCGGAGCTGTCCATCGCAGTGGACGTGATGGTACCGGGCAGCGTGCTGGCCCGTCTCCTGCGGGATTTCCAGGCCCGCTTTCCGACCGTGCCGCTGCGCCTGCACATCGAGGCGCTGGGTGCCGTAGCGGCTCTGGTGCTGGATGGGCGGGCAACGCTAGGTATCGCCGGCCCGGATATCATGGACATGCCCGAGATCGAGCGGGAGCGGATCGGCAGTGTCGAGATGGTCCCGGTTGCAGCCCCCGACCATGCACTGTCCAAGCTGGATCGCATCGTGCCGGGCGAAACGCGCAAGCACCTCCAGCTGGTCTTGACCGATCGCTCACCTCTCACCGAAGGGCGGGACTTCTCGGTATTCAGTCCCCGTTCGTGGCGCTTGGCCGATCTCGGCGCGAAGCATGCGCTGCTGAAGGAAGGTATCGGCTGGGGGTCGATGCCCCGGCATGTGGTGAGCGGCGACATCGAGTCGGGCGCCCTCGTCGAGCTGCAGCTGCCGGAAAGCACGACTTTGAATTACGCGCTGGTCGCCATGTGGCGCAAGGACTGCCTGCCCGGACCGGCCGCCGTGTGGGTACTGGATGAACTGCGCGATCGGCTGGCGGCCTGTGCGCCTGCAGGCTGACGCCCTGCTCTTGCCGCGCCGGCTTTCTTCCCCCACTTAAGAGCCATGACTGCTACCCGCCTTTTCGGCCGCGCCTTGGTCCGGCTTTCCCCGCGTTCCGGTTCGCAGGAGAACGTCGTCGATTTCCTGCAGGGACTGGTGACCGCCGATGTGTCGGGACCGCTGCCGGTGTGGGCGGGCCTGCTGACGCCGCAGGGAAAGGCGCTGTTCGACTTCATCGTCTGGCCTGCAGGGGATGGCCTGCTGCTCGATTGTGAGGCCGATGGCGCCGACGCTTTGGTGAAACGCCTTTCCCTCTACCGCCTGCGCAAGGCGATTGATATAGCCCGGGACGACGGTCTTACCGTCCAGTGGCGGCCGCATGTGGGCGACGGGGCAGCGCCCGATCCGCGTCTTGCGGCATTGGGCGAACGCTGGATAGCCCCTGTCGAGGACACCGGTGTGCAGGGTGGTGGAGCGGACGCGGCGTGGCTTGCACACCGTCTCGCCCTTGGCGTCCCGGAGGGACGGGGCGAACTCGGCGATGGGGAAACCCTCTGGCTGGAATGCAACGCCGCCGAGCTGAACGGCGTCAGCTTTACCAAGGGCTGCTATGTCGGGCAGGAAAACACCGCACGCATGAATTGGCGGCAGAAGATCAACCGGCGACTGGTCGTCGTGCCGCTGGATCGTTCCGACGAGAAGCGGCGGCGTGCGTCCTATCCCGAGTTGGGATTTGCGGTCGACCACCTGCGAGTCGAGGATATCGCTCCCGACCTGATGCCGTCATGGCTGACTGAAAAAGCCTGAGGCGACCGGCTACGCGGCGTTGAGCGCGGTTGGCGGCCCGGCCGCCCGGCCTGAGCTGGAGAGATCGGCAACATAGACGCGTACGGGGGTGTCCAGTCCTCGGCTGGCGCTGGGGCGCGGCCGAAGCTCGCCCGTGTCCCTGAAGCCTGCGCTTTCCAGCACGTCACCCGTACGCCAGCTGTCGGCGAAGTGGCACGCCACGATGCGTCTGTGGCCCAGGGTCCGTGCCTGGTTGATCACCGCGCGCAAGGCTTCACTGGCGAAGCCTCGGCCGCGGTAGCGGGGGGCGATCCAGTAGCCCACCTCTACGTCGTCGTCGCTTCGGCCAAGGCCGATGCCGCCCACGAGCTCTGCGCCGGTGGGGGATCGCAGATACATGAAGAAGTGGGGAAGGTGGAGATCGCGCGGTCGGTTCAGATACACGCGCAGCTCATCAGCCGTGCGGGGCAGCTGTGTGACGCCCAGGTTGCGCTGGATGTCCTCCTCCGCCAAAATCTCGACAAGATCGCCGAGATCTTCCGGCCACGCGGGCCTCAGAAACAGTCTCTCCGTGCGGACGAACATTACAGGGTTCTCCGTCGTGCTTTTTGCGAATCGGATTATGCACGCATGCAGCAGAGCTTGCACGCGCTTTGGTTCCAATCTGCAGCAATGTGCGACGTAACCGGCGGGAGAACGCGGGCGGAAGGCCGTGCAGCCGGTGCCGCCACGTTGCCTTCCGCGTCTTTCAGGCAGCCCGTCGGCGGCTCATGGCATCGTTCCCGTCGCAGTCTGCCGGCGCCTCGAAGACGACTTCATGCTCGCGCGAGGGACTTGCGTAGCCGCGGCCTTGGCTGAACCGTTCGACGACTCGCCCGGTACGGCGGAAGCCGACCTTCTCGAGCACTCGGCCCGAGGGAAGGTTGTCGATGTAATGGTGCGCCACGATCCGCTGATGGCCGAGCACGCGGGCAAGGCCCAGCAGGCTGCGGGCAGCCTCTGTAGCATAGCCGCGCCCCTGCTCGGCGGGGGTGATCCAGTATCCAAGGTTCACTTCATCGTCGTGCGGCGACAGTCCGCAGCCGCCGATGATCCGGGCGCCATGCGGGTCCGGCACGGTGACGAGGAAACTGGGCAGGCGGTGAACCTGCGGCGCCTCGATGAAGGTGCGGGCGTCCTCCCCCGTGTAGGGCCAAGGCGCGTGGGCAAGATTGCGCACGACGCGTTCATCAGCGATCCGTGACAGCAGTTCGTCACGGTCCTCGGGCCAGGCAGGGCGCAGGAACAATCTTTCACTGCGTATGAACATCATCGGTACTCCATCCCCCGCCGCCGCCTATCGCGCCGGCGTGACACTGCGATTACGCCCGGTGTCGGGCGCAGTCGCACAAGGCCCGAAGAGCACGGCATGCGGGGGCGCATGCGCGGCACCGTTTCCGGGCACGCGGGAGGGAGAAACGAAAAGAGGGAGACGGGCGGGGCCTCTCCCTCATTCTGCCGGTCCTAAGCGGATCGGCGGGGCCATCCCGTCAGGATGGCCCTTTGACAGACCACCCAATTACTCGGCTGCTTCAGCCATCACGTCTACCGAGACGTATTTGCGGCCCTGCTTGCCGTCATGGAAGCGCACGCGGCCTTCGGCCAGCGCGAACAGGGTGTGATCCTTGCCGATGCCGACGTTCACGCCCGGGTACACCTTGGTACCGCGCTGACGGATGATGATGTTGCCGCCGATCACTTCCTGACCGCCGAACTTCTTCACGCCAAGGCGGCGGCCTGCTGAGTCGCGACCGTTGCGCGACGAACCGCCTGCTTTCTTATGTGCCATTTCTGGTTACTCCGAAAATCTGGGTCAGCCGACGGACACGATGCGCAGCAGGGTCATCTGCTGGCGGTGGCCGTTCTTGCGACGGTAGTTGTGGCGGCGGCGCTTCTTGAACACCACGACCTTTTCGCTCTTGGCCTGAGCGATGATCTCGGCTGCGACGGTCACGTTAGCGACGTCGGCGATCTCGCCATCCTTGCCGGCGAGCAGGATGTCGCCCAGGGTGATCTTGTCACCGGCTTCACCAGCCAGCTTCTCGACCGCGATCTTGTCTCCGGCGGCAACCCGGTACTGCTTGCCGCCCGTGCGCACTACTGCGAACATGGTGCCCTTACCTAATATCAAAATGCCCGAAACGAGCCGAAACAAACTTGCCCCGGCCGCTCCGCTTCAAGTGCTCCCCAAAGAGAGAGCAATCGAAATGCCGAGCTTTTCGGGCGACGCGCCGTCCGTCCCGCTGTTACGCGAGGGGCCGGAAAGATGGGTGCCGTTAAGGGATGACCCGATTCGTGTCAACCGCGGACTTGGCTGAAGACGGCGTGTCTAAAGCCTCTCCCGCTCCGGCGAGGTCATGCTATGGCACGGCCATGATCAGCGCGAAAGTTCGTTTGCTCGCCCCCGTTCTTCTTTGCGGCTCCGTGGCCCTGGGCCTGTCCGCGTGCTCCTCTGCCGGTGGATACCCTTCACTGGCGATACGGGACGTCGAGCGCGTGAGTGGCACTGGCACGCCTGTGGACGGGGAAGGATCGGCGGTGCCTCCGGCGCTGCCCCCTGCAAGTGCCGACCTGCTGACGCGGCTGGCCGGACTGGTGAAGGCCGCGCGCGATGCCGACGGTCGCTTCCAGTCCAACCGTGCGGCGGCCGAGCGGGCGGTATCAGCTGCCGGCTCCACCGGCACCGATTCGTGGAGTACCGCGAGCGTCGCGCTGGCACGGCTGGAATCGAGCCGCTCCTCCGCGATGTCGGCGCTGGCGGAGCTCGACCTGCTTTATGCCGAAGCCCGGAACGCCGCTCCCGTCGAGGAGTCACCCTCGGCGACGGCAATTGGCGATGCCCGCAGCCAGGTCGCAGCGCTGCTTGAGGCGCAGGATAGCCTCATCGCCCGACTGGCGGGGCGCCTCAGGACCTGAATTGCCCCGGCGCCTTGAAAGCGGGAGGCGAGGAGACTAGGTCGGCGGCGTCCGTGATGTTCCCCTAGAAAAGGCCTCCCCTCGATGAGCGCACCCGCACCCGAACTCGTCCTTTCCGGTGGCACGGTTCATACGCCAAGCGGCCCTGTGCAGGCCGATGTGGCGGTTCGGGACGGGCGGATCATCGGAGTGGGATCCTACCCCGACGCTGGAAGGCGGATCGACTGCACGGGTCTCGACGTCCTTCCCGGCGTGATCGACAGCCAGGTCCATTTCCGCGAGCCGGGGCTGGAACACAAGGAGGACCTCGAAACCGGAAGCCGCGCCGCCGTCATGGGCGGCATCACGGCGGTGTTCGAAATGCCCAACACCAATCCCAACACCGACACGGAGGAGCGTGTCCGTGACAAGCTGGCGCGCGCGCATCACCGTATGCACTGCGATCACGCCTTCTACGTCGGCGCCACTGCGGACAACGCCACGTCGCTGGCGGAGCTGGAGCGGATTCCCGGTACGGCCGGGGTCAAGATCTTCATGGGGGCATCGACCGGAAGCCTTCTCGTCGCGGAGGACGAACAGCTCGCGCGGGTGCTGGCCCATGGCCGCCGCCGCGTCGCCATCCACGCCGAGGATGAGGCGCGGATGAACGCGCGCAAGGACCTGCGGGTTGAGGGCGACCCTTCGAGCCACCCGGTCTGGCGCGACGACGAGAGCGCGATGCTTGCCACGAAGCGGATCCTGCGCCTGGCGCGGGAGGCGCGCCGGCCGATCCACATCCTTCACGTCACGACGCCGGCCGAACTGGAGTTGATCGCCCAGCACCGCGACGTCGCGACCTGCGAGGTCACGCCGCAGCACCTCACGCTGGCGGCCGAAGAGGCTTATCCCAAACTGGGAACCTTCGCGCAGATGAACCCGCCCATCCGGTCCGCGGCGCATCGGGACGGCCTCTGGGAATGGCTCCGTGCGGGCGTGCCTGACGTGCTTGGGTCGGATCACGCCCCGCACACACGCGAGGAAAAGTCAAAGACGTATCCGGCGAGCCCGTCCGGCATGCCGGGCGTGCAGACCCTGCTTCCCCTGATGCTCGATCATGTCGCCAAAGGCCGGCTGACGCTGGAGCGGCTGATCGACATGACCTCGAGCGGCGTGCAGCGGGTGTTCGGCCTTGTGTGCAAAGGCCGGATCGCCGTTGGCTACGACGCTGACTTCACCGTGATCGACCGGAAGGGCCGTTTCGCCGTTACCGAGGACTGGGGTGAGAGCCGTTGTGGCTGGTCCCCGTTCACCGGCATGGAGCTGGAAGGGCGCGTCGTCGGCACGATCGTGCGGGGGCACTCCGCGATGTGGGAGGGACAACTGGCCGACCGGGCCGTGGGCGAACCGCTGCGCTTCGCCGGAGCCCTCTGACCGCAAGCCTTCGGAGTGGTTGCCGTACCCCGAATCAGCGGGAGCGGCGGCCGCTCAGGCCACCTTGCGGCGGGCGAGGAGATCCCAGCAGAAGACCGCGATCGCGCTCCAGATGAAGGCGAAGCAGACGAGCTGGACCGGCTTCAGGGGCTCGCCGAAGACAAGGATGCCGAGCAGGAACAGGCCCGTCGGCGTCACGAATTGGATGAAGCCGAGGACCGAGAAATCGAGCCGTCTGGCTGCCTTGGCGAACAGCATCAGCGGAATACCCGTGAGCGGTCCTGCGCAGAGGAGGAGCAGGCTGATGCCCGGCGACGATCCCATCGCCAGGCTGCCGGTGGTCTGCCACTGCCAGGCCAGCAGACCCGTGGCGGGCAGGAGCAGCACCAGCGTCTCGATAGTGAGGCCGGGGAGGGCGTCCACCGGCGCAAGCTTGCGGGTCAGCCCGTAGCCCGCGAACGAAAGGGCCAGCGCCATGCTGATCCAGAGCGTGTCCAGCGCTCCCTTCGCCAGCAAGGCCACGCCGACGGCAGCCAGCGCCACGGCGATCCATTGGCGGCGTGTCAGCTTCTCCTTCAGGAAGATCGTTGCGGCCAGGACATTGACGAGCGGGTTGATGTAGTAGCCCAGGCTTGCCGCCAGAACATGATCTTCCATGACGGCGATCACGTAAATCAGCCAGTTGGTGCCGATCAGCACCCCGCTGAGTGCAAGAGCGGCTACGATTCGTGGACTGCTGAGAGCGGCGCGCAAGGCCGGGCCCTGCCGCAGGATGACGATCATCACGAGGCAGAACGGCAGGGTGCACATCAGGCGCCAGACCACCACCTCGAACGGCCCAACCTCCTTCAGAAGCGCGAAATACAACGGAAAGAGGCACCAGATGCCATAGGCTCCTATCGCCGGCAGAAGGCCGGACAGGAGCGATCCCTGACGTTGACTGGATGGCGGCATCTTCAAGTCTCCGGACAGCGACTTGCCATCCGGGGGCGCTCTTAGGCCGGGCTCTTTCCGGCGGCAACGCTCGTTCCGCCGCCGGGCTGTACTCGGTTCATCGCAAAGTTCAATTCTGACCGTCGTGTTGCGAGCCGTTCAGGATAGGTGGCCTAAAGATGAATGCGTAACGCGGATCGACTCAGATGGCCGGTTCGCTTCCGAGAAGAGGAGATTTGAGATGAACGCATTCTTCAAGGCCTCGGCCATCGCTGCCGCTGCTGCCAGCCTGGTCACCGCATTGCCCGCAACCGCTGCCGTTTCAAGCCACCCGGTCGGCTTCACCGCCCCGGGCGAGCAGACCTACGAGCAGGGTCGGGACCGTTACCGCTATTCGCGCGAGGATTACCGTCGCGGCTACGGCTATCGTGACAACCGCTACCGGGGGGACAACTATCGCAACAGCTCCTGGCGCGGCAATGACGGTCGGTACTACTGCCGTCGCAGCAACGGCACCACCGGTCTGCTGATCGGCGGCGCGGCGGGCGCCCTGCTGGGCCGCGAGGTCGATGGCGGCCGGGATCGCACGGCCGGTACCCTGATCGGCGCGGCTGCCGGTGCCCTGCTGGGCCGTGAGGTCGACCGCGGCGGATCGCGCTGCCGCTAAGTTCCGACACAAGCAGGTTTCCCCGCGCGAACGGCGACGTGCGGGGGAACCGTCCTGCCATCAGCGCATGGACGGAGAGGGCGCTCGCATCTTGCGGGCGCCCTCTGACGTATGTGCAGGTATGAAGCGCGTTCTTTTCCCCGGTATCCCGCGATGGGACGCCTTGTTCTCGGGGCTGGCGTTCGTCGCCGGTTTGCCGTCTTCCTGAAGCGTCGCGAAGAACACAGGCGCAGGAAGAAGGATCGTCCGCATGAAGCTCGTAGCCCCGTTACCCGGTCTGGCCTTGTTGGGGGCGCTGTGCGTTGCGGCTTGTGGTCCGGCGGAAAAGGCGACGGTGCCGGCCGAGAGCGATCCGGCGCTTGCCGATGCCTTGAATGAGCCGCTGATGGTCGACCCCGACCTTTCCGGACAGCAGGGCGCGGCTCTTTCGGCCGAGGGCGGGCGGGTGACGATACCGCCACAGGACCGCTCCCCCGAGGCGGTGGAAGCGGCGCGCAAGGCGGCGCTTCAAAGCGCGGGTGGCACTCTCAGGCCGGTGCCCGCGCCGGTCGGCGGCGGAAGCGTATCCCTTGCCCAGGATGCGGCAACGGCGGCGCAGGTGGCGGAGCAGTCAAGGCTCGCCAAAACGGACTGTTCCGCCAGCGTGCAGTATTCGAACACATGGGCGGCGAAATTGCCCGATGCGATGCCGGTGTACCCGCGCGGCGCGGTTCAGGAGGCTGCGGGAGTCGATGGACAAGACTGCGCTCTGCGCGTCGTCAACTTCATGACTCCCGTGGGCGTGGATGATGTGCTCAGCTTCTATTTCACGAAGGCGACGGCGGCTGGCTACACCGCCGTTCATCGCACCGAAGGCAAGGACCATGTGCTCGGCGGGCGGAAGGCGGGCCGGGCTTACGTGATTTATGCAAGGAGCCGGTCGGGCGCCCTGACCGAGGTCGATCTGGTGACGAGCGGCAGGTAGCGACCGTCAGCGAAGGCCGACGCCGATCACTGCGCGCGGTTGGTCCATTTCGCCCGAGGCGACGGGATAGGCGCAGTAGTCCGCCGCATAGAAGCCGCTGGGGCGGTTGTTGCCCGACAGGCCGACGCCGCCCATAGGGGCCGAATGGCTGGGGCCGATCGTGGGGCGATTCCAGTTGATGATGCCGGCCCGCACATTGGCCCAGAAGCGATTGTATTCCTGCGGGGTCCCCCCGATCAGCGAGGCGGCGAGGCCATAGCGGCTGGCGTTGGCCTCTGCGATCGCCTCGTCGAAGTCGGACACGCGCACGACCTGCAGGATGGGGCCGAATATCTCCCCGTCCGGCCGTTCCTCCATCCCGGTCACGTCGATGATCGCGGGGCTGAGGAAAGGAAGGCCATCATGATAGCGCACGAGGTGCTTGATCGGCTTACCGCCGTGACTGAGCAGGTGAAGAAACCGCTCCGTCAGTCCGTCGGCGGCCGCATTGTCGATGACGGGCCCCATGAACGGAGCCGGTTCGTCGAAAGGTCCTCCGCAGATGAGGCGATCGGCCAGGGTTTTCACTTCGCCGATGAGCGCGTCGTACACTGTGTCCCGGACGATCAGCCGCCGGGCGGCCGTGCAGCGCTGGCCGGCCGTAGCGAAGGCGGACTGCACGACGATCGCGGCCGCGTCGGTCAGCTTCGGAGTATCCCAGACCACCATCGGATTGTTTCCGCCCATCTCGAGCGCAACCAGCCGGTCGGGGCGTGCGGCGAGGCGGCGGTTGATGGCGATCCCGTTGGCTGCAGAGCCTGTGAAGAGGACGCCATCCACCCCGTCATGGCCGACGAGCGCCTCGCCCTCAGCCGGTCCGCCCGGCGCGAACTGTATGGCTGCGGCCGGTATGCCTGCGCGGTGGAAGCATCGCGTCAGCATCTCGCCTGTGGCAGGAGCGCGCTCGCTGGGCTTGAAGATGACGGCGTTGCCGGCGATCAGGGCCGGGACGATATGGGTGTTGGCAAGGTGTGCGGGGTAATTGAACGGGCTCAGCACGACCATCACGCCATGCGGCTTGTGGCGCACGGCCATCACGCCCTGCAGGGCGGAATCGAGCCGGCGCTGGGCCGTCCGTTCCGCATAGGCGCGGATCGAGACTTCCACCTTCGCGACGACGGCGTCGACTTCGGACCGGGCTTCCCACATCGGCTTGCCCACTTCGCGGGCGATGCACGTGGCGAGCGCCTCGGCGTCCTTGCGCACTTCGTTGGCGAAGCGGCGCAACAGTTCCATCCTGGTCGACAATGGCTGTGCGGCCCATGTCGGCCAGGCGCGCCGGGCGCGCGCGACCGTCTCGTCAACATCGGCGACAGCGCCACGCCAGATCTCCGCGCCCGTTGCCGGTTCGTAGGAGACGATCTCCGCCGTGGCTTCGAATCGGCCTGTTGCCCTGTGGAGTTGTCCGCTCACGAATCCGTTTTCCTGGTGCGACTGCCCGCCCTCAGCGTTTCTTCAGCATCTTGCGGGGGCTAACGCTCGTTAGCCGATCGGGTTCAACATTTCACCTGCATGGCACAGCTATTGCTACCACGCTCCTAACATGGGGTGAATCGGGCCGGCCCCACCGTCTGGAATCCATGCCGCGCGTTCAGGGCTGGGCGCTCCGCTGATGGCAGAGCGGCGTGCTGCGCCTTTCGGGGCAGGATGGGTTGCGGATCGAAGGGCATGCCGCGATAGTGGCCGTCCAACGGCTTTGCTGACGGCCGGATACTTGTCTTTGCCAACGAAGAGGTTGCCGCCCCGGCATGAAGGTTTTCGAAGATCGCTTCTGGTCTAGCCGCGACGGTCTAACACTGCACTTTCGAGATTACCCGGGGCCCGGGAGCGAAGGCAGCCGCCTGCCCGTTCTGTGCCTCCATGGCCTGACGAGGAACGCTCGCGACTTCGACGTACTGGCGCCGCGTGTTGCGGCCGGGCGGCGGGTGATCTGCCCGGACCTGCGCGGTCGCGGCGACAGCGAGTACGCCAAGGATTCGGGCACGTACAATCCCGCCCAGTACGCCGAGGACGTCCTCGCCCTGATCGAGCAGGAGAACCTGGATCGGTTCGTGGTGATCGGCACTTCGCTCGGCGGCCTCGTGGCGATGAGCCTGGCGACCATGCTGCCCGGCCGGATCGCCGGCGCCGTCATAAACGACGTCGGTCCTTCGCTCGAGCCGACCGGTCTGGGGCGGATCAAGGACTATGTGGGGCAGGGACGTAGCTGGCCGACGTGGGTCCATGCCGCGCGGGGGCTGGAGGACATTCAGGGACGCGCGCACCCCAACCAGCCGCTCGACTTCTGGATCGGCATCGCGAAGCGCCTGATGACGGTGAGCGGCAGCGGCCGCATCGTCTTCGATTACGACATGAAGGTTGCGGAGCCCATCATCGCCCTTGACGTCGAGGCGCAGCCCGACCTGTGGGACGCCTGGGATGCGCTTGCGCGGGTGCCGGTCCTTGTCGTCCGTGGCGCCCTGTCCGACCTCCTTTCCGCAGAGACGCTGGCGAAGATGCTGAGCCGCGCCCCGGGAGCCGAAGCGCTGACGCTCGAAGGCATCGGCCATGCTCCCACGCTGGACGAGCCGGAGTCGGTGGTTGCCATAATGCGGCTGCTGGACCGCGCGGTCTGAGGCGTTGCGCGTCCTCCATCTTCATTCGAGCTTCGCGGCGGGCGGTAAGGAACTGCGCGCCGTTCGCCTGATGAACCTGTTCGGTCAAGCGATCGAGCACACGGTTGTTTCTGCCCAGCCCGGCGCCTTCGGGGCAAGGCAGGCCCTGGATCGCGATCTTGACGTCGCGTTCCCGGCCGATTTCCCGAGCCTGCAGGGCCGTCCGACGCCTCGGCGTCTCCTGCGCCTCGCCCGTGCCATGAAGGGGTTCGATCTCGTTCTCAGCTACAACTGGGGCGCGATGGATGGGGTGCTGGCGCACCGCATATGGGCAGGCGTGCTCGGGCTGCCGCCGCTGGTGCATCATGAAGACGGCTTCAACGAGGACGAAGCCCGGCGCCTCAAGCCCGGCCGCAATCTCTTTCGCCGCGTGGCGCTTGGCGGTGCCCGCGCGCTGGTGGTGCCCTCCCGGCGGTTGGAAGCGGTGGCCTTGGAGCGGTGGGCGCAGCCGCGCGAACGGGTGCGGCTGATCACCAATGGCATCCCGACCGGGGTCTACGCCAGGGCGCCTATGGAGGGCATGGTCCCAGGGCTGACGAAGGCGCCGGGGCAGAAGTGGGTGGGGACGCTGGCCGGATTGCGGGCCGTCAAGAATCTCCCCCGGCTGGTGCGGGCTTTCGCCGGCCTTCCGCCCGAATGGCATCTGGTGATTCTCGGAGAGGGGCCGGAGCGCGAGACGATCCTGGCACAGGCGGCATCATCCGGGGTGGCGGACCGCGTACACCTTCCCGGATTCGTGCCGAACCCGTCGCGGGCGGTCGGGCTGTTCGATCTTTTCGCCTTGTCCTCCGACAGTGAGCAGTTTCCGATCTCCGTCGTGGAGGCGATGGCATCGGGAATCGCCGTCGCTTCGCCTGCCGTCGGCGACGTGGCGGACATGGTGGCGGCTGAGAATCAGCAGGCGATCACACCCCCCGGGGATGAAGCGGCTCTGGCCGGGGCCATGGCCTTGCTTGCGTCGGACGAGCCCCTGCGCAAGGCGATCGGCGAGGCAAACCGTGAGCGGGCCCGGGCGCTTTACGACGAGGACGCAATGGTCCGTGCCTATGTGCAAACCTACGCCGCCGCGCTGGGCCGGGAGCGTTTTCCCTGACAAAGAGTCTATTCAGGGCTGCTTCACCGGGAGCCGGGCACCGACATCCCCGTTGAAAAGCACCACCCATTCGCTAAACAGCCCGCAACCTTCCCGATTTTCCGCAGAAAGCGCCCGATCTTGGCCCTGCCTCCCGACACAACTTCCGCCACCAACCCTGCGGGCGCCGCTCGCAATGCGGCCCAGCAGGACGTTTTCCTGCGCGAAGTCGATGACGCCGTGCGTCAGGACCAGCTCGAAAGCTTCATGAGCCGCTACGGGAAGCCGCTGCTGGCGCTCATCCTTATCGCGCTCCTGGCCTTCGGCGGCTGGATCTACTGGAGTCACCGCCAGACTCAGGAGCGTGAGCAGCGATCCGAGGCCTATGTTCAGGCGATGGATGCCCTTCAGGCGAACAATCTTGACGCGGCCAAGGCAAAACTGTCCCCGATCGCTTCGGCCAGCGGCTCGGACGCGACGGTCGTCTCGTCGCGGCTGATGCTTGCCGGGATCGCCTTGCAGCAGGACCGCAAGGCGGATGCGCTGAAGATCTACCGTGAGGTGGCAGCCGACGAAAAGGCGCCGCAACCGCTGCGCGACCTTGCGACGGTGCGACAGGTAGCCGCTGATTTCGACGCGATGAAGCCGGACGATGTCGTCAGCCGGTTGAAGCCCATGGCCGCTCCCGGGAACCCCTGGTTCGGTCCCGCCGCTGAACTGGTTGGCATGGCATACCTCAAGCAGGGCAAGGACAGCCAGGCGGGCCCGCTTTTCTCCGCCATCGCCAAGGACGAAGCGGTCGACAACGGCCTGCGCAGCCGCGCGCGCCAGCTCGCCGCCACGCTGGGCGTGGACGCAGTGGAAGATCAGGTGAATGAGCAGGGTGAGCCTCTGGACACTGCGGCGGCCAAAATCGTCAAGCGCGCGGAAGCCGGGAACTGAAGATAAGATATGGCACGTGAGGACATTCGCATGAACGCAGCACGCAACACGACTTCGCGGCCCCGTGCGCGCAAGGTCATGCCGCTGATCGCCCTCGCGCTGGTCGCGGGTCTTTCCGGCTGCAAGGTCTTCGGCGGTGGCAAGGGGCCGGCCAAGACGCCGACCGTGGGAGAGCGCGTGCCGATCCTGTCCCGGATCGAGAGTGGCGCCAAGGTCGATCCGACGCTCGGCGCCGTGTCCGTGATCCTGCCGCCCGCGCAGGTGAACCCCACGTGGGCGCAGGGAGGCAACACCGCCAGCAAGGCCTACGGCCACCTCGCCCTTGCCGACAACCCGACGAAGGCCTGGTCCGTGCAGATCGCCGGATCGTCGAACCGGGCGCGCCTTGCGGCTGCACCGGTCGTCGGGGACGGCAAGCTTTTCGTCATCGATACCGAAGGCACCGTTCACGCTTTCGACGCGCAGAGCGGCGCAAAGATCTGGACGAAGAGCGTTTCCGTCAGCGGCAACAACGCCAATTCCGTCTTTGGCGGCGGCGTCAGCTTCGACGGCGATCGTGTCTACGTCACGACGGGGCTGGGCGAAGTTGCGGCCCTGAACGCGGCGGACGGTAGCCAGATCTGGAGCAAGAAGCCGGGCGGGCCACTGCGCGGTGCACCGACGATCGGGTTCAACCAGGTCTTCGTGATGACGCAGGACAACCAGATCATCGCCCTCAATGCGGGCGATGGAGCGACCGTATGGCAGGAGTCCGCTTCGCTGACGCAGTCCGGCGTGTTCGGCGTCGCCTCTCCGGCGCTGGGGCAGGGCACGGTGATCGCGGGCTTCTCGTCGGGCGAGCTCGTGGCTTATCGTTATGAGAACGGCCGTCAGGTCTGGTCCGACGCCTTGTCACGCACCTCGATCTCGACGGAAGTGGGCAGCCTCACCGATGTCGACGCTGACCCGATCATCGATGCCGGCCGCGTTTACGCGCTGGGACAGGGCGGACGCATGGCGGCGTACGAGCTCGTCACCGGCCAGCGGATCTGGGAACTCAACCTCGCGGGGATCTCGACACCGGCGGTGGTGGGGGACTGGGTCTTCACGCTGGACGATCATGCCGAAATCCTCGCCATTGCCCGTTCCACCGGGAAGGTGCGCTGGTTGACCGAGCTCGATCGGTACAAGAACGCCAAGAAGCGCAAGGGTCCGATCTTCTGGGTCGGTCCCGTAATGGCGGGCAACAAGCTGTGGATCGCGAACTCGGAGGGCCTGGTGGCGACCGTGGATCCCACCAGCGGCGCGATGACGCCCTTCACTGGACTGGATGAGGCGGTATCGCTGGCTCCGGTCGTCGCGAACCAGACGCTCTACATCCTTGACGACTCCGGCCGGATCACGGCGTATCGTTGATGCCGCGTGCCTCCTCCTCGCCTGCGGTGAGGAGGGTTTGCGGTGCCTTAACCTATCGCGGGTAGGGCCGCTCTCATGAGCACAGCCTTTAGAAAAACCGGTGCGCGGCCCGCCAGCGATGTTTCTGCCGGCGTCGGCCTTGCGGGGCTGGCCGCACTGGCCTTCTGGATCGTGCTCTGCCGCAACTGGGCTTCGATCGCAGAGGGGCTGTCATTGCCCGGGCCACGGGCGCCGCTGAGTGGCCCTTATGCATCGGTGGCAACTCTGTTCTTCACCGGTGCGGCCATGACGCTGTGGTCCCTGTGCGTGGACAAGGTTCACCTGCGTCCCTCCACGGGTATCGACTGGACCGCGCAGCGGGCATTTGCGGAGACGCTGGACACATCAATAACTAAGATCGTCTCCCTATGGGCGACCTGGGCACTGATCGGGGGCTTCTACTGGGTGTGCCGCTGGTATTGGGACGGACAGTACCTCTTCGCCATGCAGGTCATCGGTTCCGCTGCCATACCTCTCGTCGTGCTTTCCATTCCCTATGTCCTGTGGATCGACCGTGTTCTCGTGAACCCGCGCGACTCGGCGTGGCATTTCGGAGCGATGCTGATCGGCCGGGAAGCCTGGGATGCGGTGGAGGTGCGCAGGCACTGGCGAGCATGGGCGATCAAGGGGTTCTTCGGCGCCTTCATGATCTCGATCCTGCCAGGAGGATTCGCGCGTATCGTCGAGGCGGATTTCAGCGCTGTCCTGAACCAGCCGGTCGAGCTCGCTTCTCTCCTGATCGAGGGGCTTTTCCTCATCGACGTGCAGATCGGCACCGTAGGATACCTCTTCACCTTCCGGCCGCTCGACGCGCACATCCGCAGCGGAAATCCGTTGCTGGCGGGCTGGGTCGCTGCCCTTATATGCTATCCGCCGTTCGTCTGGGGCACGATGGGACGAGCGGACGTTCTCGGCTACGAGGTCAATACCGGCGGCTGGGCACACTGGGCCGCTGCCTACGACGGTATGTTGTGGGCGTGGGCGGCGCTCCTGGTCTTGCTGACCGCCGTGTACGCCTGGGCCACCTTTGCTTTCGGCCTTCGTTTTTCCAACCTCACCTATCGGGGCGTGCTCACGAACGGTCCGTACCGCTTCACGCGCCACCCCGCCTACCTTTCCAAGAACCTGTTCTGGTGGGCCTCCGCCGTTCCGTTTCTGGTCACTAACGGGTCGGTTACGGACGCGGTGCGAAACACGGTCATGCTGTCCGTCGTCAGCGGCATTTATTACTGGCGCGCCCGGACGGAAGAGGCACACCTTCTGGCCGAAGATTCCAAGTACCGCGAGTACCACGCCTGGATGAGCGAAAACGCATCCATCACCCGCGCGCTGAGAGCTGTGAGCCGCCTCCTGCTGCCCCGCGGGCCGCAAATGCAACCCGCAGAGTGAGGAGAGTGACGGCCGCCGTGGGCGCGGCGGATTCGCTCAGAAGGATTTGAGCGCGTAGATCCGGGACAAGTCGCCAGCCCATTCGCCGTTGTAGAGATCGAGAAGCCGCTGCGCGGGCACCTTGCCGCTGGCCACGATCTCGGCGAGCGGGTCCAGATATCCGGTCTCGTTCTCGCCGGCAGCGTTCAGCCGTGCCCGCGCGGCCAGGCCGGAGCGGGCGATGCCGACGACTTCGCCGGCGATGTCGCGCAGGGTGCCGCCGCCCGGCAGCGGAGCATCGAGGCCAAGGCGCGGTGCGGCGGAGCGGAGCGCCTCGCGCCCCTCCATGTCCCAGCCCTTCACCAGGTCCCACGCCGCGTCGAGTGCGCCCTGATCGTAGAGCAGGCCGACCCAGAAGGCGGGAAGGGCGCAGATGCGGCTCCACGGGCCACCGTCGGCTCCCCGCATTTCCAGGAACGACTTTAGGCGAACCTCGGGGAATGCGGTGGAAAGATGGTCCTGCCAGTCCGACAGGCGCGGCTTCTCGCCGGGCAGGACCGACAGTTCACCCCTGAGGAAGTCCCGGAACGACAGGCCGGCCGCATCGATATACCTGCCCTCGCGGAAGACGAAGTACATCGGCACGTCCAGCATGTATTCGACATAGCGCTGGTAACCGAAGCCGTCTTCGAAGACGAAGGGCAGCATGCCGGTGCGCGCCGGATCGGTGTCCGACCAGATGTGGCTTCGATACGAAAGGAAGCCGTTGGGCTTCCCCTCGGTGAACGGCGAGTTCGCGAACAGCGCGGTCGCCAGCGGCTGCAGCGCCAGCGAGGTGCGGAACTTCTGTACCATGTCCGCTTCGCTCGAATAATCGAGGTTCACCTGAATCGTGCAGGTGCGCAGCATCATGTCGAGGCCCATCGACCCGACGCGCGGCATGTGCCGCAGCATGATGTCATAGCGGCCCTTCGGCATGATCGGCAGCTCTTCGCGGGTCTTGTCCGGCCACATGCCGAGGCCGAGGTAGGCCTTTCCGATCCGCTCCCCGATCTTCTTCACCTGGGCCAGATGACGCCCCGTTTCGGCGCAGGTCTGGTGAAGATCCTCCAGCGGGGCACCCGAGAGCTCGAGCTGGCCGGCGGGCTCCAGGCTGACGGTGCCGTCCGATCCCTTCATCGCGATGACGTTCCCGCCTTCGACGATGGGTTCCCAGCCGAACTCAGTCAGGTTCATGAGGAGATCGCGGATGCCGCCCTGTTCACCGTAGGACGGAGCGTGATGATCGGCGGTGTCATACACGAACTTTTCGTGTTCGGTGCCGATGCGCCAAGCCTCGCGCGGCTTTTCACCCGCAGCCATCGGCGTGGCAAGTTGATCCAGGCTTTCGATCGTCGGATCTTCACGATCCGAAACCTCACGGGTGCTCATGGCCGCGGAATTAGAGCCGCGCGCGAGGCTGCGCCACTGTTTTTTGTTCCGCGCGGTTCAGAAAGCGTCGACAGCCCAGTCTCCGGCCGTGGCCATCCACAAGGCGGTGGCGGATATGCAGGCGGTTTCGGCTCTCAGGATGCGGGGCCCAAGGGTGATGGCGCGCGCCTGCGGGAGGGCACGGATGAGCGCGCGTTCGTCCTCGTCGAAGCCGCCTTCCGGTCCTACCAGAAGCGCGGCCGGCCCCGGGTTTGCCGCGAAGGTGGCGGCTGCGGGTGCTCCGCCCTGCTCATCGGCGAAGAACAGCGTACGCGTATCGGGCCAGGCGCGCAGCATGGCTTCAAGGCGGACGACGGACTCCACGCGGGGCAGTGCTGTCCGGGCGCATTGCTCGGCGGCTTCGATCACGATGGTGAGGGCGCGTTCCGGATTGAGCTTGTCCGCCACGCATCGGCGGGTAATCAGCGGCTGCACGGCGGAGACTCCCAGCTCGGTGGCCTTCTCCAGCACGAGGTCGAAGTTCGGCTTCTTGAGCAGGGCGGCGCACAGCACGAAGTCCGGCACGTCTTCCCGGGCACGCAGCAACTTGCGAACATCGAGCAGGACGTCGCGCTTACCCGCCGACACGACTTCGCAGACCCATTCGCCGGTTCGGTTGTCGCAGGCGATCACTGCGTCGCCAGCGCTTACCCGCATCACCCTGCCCAGATAGTGTGCCTGCTGTCCTTCGATCGTGATCCGCTCTCCTTCAGTAAGAGGGCCGGGGACGAAGAGGCGGGGAGCCGAACGGGGTGGCCATGCGGGTGTAGCGGGCATGATGGACGGCGTTCCTCAAGGATGCGGAGCTTCGGAAAACCCTTCTTGCGGCATGCACGCGGCGATGCAACGCCGGGGCCTCTACGTTCACCAGTCACGTTCGCGCATGACACGGCGTCCGCTTTGCACTATTCATCGTATAATGATCGAACCTGCGCTCGTTCCAGACAGTCAGCACCGCGGCCTGGTCTCGTTACTGCCCCAGCCGTTCCGCGACTTCGCCATGCTGGCGCGGTTCGACCGCCCGATCGGGTGGTGGCTGCTGTTCTGGCCCTGCGCCTGGAGCGTGCTGCTCGCGGGCGGCGAACAGGAATTCATGCTTCTTGGCTGGCTCCTGCTCGGTTCCATCGTGATGCGCGGGGCGGGCTGCGTCTTCAACGACATCGTCGATGCCGATCTCGACCGGCGTGTGGCGCGAACCGCCAAGCGGCCGGTGGCAAGTGGCCGGGTCAGCAAGCCCGCCGCCTGGACATGGCTGGTGCTGCTCTGCCTCATCGGCCTTGTCGTGCTTCTGCAACTGCGGCTGGAAGCGCAACTCGTCGCCTTGGCGAGCCTCGCCCTTGTCGCAGGCTATCCTTTCATGAAGCGGATCACCTGGTGGCCGCAGGCGTGGCTCGGAATGGTGTTCACCTGGGGCGTGCTTGTGGGATGGATCGAGATCCGCAGCGACGGTCTCCTCGCAATGGGTGCCTTGTACCTCGGTTCGATCCTGTGGTGCATCGGTTACGACACGATCTACGCGATCCAGGACATCGAGGACGACGCCATCGTCGGCATCCGCTCTTCCGCCCGCCGTCTCGGCACACGGGTACGTGGAGGTGTCGCGGGCTTCTACACCGGCGCGCTGGCGCTGTGGGCGCTGGCATTCTGGCTGACCCGGCCGGACTGGGTCGCGCTGCTGGCCCTCGTGCCCATGGGGGCGCATCTGGGCTTCCAGGTCGTCACGCTTGATCCTGCCGATGGCGACAACGCGCTCGCACGTTTCCGTTCCAACCGCGATGCCGGCCTGGTCATGGCACTGGCGTGCTGGGTGGTGGGCAACGCCGGCATCGTCTGACGCAGCGCCGGCGCAAGCGGGCGCGTCCTGCGAACAGCCTCACTGCGCGGCGGCAAGCAACTCTTCCGCGCCGCCCAGATCGACGCTGACCAGCCGCGATATTCCCTTTTCGACCATCGTGACGCCGAACAGGCGATGCATCCGGCTCATCGTCACAGCGTTGTGCGTGACGACGAGATAGCGCGTATCGGTTTCGCGCGTCATCGCCTCCAGCAGATCGCAGAACCGCTCGATGTTGGCGTCATCAAGCGGTGCGTCCACCTCGTCCAGCACGCACAGCGGGGCCGGATTGGTGAGGAAAAGGCCGAAGATCAGCGCGATCGCCGTCAGCGCCTGCTCGCCACCGGAGAGCAGCGTCAGCGACTGCAGCCGCTTGCCGGGCGGCTGAGCGTAGATTTCCAGCCCTGCCTCCAGCGGATCATCCGAATCGACGAGCGCGAGATGGGCCTGCCCACCCTGGAACAGCTGCGTGAACAGGCGGCGGAAGTGCCCATCCACCGCTTCGAAGGCGGCGCGCAGCCGTTCCCGGCCCTCCCGGTTGAGGTTGCCGATGGAGCCGCGCAGCCGGTTCACGGCTTCCGTCAGCTCCGCTTTTTCGCTGACGCTGAGGCCAAGCTGCGCCTCCGCCTGAGCGAGTTCGTCAGCCGCAACGAGATTGACGGGGCCGATCCGCTCCCGGTCCGCGACGAGCCGGTCCATGCCCGCGCCTTCGGCTTCCGCCGTGCCGACGTCCGCCGGGCTGAAGGGAAACTTTCCGGCCAGAAGCGGCGGCGGGCACTGGAAGCGTTCGCCCGAAAGGCGGTTCAGCTCCGAGCGCCGTCCGTCCTCATGCTCGGCCCGTGCCAGCGCGCCGGCGCGGCCTTCACGGGCGGCGGCCAGCGTCTCCTGCGAGGCTGCCAGAGCGGCATCCGCCTTGCCCGCCTGTTCGGTGGCGGCACTGACCGCCGCTTCGGCCTTCGCGAGTTCTTCCGCCAGGCGCAGCCGGATCGCTTCACCCTGTTCGATCTGCTCCAGCAACGCCTTCGGCTTTG
This sequence comes from Novosphingobium panipatense, assembly GCF_900182875.1. Classification (NCBI taxonomy): domain Bacteria; kingdom Pseudomonadati; phylum Pseudomonadota; class Alphaproteobacteria; order Sphingomonadales; family Sphingomonadaceae; genus Novosphingobium; species Novosphingobium panipatense. The sequence continues at coordinate 174,618 of NZ_FXUI01000005.1, forward strand.
CTGCCATGATCGCGCGTTCGGCTTCGATCTCCTCAAGCCGGCCCGCCATCTGAGCGAGGCGGTTGGCGGCGTCCCCGGAGCGCGCTTGCCAGCCCCGGATATCGCCGCGCTGTGACGCCGTGCGCTCCTGCCCGACGGCAAGCGCCTGGTCGTGACTGGCCAGAGCCGCCATGGCGTGCTGGAGCGCAGAGCGCGCCTCCCCATTCCGCTCCTGTGCGGCTTTGAGCGCGTCGCGGCCCGCTTCGGGGTCCGGCAGAGCCGCGCGCTTCGCCTCGGCCACGGCGAAATCGGCCTCCACGTTGGCTCGCTGCTCGGCCATGTCCGCAAGCGTCCTGTCCAGCTCGGCCCGGCGAGCCTGCTGGCGTGACCGCGCGTCCTCAGCCCGGTCGACCTCGCGCAGCGCGCCGCGCTCCGCATCGGCAGAGGCGGCGATCGCACGTTCTGCCGCAACGACTCGGGCGGCGGTCTCCGCCAGTTCCTGCTGCACGCCCGCCTGCCTTGCTTCGGCATCGGCCACGGCCTCGCGCAGGGGCGGCAGCCTCGCGTCGAGGTCGGCGAAGCGGTTTTCCGCCTCGAGCCGCGCAGCCTCGGCCGCGCCTTCGCCGCGCGCGATGAAACCGTCCCAGCGGCGCAGTACACCGGCGCGCGTCACCAGCCATTCCCCCGGCTGAAGCGTGCGGCCGTCATCCTCATCCGCCACGTGGACCAGAGCCATGCGCGCGGCCAAGGCCGGGGGACAATCGATGACATGAGCATCAAGGGCGTCAGGCACGCGCGGCGGCGCGTCGGCCCCTGTCCAGAAGCGGCCGTCTGCTCCGGGCACGCTGCCGAGCGGCGCCCTGGCATCGCGCCCCAGCACGGCCGCGACGGCACGCTCGTAGCCCGGCGCCGCTCGCACCGCGTCGATTGCGGCGGGTAGACCGTGCGCGGCTTTCGCGCTCTTCGCGCGCGCGTCCCGGTCGCGCAGCAGAGCAGCGTGTTCCCGCTCGATGCCGGTAAGATCGGCCCTGGCGCCAGAGAGGGCCGATGCCGCCGCGTCGCGATCAGCCTGAAGAGCGGCCTTGCGCGCCTGCAGTTCCTCCAGCCCCTCCCGGGCTTCGGCAAGCTGCAGGGTGGCGGCTTCCGCGCGGCCACGGGCCGCGGCGATGGCAGCCGCCAGTTCGGCCGGATCAACAAGCGCGGCCATCTGCGCCTCTATTCGCGCTGCGTCCTGAGCGACCCGGGCCTGCCGGTTACGAGCCTGGGTCAGTTCCGATTCGGCGATGCGCCATTCCGCCTCCACGCCGGCCTGCTTCGCTGTCGCCTGCGCCAAGTCGAGCTCCGCCGCGCGAGAGGCCTGCTCCGCCCCTTCGACAGCGTTAGCCAGGCGCGGGCGCAGCGCTTCGTCGGCGGCAAGCTGCTTCTCACCCTGGGCAAGCTCGCGCTCCAGCCGGGCCAGTGCTTCTGCCGCATCACGCGTCAGGCGATCCGCGTCGTGGCGGTCTTCTTCCAGACGCACGCGCTGGCGTTCAAGATCCGCGATCCGCTGTTCGGCCGCTTCGAGCTGGCTGGTGAGCGTCGCGAGGCGATGGCCCTGCGCGTTGGCGTCGTCCCGGCGGTCAGTGAGTTCGTCACGCGCGGCGGCCAGAGCCTTGGCTGCCTGCGCCTGCTGTGCCTGCGCCTTGGCGGCCAGCGCCTGCGTTGCGGCGACCCGGGCCTCGGCGGCCTCGGCATCCTTGCGGGCGGCGTCTGCCGCTTCCGCGGCGTCCCGCCAGCGCGCGAACAGGAGGCGGGCTTCGGCCAGCCGGATCTGGTCCGTCAGCGCCTTGTAGCGATCGGCTGCCTTGGCCTGCCTTCTGAGAGCGCCGACCTGCTTGTCCAGACCGGCCATGATGTCGTCCAGCCGGGCCAGGTTGGCTTCGGTTGCCCGCAGGCGCTGCTCGGCGTCCTTGCGGCGGACATGGAGCCCGGCGATGCCGGCAGCTTCTTCGAGCATGGCGCGCCGCTCTGCCGGCTTGGCGGCGATCACGGCAGCGATCCGGCCCTGGCTGACGAGCGCAGGGCTGTGCGCACCGGTGGCGGCGTCGGCAAAGATGAGCGCGACATCCTTGGCGCGCACGTCCCGGCCGTTGATGCGGTACGCGCTTCCAGCGCCGCGTTCGATGCGGCGAACGACCTCGAGTTCTTCCCGCGTCGTGTCGCCCCTTGCGACTGTGTCGGCCTTCAGAACCACCTCGGCAAAGGCGCGGGGCGGGCGGTGGGCCGTGCCGGCGAAGATCACATCCTCCATGCCGCCGCCGCGCATGGACTTGGGCGAGCTTTCGCCCATCACCCAGCGGATGGCTTCCAGGAGGTTCGACTTGCCGCAGCCGTTGGGGCCGACGATGCCCGTCAGCCCCGGTTCGATGCGCAGTTCAGCGGGTTCGACGAAACTCTTGAAGCCGCTCAGCTTCAGCCGGTGAATACGCATCGAAGTCAGTCGGATTCCTGGGCTTAGCGGGCGCCGGCCTGCTGGAGCTTGGCTTCAAGCTCCTTCCAGCTCAGTGAACCGACATTGCTGCCATTGATGACGAAGGTGGGGGTGCCGGTGACGTTGTACTGCTCGCTGGCCTTCTGCGTCTGATCCGCGAAAGCCTTCGCCTTGGCGGTGTCCGCGAGACAGGCTGCGGCCTGGTCGCGGGCGATCCCGCGTGAGGCGAAGAATTCCGTCATGCCCGCCACATCGGCAATGGCGCCGAGCTGCTGGTCCTTGGGCAGGGCATCCAGCTGCGCCAGGCGCTCCTTGCTGGCCGCCTGCATGTTCTCGAACAGCTTGGGCTGCCAGGCCCAGAACTGCTCGCTCAGGGGAATGACGGCTTCGGTCGCGCCGCAGGTCGTGAGCAGGGATGCCGGGATATCCAGGGCATTCAGCATGAAGTAGCGCAGCTCGTAGCTGACGCGGCCGCTGGAGATGTACGTCTGGCGCAGGGGTTCTGCGCTTTCCTTGGAGAACTCGGCGCAGTGCGAGCAGCTGAGGGCTGCGAATTCGATCAGCTTGATCGGCGCCTGCGGGTTGCCGACGCGATAGCCGCCCTCGGCGGTCTTTTCGACCACATCGGTCCAGGACTTGCCGGCCGGAGCGTCAACCCTGGCGACCGGCTCCCCGGAGGTGGGAGCGGCCGCTTCGTCGCTCTTGCCGCAGGCGGCAAGGCCGAGGGCCAGGGGCGCGACAAGCAGGCCGAGCGTGATGGAGCGGAAGCGGGTGCGGGTCATCGGCAGGCGAATCCTTTGCATGGACGTGACGCGGGGCTAGCCCATAGGGGCTGGAAAACGAAGCGTGGAACAGGCGGTTTGGGCCGGGTCTTCCACAGCCGCAAGGACGATCAGATGTTCCCGGCGCGCAGCTCGGCCTGCTTGTCGACGATTGCCTTGGACACCGTCTGCCAGTCGTGGCCGTCAAGAAGCTGCCCGTTAAGCGTGAAGCTCGGCGTGCCTTCCAGCCCCAGCGCCTGAACTTCGGCCTGCTGCTTCTTGATCCGCTCAAGCATCACCTTGTCCGTCAGGCACTGGTCGGTCTGAGCGCGGGTGAGGCCCCAGGCGCCGGTCTGATCATAGAAGCCCAGGTCCCCGGCGATCGCGCGCATCCGTGCCGCAAACTCACCCTGGTACCAGCGCTGCTGCTGCTCGCGGGTGGTGGCCTGGGCCTTGGCGAGCCACTTGTCCTGTGACGCGAAGAAGGCGCTGTGGCGCACGAAGAACCGGGCAGGATCACCGCAGTTCGTCAGCATCGCAACGGTGAGGTCTACGGGATTGCGCACGAAGTTCGTGACGGTAACGGAGATCTGGCCCTTGGGCACCATGGCCATGCGCAGGACCGGATCCGCCTCCTTGTGGAAGTGTGCGCAATGGGGGCACGTGTAGCTGACGAACTCCACCAGCTTGATCGGCGCTTCGGGGTTGCCGAGTCGGTGGCTGCCGTCCGCCGTCATTGCCGTGGTGCGCGCCCAGCTGCCGCCGGAAGGGGACTTTGCCGGAGCTGTGCTCTTCGGGGCTGCAGCCATGCTCAGGACGGCGCAGGCTGTGATGGCTGCCAGACGAAACGCGATCTTCTTCATCACTGGTCTTCCTGGTTCTCTCTGGCGGTCATGCTGCGGGCCAGCGATTCGAGCACGGCCCGAAGCTCCGGGTCGCCGATGTCGCGAAGCGATTCGCCCAGTTCAAAGGGCACCGGCTTGAGCGACGGCGGGGCCGAAGGGCGGGGCCGAGCACCCGGCCCCATGCCGGACGGGGTCTTAACCTCGCCTTGCCGGAGCTTCACGCGGGCGACGGCATTGTAGCCGAAGAAGCGGTTCACCCGCTCCACGATTTCCGGGATCACGTGCTGGATCACGGGCGCATGCGCGGGGACCACCACGAGCTGAAGGATGCCGTCGCTCTTCTCGCCGGGCGGGAAGCGGATCGATTCCGGAGCGCAGACCCGGGCGTGGCGCGTGCCGACGATCTCGGGCCAGCGGGAGACCACGCTGGATTGCACGAAGCCGAAGCGGCGAAACGCGGTGCGGCCCACTTCGGGCATGAGGTCGGCGATCTGCCGCGCCGGCCCGCCGCGAGCGCGCTCGAACGGTTTCAGCCGCGGCTTGCGCGCTTTCAATTCATTCGGTTGTTTGCCGCTATTCCGTTCCATTGCCGGCGATCCAATGCCATAGCAACGGCATGGACGCCAGTTCGGATACTGCAATCGCAACGCTGCTGCTTGACTGGTACGACATCCATGCCCGCTCGCTTCCCTGGCGTGCGCCACCGGGTACGCCCGCCCCCGATCCTTACCGCGTCTGGCTTTCGGAGGTGATGCTTCAGCAAACCACGGTGGCCGCGGTGAAGGACTACTTTGCCGCATTCACAACCCGTTGGCCGGACGTGGCGGCGCTTGCCTCTGCTCCTGACGAAGATGTCATGGCAGCCTGGGCCGGGCTGGGGTACTACGCCCGGGCCCGCAATCTCCTCGCCTGCGCGCGCGAAGTGGCTGCCAGTGGAGGACGCTTCCCCGATACGGAGGAGGGGCTGAGGGCCTTGCCCGGGCTTGGCGCTTATACCGCCGCTGCCGTGGCTGCGATCGCCTTCGGACGGCGGGCCGTCGTTGTGGACGCCAATGTGGAACGCGTTGTCAGCCGCTTGTCCGCCATCGACACGCCCATCCCGGCGGCGCGGCCGCTGATCCGGCAGAAAGCCGATGCCATCACGCCTGATGGCCGGTCCGGCGACTTCGCGCAGGCCATGATGGATCTTGGCGCCACCGTCTGTACCCCCCGCAATCCGCGCTGCCTGCTGTGCCCGCTTGCGGCCGGATGCGCTGCGCGAACGATGGGAGACCCCGGGCGCTATCCGGTGAAGGCGCCGAAGACGAGCAAGCCGGTGCGGCAGGGACGCGCTTTCTGGATCGAGCGCGACTGCGGGGCGGCAGGAACCGAGGTATGGCTGGTGCGAAGACCCGCGACCGGGATGCTGGGCGGCATGAGGGCCTTGCCGGACGACGGCTGGAACGCGCGCGCGGACGGAAGTGGCGGGGAGCCGCTGAAGGGCTTGTGGCGGACCGCTGGCAGGGTCGGCCACGTGTTCTCGCACTTTGCCCTCGAACTCGAGGTGGCCCTTCATTGCGGTACGCGCGTGCAGGCCATGGGCGAGGGCGAGTGGTGGCCCCTCGAGCGGTTGGACGAGGCGGGATTGCCTACGGTATTTGCGAAGGCGGCGCGGTTGGCGCTGGGTCAGAAGGAGGACGCATGATCGAGCGCATGAAGGCAGCGGTGGACCGCCGCATGATCTTGCGAATGGCGGCTCAGGCCGGCTTCGGTGCGGGCCTTGTGGCCGTCCTGCCGCGACTTGCCGACGCGCTGGAGAGGCCGGACATGCTGGCCGGGGTGCGCGCCGTGGTCGAGCGCTGGGTGGGGCCGGGGAAGTTTCCGGGCATGGTGGCATCGCTGGGGCTGCCCGGGCGCGCGACGGAGTTCGTCGCGCGGGGCGCGGAAGGCTTCACCGACGCCGACGCGATCACGCCCGACAGTCTGTTTCGCATCTATTCCATGACGAAGCCGGTCACCGCGATGGCGGCGATGCAACTGATCGACGAGGGTCGGATGGGCCTGGATCAGCCCCTTCATGAGGTTCTGCCGGCCTTCCGGCACATGATGGTGCAGGACACGTACGACGGCTCCGTCACCGCGCTTCATCCGGCGCCCCGCCCGATCACGATGCGCCACCTGCTGACGCACACCTCCGGGCTCGGCTACACCATCATCCAGCGAGGTCCGATCAAGGCGCTGATGGAGAGCAAGGGTCTCGTCCCGGGGCAGGTCAGCCGCATGGCCGTGCCCAGCCTGTTCAGCCAGGCCGCGGTTGTGGGGTTGGACCGCTTCGCCCAGGCCCTGTCCGAGGTTCCTCTCGTCGCCGATCCGGGCACGCAGTGGATCTATTCGATGAGCCTCGACCTCATGGGCCGGGTGATCGAGGTGGTCGCGGGCAAGCCCTTCGACCAGTACCTCGACGAGACGCTGTTCAGGCCGGCGGGCATGACGAGCACCTGGTTCCAGGTGCCCGCTGCCGAAGCCCATCGCCTTACGACGAACTATGGCGCCGCTGGCAAGGTGCTCGTGCCGATCGATGAGGCCAGCAACTCCATCTATCTCGACAAGCCGGCTTTCCCCTTCGGCGGCGCGGGGCTGGTCAGCACCCCGCGCGACTACGACCGATTCCTGCGCATGCTGGCGCAGCGCGGAACCATCGACGGCGTGCGCGTCCTTGGCGAAAAAGCGGTGACCGTGGGTACAGCGAACATGCTGCCCGAGGGCGTGTTGATGCCCGCGACCTTTGGCGGTCCAAGCGGCTTCGGCGCCGGTGGCCGCGTCGGTCACGGGGCTGAAGCGGGTGTCTTTGGCTGGTCGGGAGCGGCCGGGACCGTCGGCATGGTCGACATGATCCACGGTTTGCGATCACAGCTGTTCGTGCAGTTCATGCCGCCCAACGCGTTCGACCTGCTGCCCGAATTCCAGAAGGCCCTGAGAGCCGACATCGTCGCGCTTCTGGAGAGACGCTGACGTGCTTCGTACCCCGACGACCCCCATTGCCTTTGCAGGTTCACATATCGATCGCGCCGATCACGTGCGCGCCGATCCCGAAGCCATCGCGGGGCTGATGGGCCCACGTGCGCGGCTTCTGAAGCTTGACGGGCTCGACCCCGTGATGACGGCCAGTGGCGGTCTTGCCTGGGGCACCCTTGCCGATGTCGGCCCCGGAGCGGAACTGGTGTTCCTCGGGCTGGATGGGGATGCGGCCTGCTTTGTGCAGGTGCCGGCCCCTGATCCGGAGGGCAGCCCTCATGCTGGCCCGGCAAGCTGGAATGCCATGAACGTGCTCGATCCAGGCGAACTGGCGGCCTATGGCGGAGCGCGGGCGCTGGTCGGTTGGCATTCGCGGCACCGGTTCTGTGCGGTCTGCGGCCACCCCACCGTCCTTGCCAAGGGCGGCTGGCAGCGCACCTGCACCCGATGCGGGGCCGAGCACTTCCCGCGGGTCGATCCGGTCACGATCATGACCGTCGAATACGACGGGAAGCTGCTGCTGGGTCGCCAGCCGCGCTTTCCGGCGGGGCGCTACTCCGCCCTCGCCGGCTTCGTGGAGCCGGGCGAAACCATCGAGGAAGCGGTTGCGCGCGAGGTATTCGAGGAGGCCGGCGTGAGGGTCCGGGACGTGGCCTATGTGGCCAGCCAGCCCTGGCCGTTCCCGTCCTCATTGATGATCGGGTGCCACGCCTTTGCGGACGATCCGGCCATCACCATCGATGTAACGGAGCTTGAGGACGTCCGCTGGTTCACGCGGGACGATGTGATCGATGCGCTTGAAGCGGTGGAAAACGGAGAGGTCGGCCGCGCTTTTGGCGCCCCGCCGCGCCATGCCGTGGCCCATGCCCTGCTTCGCTGGTGGGTCGCGCAGGGGAGACCCTGATCCGGCCAGATCAGACCAGCCCGAGCCGCGCCAGTTCGCGTGCGAGCTTGGGCGGCATCGCGTCCCCGGCGGTCTCGCCGTCCGCAAGGTCGCGCGGGGCGTCCTCCTCCGTGAGATAGCGCCAGCCTTGATGCGCCCGCTTGGGTTTTGTGACGACAGGAACCAGCCGGGGCTCAAGCCGGATGTGCCAGCGGCCGTCAGGCCTCTGTTCGAAGCCGATGATGGGGGAGCGGCCGATCAGCGCGTGCTCGAAGATCCAGTACAGCGAACCGCCGATCATCTCTTCGTGGCGCTTGGGAAGATAGCGCGTGGTCATCAGCGCTTCGTCCGGATGGCTCTCCAACCAGGTGCGAAGGGAAGCAGGACTTTCGGCGGAAAACGCGATCTTGGTCATGTGGAGCGGCATGGCCGCTAGATAGGATCGGGAGTGCGGTCAGGCCAGACCCGTCAGCACCGCCAGGCCGAGGAAGGAGAAGAAGCCCATCGTGTCGGTGGCGGTGGTCACGAAGACGGCGGAGGAGACGGCCGGATCGACGTTGAACTTGTCCAGCGTGACGGGCACAAGGATGCCCATCAATCCCGCGATGAGGTTGTTTATGACCATGGCGGAGGCGATGACCGCACCCAGCAGCGGGTTCCCGAAGATCAGCCATGTTCCCACCCCGATGAGCAGGCCCAGCGCCGTGCCGTTGGCCACCGCGATCCGCAGTTCGCGCAAAATCATGCGCACCGTGTTGGATTCGGTGAGCTGGTTTGTGGCGATAGCGCGCACGGCAACCGCGAGGGTCTGCGTACCGGCATTGCCGCCCATTCCTGAAACGATCGGCATAAGGACGGCGAGCAGGGCGAACCGGGCGATGGCACCCTGGAACAGCCCGACGACGGAAGCCGCCAGCATCGCCGTCGCCAGGTTGACGACCAGCCATGTGAGGCGGGCGCGGACGGTCAGCAGGATCGGCTCGTTGATGTCACCATCGCCTGCGCCCGACAGCAGCAGTGCGTCCTCCCCCGCTTCCTCCTGAATGATGTGGACGATGTCATCGACGGTGATCTGGCCGATGAGCCGCCCCGATGCGTCCACCACCGCAGCCGAGATCAGGGCGTACTTCTGGAACCGCAGCGCCACCTCTTCCTGGTCCATCGCCGCCGGGATCAGGGTCTGATCGCGGGCCATGACGTCGTAGAGCGGGATATGGCGCGGGGTGCGCAGGATCCAGGACAGGGAGCAGGTGCCGATAGGACGGTGCATCGGGTCGACGATGAACACCTCCCAGAACTCGGTCGGCAATTCGCGGTGTTCGCGCAGGAAATCGATGAGATCTCCGACCGTCATCGATTCGTGCACTGCCACGAAGTCGCGGCTCATCAGGCGGCCGGCGGACTCCTCTGGATAAGCCAGCGCTGATTCGATCGCGGCCCGGTCCTCGGGCTCCATCTCGGCGAGGACGGCCTGCTGGTCTTCCTCGTCGAGGTCTTCCAGCATCGCGACGGCATCATCCGTGTCGAGCTGTTCGGCGATGTCGGCGATGACATCGGCCGGTAGCGCTTCGACGAGAAGCTCGCGAACCCAATCGTTGAGTTCGGCGATGACTTCCACACCCATGAGATCGCGGATCGCGCGGGCGAGTGTGAGGCGCTCGCGCTCGTCCACCAGCTCGAAGAGATCGGCGATGTCGGCGGGGTGGAGCGGTTCTACAAGGTCGTAGACACGGTCGGCGTCTTCCTGATCGAGCGCTTCCTTGACGCTGCGCACGAACTCCGGCTTGAGCCGGTTGTCCTCATCCAGGCTCTCCGACTCCGCCGCTTCGGCGCGCGCGGATTCCTCCTCGCCGGCCTGCTCTTCGTCCTTGAGATCCGCTTCGCTCATGAAGGCGGTCTACGCGGCTGTTCCTCAATTGCAACCGATGGTGCAAGCCGCTGCACGAGTTTCCCCGAGCCGTGATGACCAGCCTGCCGAAGCGGCGCTGATTCGCGTCGAACGGGAGGATGGTACGTGTCGGTTCAGGGCGTCGCGGCGTGACATTGGCGCGCCATGGCTTATATCGGGGCCCAAGCCGACCGGCGCCCCGGTGCCGGCTATAGGAGACAGGTAATGGCTGATGAATTCCTCACCCTCACGCTCGACACCGGCAACGGCGGTGGCGGCGACGTCAAGATCAAGCTGCGCCCCGACCTCGCCCCCGGGCATGTCGAACGCATCAAGGAGCTGACCAACGAGGGCTTCTACGATGGCATCAAGTTCCACCGCGTGATCCCCGGCTTCATGGCGCAGGGCGGCTGCCCCAACGGCACCGGCATGGGTGGCTCCAGCAAGCCTGACCTCCAGGCCGAATTCAACGCCGAGCCCCACGTGCGCGGCGTGTGCTCGATGGCGCGCACCAGCTACCCGCACTCGGCCAACAGCCAGTTCTTCATCTGCTTCGACGACGCGACGTTCCTCGACAAGCAGTACACCGTCTGGGGCCAGGTCGTCGAAGGCATGGACCACGTGGACGCGCTGCCCAAGGGTGAGCCGCCGCGCGAGCCGGGCAAGATCGTCAAGGCGACCATCAGCGAAGGCTGATCGGCGCTGACGAGATCCGGGAAAAGGGCGGCCCTGCGGGGACCGCCCTTTTTTCATGGGCATCCTTCGGGAGGGCGGGACGTTTCCCATGTGTCAGAACACAACATGGTGGATGCTTGAAACGCCTTGTCCCTCTCAGCCTCTCCTGCTTCATCCTGCTTGCATCCTGTGGCCGAACCGAAGAGCCGCGGCCGGGGCAGTCGAGGAGGGCCGATACCCTGACCTTCGCGGACGCGCCCGGGGGCGGAGAGACCGAAGCGGCCGACAGCCTGCCGATGCGCGCTCAGGTCGCCCTCGACCGGATGGGTTTTTCGCCGGGCGTCATCGATGGAGCGCAGAGCCCGCTCTACAGCATGGCCCTGCGTGGTTTCCAGGAGGCGCGCGGCCTTCCTGTCACCGGCACGCTCGATGCCGTCACGCAGGAAGCCCTATTCAAGGGGCAGGGCAGCACCGCCACGAGCCTTGTGATCATTCCCGATGCATTCGCGAAGGGAGTGTTGGTGCCGAAGCTTCAGGCAGGTGTCGCCGAGCAGGCCCCGAGTGAGCAACCTGGCCACCGCTCACTCACCGAGGCGCTGGCCGAAAGGTTTCATACGACGCCTGAAACGCTGGTCGCCCTCAACGGTCGTGGCACTCGCATCGGCGCGGGCAGTATCGTCCGTGTACCGGCCATCGCCAAGGTGGCGCCCGCTGCGGCTGAAGAGGACGGACGCGGGTGGATGGAGACACTTCAGAAACTGGGCGTCGCGGCCGCGCAGCCACAGGCGGCGCGTGTGGTGGTCCACACCTCGGAGCGCTACCTGCGAGCATACGATGCGCGAGGCACGCTTATCGCCCAGTTCCCGATTACGACCGGGAGTGCACATGATCCGCTTCCTACCCAAGGCAGGAGCAAACAGCCTGGGGAAGAGGAGATACACCTGGCGGCGGGGCCGAATGGCCCGGTCGGTGTGGTTCGGATGGACCTGCCGGGGGAGCATCACAGTATCCACGGGGCAGCGGACCCGCAGGCCATCGCTCGCCGCGAAGGTCACGGATGCGTGCGGTTGACGAACTGGGACGCTGCACGCCTCGCGCAGATGGTTCACACGGATACGGAGGTGATCTTTCAGGCCTGACGCGCCGGGGCGACTCCGTCATGGGACGGACGGAACATCCCGCCCTTGTCCCGGTGGAGCAAGGATCCTAGCCGGGCTCATCCGCTGAAGAATGCATGAAAGCCCGTTGATGAAATTCCACCTTATCCTCCTTGTAAGCGCTCTTGCCACGGTGGCCGCCACGCCGGCGGCCGCCACGATCACCGCCGATGCCAATGTCGCGCGTTCCGAAGGCAGCTGGGGCGGTGAACTCGCCGTGGGTATGCCGGTGATCGAGGATGGCGGCTTCGCCATTACGCCGGGTGTAGGCGTATTCTTCCACAAGCGCGATCACGACGGCTACTTCGAGGACGATTCACAGTGCTTCCGTCGCTCCGACGGCGAGCGGGTCGGCGACGGGCATTGCGACGATTCGGGAACGAAGATCTTCGGCAAGGTGGAGGCGACCTATCGCCTGCCGATGGCGCTTGCCTTCGGTGTGGGCGCGCGGTTCATCGGAAATGACCTTCGCGCCTACGGAACGGCGGCAATGCCGTTAGTTCCGTTCATCGACGGAAAGGTCAACATCGGCGACAACTACCTGGCGGCTGGCGTCCAGGCCCGTTTCTGACAGGGTTATCCGGGATCGGTCGCCTTCGTGGTGCGAGCCGGACGCAAGGCATGCAGCAATGCTCGAAGCTGATCATCGCGCGGCGGCTTCCCGGCCGTGAGCAGCCGTAACAGGCCTGGCGCGCCAAGGCGCAGCGCCAGCAACGCCGCCAGGCCAGCTGCAATCACGATCAGCGGGGAAGCGAGGAACGCGGCTGTCGTCATAGGCCCCTGTGCCGCTTCGGCCTCCGGCGCCAGAAGGCGCCGGATCAGGCCGATGATCAGGGGATGTGAGCAGAAAACGAAGAAGATCGCCGGTTCGAGCAGCAACAGCGGCCGCGCGTGCTCTCCCCGCCGCACGATCTCTGCGGCGAGGCACCAGAAGGCTACCGCTCCGGCGGCTCGCTGCACGATGAGCCGAAACGCGGCGAGCGGGGTTCCCTCGTCCACGATCATGCTGCCGGGCGCGATGAACGGCAGCGTCGCGATCAGGACAAGGGCGGTCACCGCGATCGCAAGGCAGGGGCGCCGGTAGTCCTCTATCGCACGGGCTGACCACTGCCGGTCTCCCAGTCCCAGCCCGATCGCGTAGAACAATGGAATTGCGCTCGACAGGAAGATGCGCCCGTCCAGATCCATGACGGCGTTCGCCAGGAGCGCCGCCATCAGCATCCACGGCGCCAGGCGCAGACCGACGCGGAGCGCGGTCGCCAGCAGGCTGCACAGGAACACGTCGCGCAGGAAGTAGAGGGGGATGACGCGAGGATAGCCGTCGAACCCCAGGAGGAGGCGCGGCAGATCGCTTGCGTGCGGAATGGCTGTGGTCGGGGCGAAGGTGATGTCCTTCGCAAGGGCCATCGCGTTCCACGCCAGCAGCGGCACCAGAAGGGTCATCGTCTTGCGGCCAAGAGTGCGCTGGAAAGATCGCTCCTGAGAGAGCCGCGCCGCCAGAAAGCCCGAGATTATGCTGAGGAGGGGAACGCTCGAACGACCCACGACCTCCCGCACGAACCAGACGATGAGGTCGTGCACATCGGGCTTTGCCGTCAGCGCAGTGCCGTAGGGCGGCACGTGGACGTAGATAACGCAAGCGATGCAGAGCACACGGGCCACGGCAATCGTTTGTGACGTGGTCTTGTTCATCGTCGTCAACGCACCGGATCCCCCCAGGCCGAACAGCCTCATTCAATGGAGGAAGTGTATCAGATGCCGTGAGAGATGCTGCCGCACCTGCATCCACGCCGGAGCAATCGAGCCTCGCGAGACATGGACCGGAGGCGCTCGGTCCGCGAAACGGCGCGTTGGTTCAGGAAGGAGGGCAGGCTACCCGACTCAGGGGCTCAGATCTGGATGCAGCCCGGGTGCGTCAGCTGTCCAGCAGGTCGAGGTAGGCGACGACGTCGTTGTCAGTGGCGATAAACAGACCATCCTGCACATCCTCGCTCTGCCGGGCAGCGATCGCCATCGCTTCGGACAGGGCGCCGTAGAACAGCGTGTTGACGGCGCCGCCCTCAGCCCCGCCGTCCAGATGATAAAGGCGCACGCTGGCCTCCTGATAAGTTGACCGCATCAGTCCTTCTCGAGCCTTGCGCCGTCAAGGGTGCGTTCGGACCGCGCGCGTTCAGCTTCGAGCCGCTCCCGCTCACCCTTCGAGCGGCCATGCCTTGCCCGGTTCGCATCGGCCTCGGCCCGGTGTGCCGCCCGTTCACGCACCTTTCGTGCCATCCGCAGGTTTATGATCTCGGCCATACGTCGCCGATACGCGATTCGGCCGCCTGGTGGAAGGATACCTGTGCGACACCGCCTGTGGTTGCGTAGGTCTAGGCCTCTTCCGGCCTGGTCGTGACCCCGAGGTCCGGCAAGGCGACGGAGCGCTTGCCTGAAAAGTCCGTCCGCACGACGATCAGCCCGTCCTTCTCCAGATAGTCGAGCAGCCGTTGCACCCGGCGGGGGGAACTGGTGCCGTAGATGCGGGCAAGATCCATGTCGTCCGGGCAGGGTTTGCCGTCCATCGCGGCTCTGGCGATGACGTAGAACGGCGCCAGGGCGTCGTCGGGCACATGCTTGGACAGATTGATCAGGTCTTCCCAACGGGGATCGTCCGGGTTTTCGATGCCGGCAAGCGCCGCTGCGAAGCCACGGCGGAACATGGTGGCGTCAAGGCCCCGGACTGAAATGCCCTTCATGCGGCAGCGTATGGTGAAGTCCTGGAACAGCGTGGTCGAGGACTGGAAGGTGCAGTCATCCTCCTCGGCCATGGCGTTCATGATTTCGATCATGGCCGCACGGCTTTCCTCCGCTCCCGGCTCGTTCCGCTCTCTCTCCCGCTCACGTTCGCGGGCCTGGGCGGTTGTCGGTTCCAGCAGCTCGTTCGCGGCAATCCGGCGCGCCAGCGTCTCCGCATCATCCACGCGGGGGGCGGGGCGATGAAATTCGGTCCGTTCCGGTTCGACATGAAGGTTGTCGTAAAGAAGCTCCCGCAGTTCCTCGGTCGTGGCAGTGGGCAGCGGGGCCAGCCCCGGCGTGACCGACTTGGCGCCGGTCTTGACGGCACCGATGTTGACGGACACCGGTTTTCGCGAGATCGCAGGCCCGAGGCCCAGGAACTGCCCCCGGGCAAGATCGCGGATCGTTTCCGCCTGCCGCCGCTCCATCCCCAGCAGGTCAGCCGCGCGCACCATGTCGATGTCAAGGAAAGTGCGGCCCATCAGGAAGTTGCTGGCTTCCGCCGCCACGTTCTTCGCCAGCTTGGCAAGGCGCTGGGTGGCGATCACGCCTGCCAGCCCGCGCTTGCGGCCACGGCACATCAGATTGGTCATCGCGGCAAGGCTGACGCGGCGTGCCTCCTCCGACACCTCGCCTGCCGCAGCCGGTGCAAACATCTGCGCTTCATCGACGACGACAAGCGCGGGATACCACTGTTCGCGAGGCGCATCGAACAGGGCGTTGAGGAACTGCGCCGCGCATTTCATCTGCTGGTCAATTTCCAGCTCGTCGAGCGCCAGGACGACCGATGCCCTGTGCTGCCGGATGCGGGCCCCCAGCCGGGCGATCTCCGCTTCGCCATAGGCCGAACCGTCTATCACGACGTGGCCGAACTCCTCCGCCAGCGACACGAAATCGCCTTCCGGGTCGATTACGACCTGCTGGACGATGGAGGCGCTTTCCTCAAGCAGGCGGCGCAACAGGTGCGACTTGCCGGACCCGGAATTGCCCTGGACAAGCAGGCGGGTCGCAAGAAGTTCCTTGATGTCGATTTCGACCGGTTCGCCGCGCGGGGCGGTGCCGATAAGGATGTTGGCGCTCACGCGGAGGCTCCTGCCAAAGCCACGGGGGGCAGGGCAAGCAACCCCGATGCTTTATCCAGAGGTTGCGTTGGAGGCGCAGCGCGCTGGCTCGCCCCGGGCGGTGGACTGGTGGGCGTGAAGAGCGCTGAGCGCTTGGCGCCATGGTGACGGCAAGGCAACCGGCCGACGGTCCTCCCTGCCGACGTAGA
Organism: Novosphingobium panipatense; assembly: GCF_900182875.1. Classification (NCBI taxonomy): domain Bacteria; kingdom Pseudomonadati; phylum Pseudomonadota; class Alphaproteobacteria; order Sphingomonadales; family Sphingomonadaceae; genus Novosphingobium; species Novosphingobium panipatense. Next base: position 190,315 of record NZ_FXUI01000005.1, read on the forward strand.
CATGGGTGAAGTGGCCTTCCGCAGCCGCGTACTCCTCGTTCTGCACGAACAGGCCGAGATGATAGGTCACGCTGCTGGTGCCGAGGGACGCCACCGCCAGCCCCACCTTAAGCGTCTGCGGGAAGTGGACCGGCGCGGCATAGCGGCAGCCCGTTTCCACGACGAGCCCGATCGGATCGCCGGCATGAACGTCGAGCAAACCCTGTTCGATCAGCCAGGTGTTCACTGCCGTGTCGAAGAAGGCGTAGTAGATGACGTTGTTCACGTGGCCATAGGCATCGTTGTCGTGCCATCGCGTCGTGATCGGTACGAAGGTGCGGTAAGCGGCACGCGGGCGCAGCGGGATACGGCTCATCCGGCTGGAGTAGGTGTTGCCGGCCCGCCTTTCCAGTGCTTCACTTGTGGACACTGAAAAGGGTCATGGGTTAGCCGCGCGGTTCTGCTGCAAGGGGAGCCTGTGAATGGATTATGCGAAGTACAATGCGGGCGCGCGGGCCCTGCACTGGATCACCGCCGTGATCATCGTCGCAAACCTTGCTGGCGGGTTGCTCAAGGAAAGCTTGAGCGATGTCGTCCCGATCATGCCGGTGCACAAGGCGACAGGCGTGACGGTGCTTGCGCTGTCCCTGATCCGGCTCGGCTGGCGACTGACCTGGCGGGCGCCTGCCTATCCCGCCACGATGGGGCGGCTCGAGAGGGGGCTCGCCCACAGCGTCCACGGGCTGCTGTACCTCCTCATGATAGCCATGCCTCTGAGCGGCTGGATCATGTCGTCGGGTGGCAAGTACCCGATCTCCTGGTTCGGCCTGTTCGAATGGCCCAAGCTGCCTGTCCCACGGGGCAGCGTGCTGCAGGAATTTGGCGCACAGTTCCACGAGACGGCGGGTTGGCTGATGCTTGCGCTTGTTCTGGGGCATGTGGCTGCAGCCCTTCGCCATCATTTCATCCTCAAGGACGGCGTTCTGCGGCGGATGCTTTGAGCCGGGGTGGCGGTCCGTGCAGCGGCTGCGCAGGAGTGGGCGAAAAGAAAATGCCTTTTTTCGAAAATAATCTTCACGAGCCGCTTGCTAGATCCCAATCCCCTTGCTAATGGCGCGCTCCTGCCACGGGGCGGATGCAAATCCTTCCCCGTTGATTTAGCGGTCGTGGCGGAATTGGTAGACGCGCAACGTTGAGGTCGTTGTGGGCGAAAGCCCGTGGAAGTTCGAGTCTTCTCGACCGCACCAGGCAGTTTCTGAATAGCATTGATCATTGCCTTCGGGCACCCGGCCTGTGCGAACGCGCGCAGTTCTGCCGGTTTTCGGCGTTGGTTTGCGGCTGCTGGACACCCTGATTTACTCGGTATGGGTATGAGTCTGAGGGTGTCAGGCGCAGTCTTTGGGCATGACGGGCGGGGCTGCGGGGTGTTTTCTGCGAACCGGGAGCGCTGTGTGTAGGTATCAGCGCGGTGGCGGCGTGCATCATGCCGCATTCGGATCTGATCACCTCCCCCCCAACGGTCGGTGCGGCAAACGCGCTGGCCGTCTTCGGGAGCAGGTCAGTGTCGGATCCGCTGGACCGTCACTGTGCAGGTCGGCTCGATCATCACCCGCACTTGGAAATAGCCGGAACTTGCGCGGGTTCACACCTGGAAGCATGATCGTCAGATCGTGCCCCTCTGCTCCGCGCCGGTCGCGTGGTGCTCCGGGATGATGAGTGAGACACGAAGTCCCGGCTGTGCCGCAACCAGCTCAAGCGTCGCACCATGCGCGTGCGCAATGGCGGCAACCATGCTCAGGCCCAGCCCTTCGCCGGGAACGGCCGATGCCTTCGCAGCGCGGTAGAATTGCTCGGTCACGCGCGCGGCGTCTTCGTCAGCGATTCCGGGGCCATCGTCACGGACGCTCAGGACCAGCCCCCCGGCCTCTCGCATGGCGGAAATCTCTACGCGGCACCCTGCGCCGGCATGCTTCAGGGCATTGTCGAGGAGGTTCGACAACGCCTGGAAGACAAGATCGAGGTCCAGATCGGCAACAAGGGGGCGCCGGGCCGAGACAATGAGATTTGTCCCGATCCGCTCTGCCTCGGGCTGGTAGAACTCGAACAGGTCCTCCAGCAACTGGACGACGTCCGTGCGTTGCAGGTGAAGAGGATGACGCCCGTTCTCCAGGCGCGAGATCCGCATGAGCGCGGAAAGGATCTGCTGCAGCCGGTTGGCCTCGACGATGGCGTCTCCTGCCGCAAGCCGCGCCGGCGAGGCATCAGGCGCCAGGTGCTCCAACGCTTCGAGCCGACCGATCAGCCGGGCAAGAGGGGTTCTCAGTTCGTGAGCCGCGTTGTCCGACACGCGCTGCACGGCCTGAAAGAGGGTCTGGATGCGGTGCAGCATCATGTTCAGCGTTTCGCCGAGCCGGTCGAAATCGTCTGCCGTGCCACGAACGTGGACGCGGCCGGTGAGATCTCCCTCCATCACCTGACGGACCGTCACCGTCAGGGCTTCGATGCGCCGGCCGATGGCGCGGCTCATCAGCCAACCGCCGCCAAGCCCCAGAAGCAACGTGACACCCAGGATCCACACGGCGGCCGTGCGTAGGATCTCGCCTTCGTTGATCAGTTCTTCCACGTCGCGGCCGACCAGGAGGCGGGCGCCATTCGGGAGACGAATGTCCCGGACCAGCGCCGTGTGATCGATCTCCACCCCGTCCGCGAAGGCATCGGCTTCGATGAACAACAGGTCCCGGCGCGGTTGCAGCGGCCAGCTGGGAAGGTTGGCGGCGACCGTTCGCCCTTCCGGCGTCAGCAACGCGTGAAAGGCCATGGGGCCGTCCAGGCGAGCGGCCCGGCGTTCGAGCGCGGCGGCCAGCGGGGGCAGGTCACCCCGGCCATAGGCGGTTTGCAACTGCTCGGCCTCGCGCTCCAGCCTGCCGCGCACCTCGTCCATGGGGACCGTGACCCGCAGCCAGTAACCCGTGCCGACCAGGAGTGCGACCGACAGGCAGAACAGCCCGGCATAGATCAAGGCCAGACGGAACGAGAAGCTGCGGAGAAGCCGCCTCATGCCCCGCGCATCATGTAGCCGACGCCCCGGACGGTGTGGATCAGCTCCGCTTCGTTGTCCTCGGAAATCTTCTGGCGCAGCTTGCTGATGTGCTGGTCAATGATGTTGGTCTGGGGGTCGAAATTGTAGTCCCACACATTCTCGAGCAGCATCGTGCGGGTGACGACGCGCCCGGCGTTGCGTGCCAGATAGGCGACGATCCTCAGCTCCCGCAGAGTGAGCGCTATGCGTCTTCCTGCGCGGGTGACCGAGTGAGCGGCCAGATCGATCTCGAGGTCCGCAACCCGCAGGAGGCTGGTGGTCTCGGCCACGGGCGCGTTGCGGCGGGCAAGGGTTTCCAGCCGCGCCAAGAGTTCGGACATGGCGAAAGGCTTTGCCATGTAGTCGTCCCCGCCGCCCCGCAGACCGCGCACTCGTTCATCCACATCCCCCAGAGCACTGAGGATGAGCACGGGCGTCGCATCGTCCGTCGCCCGCAGCGCCGCGAGGATCTTGAGGCCATCGAGGGTCGGCAGCATGCGATCGAGGATGATTGCATCGTAGCATTCGCATGTCGCGCGGACGAGAGCGTCGCGCCCGTCCGCGCAGTGTTCCACCACGTGCCCGGCCTCCCGAACGCCGGCCATGATGTGCGCGGCAAGGGCGGCGTCGTCCTCGACTAGAAGTATATGCATCAGGCGGCATCCATAACCCGGAGCTGTTCCGGCGTCGAGTTTTGGCCCGCCGGGGCAACGGCTAATCATCACATGGGCAAATCTACATGATGCGCCCACTCTGCAAACATTTCGGTTCGGCAAGGGGCGCCGGATGTCCGCGACCAGTTCCGCTTTTCAATCCCGTCCTGTTCATGTGCTTGCCATCGGAGGCGTTCATCAGCTGGGGCATATCCTGCCTGTGGCCTGCGAGTTGGAGCGGCGGCACCCCGGCTGCGTGCGGCTTTTCGTATCCACCGACGCAGAGGCGCAGGCGGCGCGGCAGCAGGCAGGTGGCGAGCCGCTGCCCGAGGTGGTGGTCATGGATCTGCCCGCCGGCGCCGCGCTCCTGCCCAAAGGCATGCACAAGAGCGCTCGGCTGATAGCCTGGGCCGGGAGGGTGCGGAGCGCCGCCGTAATCCTCTGCGCCGAGCGCACATCCACGCTTCTGAAACGGCTTTCGGGTGCCTGTCCGCCGATCCTTCACATTCCCCATGGCGCGGGCGACCGTGCGGTGGGGTTCGAGGATCGTTTCCGCCTGTTCGAGCACGTCATGGTCGCAGGCCACAAGGATCGGGACCGGCTGGTCGAGAGCGGCGTCGTGCCGCCGGAGAAGTGTACGGTGACCGGCCCCATCAAACTTTCCACCGTCCTTGCCCGTGCCGCAGAGCGTCCGCCGCTGTTCCGGAACGAGCGCCGCACGATCCTTTACAATCCGCATTTCTCGTCCGCTCATTCCTCCATCCACGCTTTCGGAGAAAAGCTGGTCGATGCGGTGGTCGCCGACGGACGCTACAACCTGATCGTGGCGCCTCATGTCCGGCTGGCGCGCACGTGGTCCGCCGCCAGACGACGCCACTGGCAATCCCTTGCCGTGCCTGGGCAGGTCGAAGTGGACCTCGGCTCCATGCGTTGCAATGACATGAGTTACACCCTCGGCGCCGACCTGTACGTCGGGGACGTCAGCAGCCAGGTCTACGAGTTCCTCGTCTATCCGCGGCCCTGCCTGTTCGTCGATGCCCATGCCGTCGCCTGGCGGAACAGTGAAGACTACGCGATGTGGCACTTCGGCGACGTGGTCACCCCGCAGGAGGATCCGATCGCCGCCATCGACCGCGCCTTCGCCTGCCATGCCGCCTATGTCGGCTGGCAGCGCGAGCGCATGGCCAGTGCGATGGAAGGTCTATCCTGGCTTCCGGGTGGCGCGCCGACCTTCCAGCACGCGAAGCCCGTCCAGGCCGCAGCCGACGTGGTTGAGCGCTTTGCCGGGCTGGGCACGCCGGTGATGAGCGCGGCCGCCTAGCGCGAGCGTCGAGGGGGGACGGAGTCGCACCCGCGCGCGGGCGAGCGGTTCAGCACGGCGCTGCGGCGTTCAAGGTGGCGAAGAGGGACGTAGCCGTCCTGCCGGGCGAGCGCCCGCAGATGCTGTACCTTGAGCAGGAGAACCATGGCGCCTGTCACGGCGATGCACGCCTGCCAGCGCTGCGCGTCTGCGATGCCGCTGGAAGCGGCGCCGATGCATTCCAGCAGGGTGACGAACAGCGCAAGGAAGCCAAGCCCATCGCCGGCCCTCAGGCGCGGCATGGCCATCAGCAGGATCACGCCGCAAATGAGGGTCCAGCACGCCGCCGTCGACACCGCCCATTCCAGATGGACGACGCCGCAGGCCAGAATGGCGGCCGCCATCGGCAGGATGGCTCTTGCGGCGGTGACCAGATGATGGGCGGTGGGATTGGGTGACCTCATGCGTCAACGAATAAGGGGGAATGCTGAAGATTGCGTTTCGGGTCGCAGTTTCGGAGGTCGCTGACGCGGAGGGCCGCGCAGGCGCCGAATGCCGCCAAGCTGTAGGTGGCCATGTGTTGTCGCGAGACCTGCGAGTTCGAGAGGTGGAGAGAGGCCGACACCCTCATCTCCTGCGCGGCTCGACGCTTTCGGACCGCCGTGGTAGGCTTGGAACGTTTTCAGGAGTGTTCGGGTTGTTTCTACGGCGAGGAATGACGAAAGCGGTTGAATATGTCCCAGGGTGAATTCACGGACGAGGGAGCGGGCGGGCTGCGCTCCTCCGCTGCTCCTGCGTCGCCCGAACGGCTGTCGCGCCACTCGGCAGCGATCGGCGGCAAGCCGATCGTGTGGAAGTGGTGGGTGCTGGCCGCAGCCGTCAGCCTCGGGATCTGGGTGGCGATAGTCGGTCTCGTCGTCTGACGAAGAACTCCGGTCGGGGGCAGTTGCGCCGAAAGGGCCTGCTCTATCCGTTGGATCCACGCTTCGGGCGTTAAGGCGAGGGAGCGCGTCTTGTAGAACGCTGCCCGGCTCATCGCGCGTGTCGTGGCATCGCAGGTGGCGAGGCGTCGGATCGCATCGGCAAAGGCTGCGGTATCGCGGGGATCCACGGCGAGTCCGGCGCCGCATCGCACCAGGTCCGGTGCCAGCAGCGCCGTATCCGCGAGCAGCACGGGCAACCCGCTCCAGGCCGCTTCCATCGCCACAAGTCCGAAGGGTTCAGGGTAGCGGCTGGGCATGACCAGCAGCCGGGCCGCGTTGGCGATCGCCCGGATCTCCTCCGGGCTGCGCCGTCCAAGGAGTTGCGCCCTCGGATGGCGCGCTCGGATTTTCGCGGCAAGCGGGCCCTCGCCAACGATCGTCAGCGGCGCCCCTGCCAGCGCGGCGGCTTCGGCCGCCAGATCGGGCCCTTTCGTTTCCTCCAGGCGGCCAACGAATAGCACCGCCCTGTTGCTCTCCGCCTTGATCCGTTCGCTCGAGAACGGGGTGACGGGATTGGGTAGCGCGGTGATCGCACCCGATGGGATGCCACCTCGGATAAGGTAGGGCCGCATGGCTTCGTGAATGGCGAGGATCGGCGGCGATGAGGGCGCATCGAACGCGTGGTGCTGGAGAAGATGGCGCACGCTGCGCCAGATCTTCTGCGCCGATCCATCCCGATCGCACGGCGTGGTGAGACACGCTCGGCTCAACGGGGCATGGGGACAGACTGCGCCTGACTTCATCGAGGCGAAGGCGCCGTTCGGACAGGCGAGGAAGAAGTCGTGCGCCGAGAGAACGAGGCGTCCGCGAACTGGCTCAAGGGCGCTGAATACGGAAGGCGAGAGTATCTGAGACCAGCCGTGAAGGTGATAGACCGTGCGGCCTGTATCATTGGCGTCGATCCAGTTGCGCACCATGGCCTGTGCCGCCCGGTTCCAGAGCCCCGTCACCGCTCCGCGCAGTCGGCCGCGCGCAAGCAGGCGCTCATGTCCCAGCGCGACGATCTCCACGCCCGCCCGATCCAGACGCGGGCTGCAACCCTCATCCCCCGTGATGAAGGTCACCTGGTGACCGCGCGCGGCGAGAGCGCAGGCCGCATCGACGGCGAGCTTGCTGGCACCGCCCTTGGGGTCGCTGAGATCGTTGATCTGGACGATGCGTTCGATCATCGGCGGGCCAGCGCTCGTTCCGCCAGGATGGTTTGCAGGCTGGCGGCGAGGCCCGCGACCTGTGCCTGCGCGCGTGCGATGAGCGGCCGGGGGTCAAAAGGATCGGCCAGCGCGGCAAGGATGCGTTCTCCCGCTTCCCGGCCACTGACGCGGGCGGGGTCCAGCATGTGAGCGCTTCGGCCCGACATGTCGAAGAAGCTGTCGAGCTTGGGATCCCAGCGCAAGCCGACGGCGGGAACACCGAAGGAAAACGCCGCGATGCAGGCGTGCATCCTGTGGCCGATGATGCCGTCGCACCCCGAGACGAAAGTGGTCAGCGCTGCAGGATCGTCGAAGCTGCGGCTGAGAGTGACCGGACCTTTCGCGCGGCGGATCCACTCCTCGAACCGGCGGTAGAGGTATCCTCTGTCCTCAGGGCTGCCGTTGGTGAACAGCGCAACCTCGAAGCCGTGGGCCACGAGGGACTGCAGGGCCGCAGGATACCATGCTTCCAGATTAGCCGCAGACGCACGGGTGCTATGATAGCGAACCGCGAGAGGGTCGGTCACGCAAAGGCCGATTTTGCGGCTTCCCTTCCGGCGGAGGGCAACAGGAAAATGAAGGCTCGCCAGCACTCCCGGATCGACCACGACATCGGGTAGCGGTGCCGTCGTCCCCCGAAAGTGCGAGGACCAGGTTTCGCGCGACTTCTCGTCCCGGACGGAGGCGGCCACGATCGCTGTGCGACCGAGCGCCCCGCCGAACAACCTGGCGGCGGGGCGTGACCACGTGCGCGCCACGCCAACGGCGAAGACGGCGACGGGGACGCTCTTGCGGGACGCTTCGCCAAGCGCGCCCCAGATCTTCACCGGAAAATTGAGATCGGCGTCCGTGAAGAGATTGCCGCCGCCCACGACGACGGCCTCGGCACCCCGGAGAGCCCGGCGATAGTGTGCGCGAAGCCGGAAGGCGAGGAGCAGGTGCAGCATGGCTCCGGCCAGCAGGCGGCGTAGCGATGCCGGGCACCGTTCAAGCAGGGCGAGTACGGCGCCGCGTGCCGGCCCATGGACGAGGGGATAGTGCCTTCGGCCTGCGAGATCGACGGAAACGACGTCACAGCCGGGCAACGCGCGGCCCAGTTCGCGCTCAAGGCACTCGCTCAGCAGGCCGTCGCCGAGATTCGGACTGTATTTGACGTTGAAGAGGACCACCCGCCGCGGAACCGGCAAGGACCTGCCCCTTGGCAGAGTCCTTTCGGCAGCGTCTGGCAGGGAAGTCATGCTCAAGGCGGCTCCATGGCGTGGACGGTTGCCGCGATGCCGTAGATGCTGCGGGATGGCGCTTAAGTAACAGAAGCCGACACGTCTTCGCAGATGGTGAAGGCATTTTAACAATACGGTTCGAAACCATGCTCCTATCGCTTGCTCCCCAGCGGGATAACAGGCGGTGCAGGCATTGTCGTGAGCACGACTTCGTGAGCACGACCTCCTGCACCTTCTGGCGGTCGGCATTCAACCGGAGGCTATTCAAGGCGTGTCCATCATCCATGTCGTGATCGCCACGGTGGGACGGGCGCAGGCGGTGCGGCAGGCGGTGGACCTTCTGGCGGACCAGACCCGTCCAGCCGATGATGTGCTCGTGATCGCGGTGAGCCCGGATGACGTGGCCGGGCTGGAAAGCGCACGTTGCAACGCGCGGGTGCTCTTCGCCGCGAAAGGTCTCTGCCGTCAACGCAACACGGCACTGGCAGCGGTCGAAGGCACGGCCGACATCGTGGTCTTCTTCGACGATGATTTCGTGCCCGCACCCAACTATCTGGCGAACGTGGAGGCGCTTTTCGCAACGCATCGGGATCTTGTGGGAATCACGGGCGAACTGCGCGCCGACGGCGTGCGCGGCGGCGGGTTCACCGTCGAGGAAGCGCAGCGTATCCTTGCCGCTGCGCCGCTTCGGGACAGCCTCCAGCTGCGCGACCGGCACGAACTCTACGGTTGCAATATGGCAATCCGCATGAGCGCCGCGCAGGGCATGCGGTTCGACGAGAACCTGCCGCTTTATGGGTGGCAGGAGGACATCGACTTCACCAGGCGCCTCGGCCGCCATGGGCGGCAGGTTTCGACCGGCGCGGTAACCGGCGTTCATCTGGGGGTCACGGGAGGACGCACGTCAGGTAAGCGGCTCGGGTACTCTCAGGTCGCCAACATCATCTACCTGCGGCGCAAGGGTACAATCCGCCGAAGTTTCGGGCACCGGCTCCTTTTGCAGAATCTTGCGTCCAACCTGGTGCGGAGCCTGCGACCGGAGCGGTCCATCGACAGGCGCGGGCGGCTGCTCGGCAACTCCCTTGCGATATTCGACTGGCTGAGGGGCCGGGTCGATCCGCGTCGCATCCTCGAGATGTGACGACGGTTCCGGCCGAGGGTGGGGGAGCAGGGCCGATGGCTCGAAGGCTGGTATTCGTCTGTGGCGACCTGCACAATCTCGGGGACCTGAAGCTTCTGCTGCAGAACCTGGCACTGTCGTGCGGAGCTGGAGGATTGGTCCGCCGCTGGGCCGCGCTTCCTCCGGAAATCGAAAGGCAGGTGGCGGCGGCGGGGGGTGAACTGATTGCCGGGCGCAGGATTCTGGGTTGCGCCCGTCGATGTTACGGAGCCGAGATCGTCTTTGGCGGCGGCCAGCTCGTGCGGGACAACGTGTCCTGCGCCGCGCTGTTCGGCCTGTGGCTGGCGGTGATCAGCGCAAGGTTGGGAGGAGGACGCCTGACGACGCGGGGCCTCGGCATCAGCCGCATCCGCTCTGCGCATCATCGGTTCTGGTGGCGCCGCATCCTGGGCGCCGCAAAGACGATCCACGTTCGCGACACGGCGTCGACGGAAAACCTCAAGGCTCTCCTGCCGAACAAGGACTGCGCGGTACACGCGGACATGGTGCTCCTGGAGACGGGCACCGGTCCGGCGGTTGAAGCGCCTCCCCGCGCGCAGGCATGGCTGGTGATCGCCCCGTGCGCCGATGGCAGCGAAGGCCGTTCGTTCGAAGGCGCCGCGACTGACGCCATCGTTCGGGCGGCGGTGACCGCGCTGCCCGGCGTGCATGTCGTGATCGCCTGCCATGATCCCCGGGCCCATATGGACAAGGCGGTCGCAGCCCGGCTTGTGAGCCGCTGGTCCGACCTTAAAATCGGCGTGCACGACGGGTATGATCTCGAAGCGCTTTTCCGGCTGTACAGGAATGCTGCCCTGGTGATCACCAACCGGCTTCATGCGCTGATTTTCGCGATCCTCGCCGATGCGCCGGTCATTGCCGTCGATGACGGTACGGCCAAGGTCCGCAGTGTCGCCGATCCCTTTGCGGTCCCGGTTCGCGCCCGTGACGATACCGGCGATGCAAGGGCGCAAGTGCAGCAGGCCCTCGCCTATGACCGCGCGGCCCGGCAGAGTGTTCGGGAGGAGATGGCGCGGCGGGCGGCGGGAAATCTGACCGTCTGACTACGCAAGAAACCACTTTCCTACATCGCCCTGGCTGGAACATAAAGGAAACATCGCGGCGTGAAAAACGGCGCGCTCCTCCTCTCCAATCCGGGAACTATGCGATGTCCGATCCTTTCGAGAGTCACTCCGACGCGCCCTTCGCACCTTCGCGCGCGCCTTATCCTATCGTTCCTCATGACACTCAGGCGCTGGCGCTGGTGCCCAGGGGAATCTACGTCGGCACCGGCGGCGACATCGTCCTGCGCGGCGTCGACGGGCAAACCGATGTCACGTACCGAAACCTGCCCGATGCCAGCTACGTGGCCGTGCGGGCGCTGTTCGTCCGTGCCACCGGAACGACTGCCGCCGACCTTATCGCGGAGGCGTGAGCATGGCGCGCCTCGTGTCCGGCGGCCGTGGCAACGGGATCGCCAACATCACGCGCATCGTCACTGGCAGCGGTGCTCTTCTGACCCTTCAACGCCTGCTCGGCGCCGGTTCGACACTGGCGCTGCAAACCGGCAGCCATCCAAACCTCTCCCTGTCGGGTGAGCGTCTCGCAGCGCAGATACCGCTCTTCCCCGGCGAAACCCAGATTGCGCGAATTCGGGAGGTTGCCGGTGCCGGCGCGGCGGAGCGGGCGGCCGAGTACACCCTGACGCTCAAGGCCGCGCGGGCGCAGCCATCCGGAACCTGGCTGCCAGCCGCCTCGAACCTTGCCGCGGCTTACGGGCTGGGGAGGATGGTGGCCGATTACGCGGGGCCGGCCGTGCGGGTGCGGCGAGTGTCCGATGGAGCGGAGGCCGACATCGGCTTTGCAGGTCAGGCGCTGGACACCGATGCGGCGGCCGGATTCCAAGGAGTGTCATCCCTGCGCCTCGTCGTGATCTACGACCAGACCGGGAGCGGGCGGCATCTCACGCAGCCGCAGGCGTCCTCGCAGCCGCAGCTCTGGCTGGGAGAGGGCGGGCCGACGATCACCAACTACGACACCGATTGCCCCATGATGATCCCGCCGTCCCTCACCATGGAGCGGGATGACTGCGCCGTGTTCATGGTGGCGCGCACGCCCGGACAGGCCGCCACCTGCGGTTACTGGGCCTTCGGCGCCGGAGCAACGGAATACGGCCTCACCAGCGCCCGCATCGCCGGCAATCTGGCCATGCAGCCGATGATCTCGGGCGTTTCGATTTCGGCCGCGACGACCAATGCGCAGGCTCTGGGCGTGGCGAACATGTCCGTGCTGGGGCTGGTCTCCACGGCTGCGGGGCAGACGGTGCATCGCGACGAGCAGCAGGTGCTTTATCCGCCGGCCAGCGCGGCGAGGCTGGACGGCGGCGGCGAGGTCGGCGAAGCGATCGAGTACGGCGGCAGGACGGACTGGCGCGCCTTCGTCCTCTATTCCTCGGCACCCGCGGAGGGGGAGGTGGTCCGGATCAGGCAAGCCCTCAAGGCCATCTTCGGCGCGAGCGAGGCTGCCACGCTGTCGTTCCTCGGCGCCGGTGACAGCATCGTCTTCGGGACCGGCGGCGCGAACAACCGCACCATCACGGCGGCCATGCACCACCGCTCTGCGCCCGGTGTCCTGTTCCGCAATATCGGCATCGCCGGCCATCGCCTGGAGCAGCATTACAATGACTTCGACAGGCCTTCCGCCGCTTACGTCGTACCGGGCGTGCCCAATGTGTTCTTCGCCAATTACGCTCACAACGACATCAAGACCTCCGTCGTCGACGACGCGACCGCCGATTCGACGGTGGAGACGATGAAGCGGCAGGCGCGTCACATGGCGGCACGGCTGCGGGCTTATGGTTTCGATATCGTGATCTGGCAGGAAGCCTACGCCGACGCGTCGTTTACAGCGGCGCAGGAGAAGGCGCGCAATGCCTGGAACGCGTGGCTGCGTTCCGATCCGCAGGCTGACGATGGGCTTCCCTGCTTCGATGCGGTGGACCGGGTGGCCAGCGACCCTGACTTCGTCCTGTCGGACGCGGAAACGGCGGCGGGGCGGGGTATGGCGCTCACGGCCAACTCATCCGACGGGGTGCATCCCAACGAAGTCCATGCCGGGGTCCGAGCCGCCCATCTCCTCGCCACGTATGCGGCGATCCCCTTCGGGCTCCGGTACATCGCCGCACCGGCGCAGCAGGGCCTGCCTTACGCCGGTCAACGCCCTGCGGTGATCAAGGGACAGGCGCCCTTCACCTTCGCCCTGGCTCCGGGGTCGGCGCCGCTGCCCTCCGGTCTTGTCCTTGACCCGGCGACGGGCGTGATCTCGGGAACACCCACGCAGGCGGGCACCGTGTCCGGCGTGCTCCTGCGGGTTACGGATAGCACGGGCGCGACTGCGGAGACCTCTGTCACACTGGCGATGGCGGCCGCCGCTGCGATCACGGTGGCCGACCAGATCGAGAGCTGGAGCACCAGCGATGCATCGACCCTCGCGGTGAACCTGCCCGCGGAGGTCATGGCGGGCGATGTGCTCGTTGCGGTGCTGAGCGTCGACGGCACGGTCGCGATCGCCTGGGACGACGCCACGGCGGGTGGCTGGGTCCAGCGGGCCGCCTACGCAGCGAACGCAAACCAGCATCTGCTGGCTATCTTCACGCGAACGGCGGACGGGACCGAAGGCGGCAAGGTGCTGAACCTCGGGCTTTCGGCGCCGCAACAGGCGGTGGCGCGGGTACTGCGGGTGCGGGGCGCAAGTGGCTCGGTTGAGGTTTCCGCCTATGCGCGAGGCAACGCGGTTGCGGCCGATCCGCCGGTCGTGACGCCGGCCTGGACCGGGGCGGGCCTCTACATCGCGGCGCTGGCGCTGGACGGTACGGCGGCGGTCAGTTCCGGGCCTGCGGGTTTCGCCGGGTTCACGGCCCGGGCTTCCAGCACCAGCGGCCAGTCCACCAACGCGACCGCCTGGACGGTGGGCTACGGCGCGCAGGATCCCGGGCCGTTCACAGCATCTGCCGGCGGAAACTGGGTCGCCGCCACTCTGGCCGTGCAGGCTGCCTGAGGAACTGCCCCTCGGGCAGCCTTGAAGGAGCGAAGCAGGGCAGCGGCCATCACCAGGGGCAGGCGGCGAAACCGCCTTGCCGCCACTGCTCGGGGCCCTACCCGGAAAAGGCTGGCCACGATGCGGGGGCGCAGGGCGCGAGCGCGTTCCCGCGAAACCGCGCGATAGCGGCGGAAGATGCGCAGGAGTGTGTAGGCCTCGATCAGGGGCAGTGGCGGGGATGTGAGGCCCGCCCGCCCGATCGCGTCGACTTCGGCGCGAACCGCCGACCGCTCCTGCTCTTCCACGTTGGCGATCGAGACCGCCCCCTCGTGTCGCCGATAGAACAGGACATCGACTGGTGGGTTGTCGATCCGGCCGAGCGTGCCGGCGCGGATGAAGAGATCGTAGTCTTCCGCGTGCCGATACCCTTCACGGTAGCCTCCTATGGCCTTGAGCGTGGTGGCACGCATCATGATGAGGGGGTGCATCGAGACGGCGACGCGTGGGGGGAAAACCACCAGATCGGTGCGCGCGTGGCGCCCCCCGGTCGTGCGGACACTGGCAGGCGTCGGTCGGGGGTCTCCCACGGCGTAGCCGCCAACGAGGACGGTTGCGGGATGGGCGTCAAGCCAGGCGACCTGGAAGGCGAACCGCTCCGGGAAAGAGACATCATCGGCGTCCATGCGCGCGATGTACTCTCCCCGGGCATGGGCGATGGCGGTGTTGAGAGCCGCGACAATCCCGCCGTTGGGCTGCCGCACCACCCGCAGGCGCGGATCGCGTCGACCCATCCTGGCCAGGATGTCCGCCGTGGCGTCGGTGCTGCCATCGTCGACCACGATCAACTCGAAGTCCGCGAAGGTCTGGAGGAGGATCGACCGGACGGCCTCCTCCAGGTAGGCCGCCCCGTTGTAGCAAGGCAGGAGGACCGAGACGCGCGGGGGACGGCGGGTCATGCCGCATCCCGCAGCGCGGCGTCGCTCATCGTCAGCAGGGTGTCGCGCAGCTGCTCGCCGGCTCTTCTCCAGGTGAACCGCCGCGCCCGGTCCATGCCGCTGAGGACTTTTTGCGCGAACAGCGCGGCGGCAGGATCGAGGGCGGCGATCGCGTCACGCCAGGAGGAGGGATCGTCGACATCGGCATAGACCGCCGCGTCCCGGCAGATCTCCGGCAAGGCCCCTGCGGGCGCCACGATCACGGGTGTCCCGCAAAGCATCGCCTCCAGCGGCGGGAGACCGAAACCCTCCGTCCGCGACGGGCACAACACACACCGTGCCGCAGAGTAAAGCGCCCGTAGCCGGCGATCGTCGCACGTGCCGGCGAAGATGACTCCCGGCGGAACGGACAGGCCGGCCGCTTCCAGCTCCGCACGGCCCGGTCCGACGACGACCAGAGGCACTCCGGGCGGTGCATGACGCCCAAAGGCGGCAAGGACGACGGCGTTGTTCTTGTAAGCCTTTCCACTGCCGATCATCAGGGCGAAGCTGCGCGGCGCCAGTCCCAGGTCGGCAAGCACCTGCACGTCCGGTTCCACATCGAGGATGTGGTCGGCACCATTGTACAGGACGCCGGTACGCGCCCCGGCAGAGACCCCCATCACGTCGAGCATGCGGCGCGAGTAGTTGGAAACCGTGAGAACGGCCTGGCTCGATCGCGCGATGCGCGGTGCGAGCAGACGATATCCAAGCCTCTGGCGCAGCGGATAGGAGCTGTCTGGGAAGAGGAATTGCGCGTCGTGGATCAGGGTCAGTTTGCGCCGGTGCCGCAGCGGGGCAAGATTGGCCAGGTTTACCAGCACACCGTCGGCCGCCAAGAAGGGGAGGCGGCGCTGCTCCCAGACCTGCGAGGGCGCCTCGTCGCAGTCTCGGATGGCGATGGTGCGCAAGGCCGGTCGCCACGTGCCGGAATGCCGGGTTGGCAGGAGCAGTGTCACGCTGGGGCCGCCCGCACCCTCCAGCTGCCTGTCGAGCTCCCGAACGAGCCGGTCCGCCACGCGGTGTACGCCGTTCAGGCCGCCGGAGTAGAACTTCCCGTTGATGTAAATCGGCAGCATCGCCATCCCCGCAACACCCGGCGCAGCCTAAAGGCGGCGGCCTTCGAATTCGACGCTGCATCGTCGAACTTGCAGGGTTTTAACGGGCGACAGGCATGCAGGCGCTTCCTGCATCGCAGGCGGCGCGGCAATGAGGCTGCGACAAGAGTGGGGGGCAACGATGTCGCAGAGTGCGCGCGCGATCCTGATCAACGGGCGTTTCCTGATGCAGCCGGTGACCGGGGTGCAGCGGGTCGCGCGCGAACTCGTGGCGGAAATGGACCGGCTGGCCGGAGCCGGCGAGATCGGTGTGCCACTTGCCCTCGCCTGTGAGCCGGGGGCGGACCTCGATGGCCTTTCTCTGAAGTACATCGCGGTTGAGCGTCGGGGCGGTGCGGCGGGTCACGCGTGGGAACAGTTCGTCCTGCCGCGCATGGTCAGCGGCAGGCGGCTCCTCTGTCTGGGGAACACGGCGCCTGTCGCGTCGGTGCTCGGCGGTGGAGGCGTGTCGGTCATGGTTCACGACGTGTCCTACCTGTCGCAGCCGCAAGCCTATTCGCGGCGCTACAGAATGGTGCACAGTGCTCTCCTCCCGCTCCTTCTTCGCGGGGCTGAGCAGATCGTCACGGTCTCCACGACCGAAGCCGAACGGTTGCAGCGGCTGCGACCGCAGCGACGGTTCGTGGCGGCGCAGAACGGTGGCTGGAGCAACGACCGGGTGGAGCGCGCCAGTCCCGCCGCGCGCGAGCGGATGGTGCTTTACGTAGGCTCGCTGTCCCGGCGCAAGAACGTGGAGCGCGTCATTGAAGTGGCCGAGACATTGGCGCGGGAAGACGGCATACGCACCGTCCTTGTCGGAGCCGGCAGTTCCATCCTCGCGCCCGTGCGGTCGAGCGTGGCGCCGGACGTGGCGCATATGCTGGAGTTCGTGGGCCAGGTGCCATCTCTGGACACCCTTGCCGACTACTACCGGCGCGCCGGGTGCCTGCTGTTTCCCTCCCTGTACGAAGCTTCGCCCTTGCCGCCCATCGAAGCCATGAGCCTGGGGTGCCCCGTCGTGGCGTCGGCCATTCCATCGATGACGGAGCGGTGCGGCCGCGCGGCGCTCTACTGCGATCCGCTGGACAGCGCGGATATCCTGAGCTGCGTGCGGCGGGTTTTCAACGAACCGGAGCTTGGCGCGGCCTTGCGGAGCGAGGGGTTCCGGCAAGCGGAAAGCTATTCATGGCGGGCGCAGGCCCGCACGATCCTTCAGGCCGTGACCGCGAGTTAACTTGGCCACGCGCCGAATGCCTCCAAAGTCCGGTCATGAGCACCGCGCATATTTCCTGTCCCGCCCGGCGGAGACCGGTTCACGGTCTGGACGTCGTGCGGCTCATCGCTGCGATGCTGGTCGTCATCTACCATCTCGGCTTCAAGGCCTGGGCGCTCCCGGGCAGCAGCCTGCGCCACGTGATCGATGCGCCTGTCACGCATCCGCCCGGCTACGGCCTCACGTGGTGCGGCTGGATCGGTGTGCAGGTGTTCTTCGTGGTGTCGGGCGCGGTGATTGCTTACTCGGCCGAGGGGGCGCGCCCCGGATCCTTTGCCAGGCGCCGTCTCGCCCGTCTTCTTCCTGCAATCCTCATCGCCACGCCGCTCGCATTGCCGCTGGCGGTGCTCCTGTTTCGTACCCCGCCCGCCGCAGCCCTGATGCTGGGCCTGAAAACGGTGGCCTTCGCACCGGTCGGGCCGTGGATCATGGGCCAGTTCTGGACCATTTCCATCGAACTGGCGTTCTACGCGGCGGTCTGCGCAATCCTTGCATCCGGCATGCCGGAGCGGGGGCTGCGGACCCTGCCATGGGGGCTTGGGCTTGCGAGCGCCGGATACTGGTTTGGCGCGGCTTTCGGCGGGCTGCAGCCCGGCGGGAGGTTGGCCGAACTGCTGCTTGTGAGCCATGGCGTGTATTTCGCGCTGGGAATGCTCTGCGCGCAGCTGGGCACGGGCACCCTCGCGCACCGGCACGGCCTGCTCGCCCTGGTCTGTGCGGGTGCCGCTGCCGTTCAGGTCCGCACGACCGCGGGCTGGGAAATGGGTAGCCGGGCCGAACTGTCAGCGCAGTGGCTGGTGCCTTATGCTGTGTGGTTCATCCTTGCGGCAGCCGTGGGAGCATCGTTTCGATGGCGGTCTGCGATTGAGCTCAGGGTTGCGCGCCATGCGAAGGGATTGCGCATGGCGGGAATGACGACGTACCCCCTTTACCTCACGCATATCCATACGGGCGGTGCAGCCCTCGCTGCGTTCTCAGCTCTTGGCGTCCTGGCCGCATCGGTTCTGGCGTGCCTTGTTTCGTTGCTGGTCGCGTGGAGCATCGCTCTCCAACTGGAACCGCACGTCCATGTGACCGTAGACAGGGTGCTGAAGGACATCGCCATGCGAGCAAAAGGCGCTGTGCAGGCAGGATAGAGCTTCAGGCCGCCTGCCGCGCGCGTGCCGCCCTTCGTGCCCAGTCCGCCGCCATCTCGATGTCCGCTGCACGGATGACCAGTGGCGTTTCTCCGGTGAAGGCTTCCATGAAGCGTCCGATCTTCCCGTACTGATTGTCGAGCACGGCGTGAGGCAGGCCCAGCAGCAGCGAAAGGATATGGACATGCAGCCTGTCCGTCACGATCGCACGGGCGCGGCCGAGCTGGCGGAACCCTCGCTCCACGCGATGCCGCGCGGCGGCCTCGTAGGAGCGGGCGCGGGCATTCGCCGGGGAAAGGCGAACCCACGCCTGGAGCGCACCTGCCGCCTTTGCCCGGCGAACCGCCCCCGTGTCCTCCAGGAGCCAGTCTTCGACAGCCAGTCCCATCGGGCGCCATGGGGCCGATGTCGCGCGCTCCCGGTCTGTGCGCAGCATGGCGAGCACGTCCATTGCCGGAGGGGGAGGGCGCCGCCGGCCAAGAGCAAAGGCGCTGTCGGGGCACAGGTGCACCGCGCAGTCGAAGTGGCGCTGCGCCAGCTTCAGGGATGGTTCGTCCCGCACCAGAAGAGTGAAGTCCGGGTGACCTGCGATGGCGCGAGCGGTCTGCGCGATGCGCGCTGCGTCGGTGTAGTGGATGGACTGGGGCAGCTGGACGATCTTCCGGTCCCGCAGCCGCTGGATCACGTCCTCCCGAAACGTCTGGTGATGGTTCCATATGTCGCCGAAGTTGCCGCCGCCGTGGAGGAAGATCGTCCCTTCCGGGACGACGGCGGCGCGCAGTTCCTGTTCATCGAAGTTGTGGAACGCGCAGACGTAATCCGGGTTCGCACCGGTAAGCCGGCGCAGAAGCTGAAGTTCGCCGATCCATATCGCCGAATCCCCGACATTGGCATGGTTCGGGAAGTCGATAAGAGCAAACGATGACGTAGAATGGGGAGAAAGTACGTCAAGCAGGTGAGCTTCGAGTCTCGTGATCAAGTCGTTAACGGATTTTAATCCCGCATTCACGTGATCTCTTCCTCGGGTATTTGCATGTTCTATTGCCTCGCATCTTAGGGGATTCTACGCAAGGGGTGATGAGCATAAAGCATGAGGACAATCGCGACGGGGCACTGCGACGGCGCGCGGCTCGTGCCGTCGGGTGGAGCATCGCGCGCATAGCCGGCGACCAGTTGTTTGGCTTCCTTGTATTCGCGGCTCTGGCGCGGACCCTCGATCCGGCAACCCTGGGCATCTTCATAGTTGGCCTCGCCGTGGCGGAAGTCGGCAAGATCGTCGCGCAGGGTGGTCTTGTCAGCAGCCTTTACCGGGCACCCGCGCTGACGCCGCAGCTGGTGGACACGGTGTTCTGGGCCAATCTGGGCATGGGCGTTGTCGTGGCACTTGCCTGCCTTGTGCTGCAGCATCCACTGGCGCGCGCCATGGGAAGCGCCGAGGCTGCGCCGGTCATCGCGGCGATGGGCTTCGTGGTGCCCATTTCGGCGGCCGGCGCGTCCCATATGAGCCGCACCTTGCGCGCATTCGGCCATCGGGCGCTTGCGGCCCGCTCGCTCGGCGCGGGAATCGTGGGCGGTTGCCTTGCGCTGTGGGCGGCCGATGCCGGCTGGGGTGTCTGGGCGCTGGTGTTCCAGCGCTTCGCCAGCGAAACCATCGGGACGCTCGTGGCCTGGCGCGCCTTTCGCTGGCGACCGGGGTTTGCCTTCTCATGGCGAACGCTGCGGGAGCAATGGCGGTTGGGTGTGAGCGTGGCCAGTTCGCAAGTGCTGATCGTGACGCTCAATCGCATGCAGGACGTGATTCTCGCCCGTACTCTCGGTCCCGGCACGGTCGGGGTGTATCGCACTGCCTGGAAGGCCATGGACGTGATTGCGCAGGGCGCCATTACACCGGTTTCGACGGTGTCGGTGCCCACGCTCGCCAAGCTGCAGCACGATATGCCTGCCTTCCGGCGCTGCTATGTTCGGCTGGTGTCCCTGACCGCGATGATCGCCTTGCCCGCCATGGCCGGGGTGGGCGTGATGGCGGACCGCCTGATCCCGCTGCTTTTTGGGGAGCATTGGGAGCAGAGCGTCCCTGTGGCCCGCGTCCTGTGCCTTCTTGCGCTGCCTGTGGTGCTCAACTTCTTCGCGGATCCTGCGCTGACCGTGCTCGGCAAGGCAGGCATCATCGCACGACTGGCGGCCACACAGGTTATGGTCACACTGCTGTTCTGCCTGGTGGCGGCGCCCTACGGCATCGTCTGGTTCGCCGCGGCCTACGTCGCCAGGGCCTACCTCACCATGGTTCTCCAGATGGTCCTCCTGCAGCGGAGTGCAGGCATCCGCGCGCGGGACGTGGCGGTTGGCGTGGCACCTGCCGTGGGCGCCGCAGTGGTCATGGCTCTTGTGGTATGGACCACGGCCGACACGATGCCGCAGGGCCCGTTCGACAGCGTGGCGTCCCTTTTACCCATCGCGTTTCTCATCCTGCAGGGCACACTGGTTTATGCTGCGGTGCTCCTCACGTTCATGGGCCGCAGGCGGTGCCTGGAACTGGTGCAGTTTGCACGGGGCTTCAGCATCGGCACCCAGGCATCCTGATTGACGCGGGTGTCCCAAGTGTCAGGCGGGCGCCTGCGCGGGTGCTGCAGGTGCAGCGCTGCTGCTCGTCAGGGGCCGCGTCCGGCCGCGTAGCGCGATGGCGGAGCCGGAAAGGATGGCGAAAGTCAGCCCGGGATCGCAGCTCGGCGCCGAAACAGACGCTACGCCGGCGCCGACAAGCACCGCCCATGCCGCCGAGGCGCCGATGTCGCATTGCCGGTCACCGACAGGGCGGTAAGTCGAGAGTGCAAGAGGACCGAGGGTCCTGAGAAGGTGCGCCAGGAACGCGACCGCGCCGACCACGCCGGTCGACCCCAGGATCGCAGTGGCAAGGCTCGATGAGCGGAACGATCCGGGCCCGATGCCCAACCCGTGGGAGATGACGAAGGCGTCTATGCCCTGCCGGGCCCAGAACAGCCTCTGCCGTCCGGAAAATGAGGCGGCCTTGTCAACTGTCGTGTGCTCGAGCAGTTTGCGCATCGCGGCGGCAAGGAGCGGGTCGAGCACCAGCAGCGCGCTGACGGCGATGACGGCGCCGATCGCGACCAGCGAAAGCCAGGCCAGTCGGTCGGGGGCGATGAGGCCCGGGGTGGTCGCGGCGCGGACGAGCAACGCCCCCCCGGACAGGGCGAGGCCGACGTAGGCCGTGGTCGATGTGCTGGCGAGGAGGGCGAGCCCCAGTACAAGGGCAGCCGGCCCGGTCAGATGTGGCTCCACCCGCCTCAACCAGCATTCGAAGTTGAAGACGAACCAGCCGACGCCAAATGCGGCGAAGGAGGAGGCTTCGGGCCAGATCCCGTTCATACGCACGAAACCTTCCCAACGGTGATCAAGCTGGGCGTAGGCGCCGTTTCGGAAAAAGCCGAGAGCGGTGTCGACGGGCGTGTCGCGCAAGGCGACACTGGCGAAACCGGTGATCCCGTGGACGAGGGCGAGCGTTGCTCCCGTCCTGACGAGGGCCTCGCTTCCGCGCGGCATGCGTACGACGGCATGAGCGGCAAGCGCCATGCCTAGCGTCCCGGCCATGTAGATGGCCGTGGTCAGGTTCTGAGCCGTGAATCGAAGTGGCGCGGCAGCAAGGATGCGGGCTGTCTCCGATCCGTATCGTTCGCGAAGCTGCCCCCGCAGCGGCGTGACGTCCAGCGCGCCCTCGAAAAGGCGCGGCAACACCAGTGCCGCAAGAATGCCATAGGCCACGAAAAGGACGAGCCACGCGTTGCCCTCGACCGCCGCTCTCATGGCGCCCGGTGCGACGCCCCCCGGCAGCACACAACGCAGCAGAAGGAGACCCAGCGCGAAGTGGGCAGGGGACACCGATGAGCCGCCGAGCGCAGGCAGGAACACGGCGGCCGATCCGCCCAGCAGGGTCGACGCTACGACGAGCGCGAAGAGCGGGGTCAGGGATCCGAAGCCGAAGAGGGCAAGCGCCAGTAGCAGCTGAAGGGCGCCAACGGCGGTGAGTTCCATAAAGCCAGCCTTCCGGTCAGAGCAACGATCGCAGTATGCCCGCGTCGAACACCGAGGGGGCAAAACGGCTCGCCTGAAGCATGGCCAGTTCCGGCTCGAAACCGGAAAGCCAGTCCTCGAACCGCGACACGGCGTCCATGAGCGACGCCACGGTCTGGTCGTCGAAGAAGATGCCGGTCTGCCCGTCGATGACGGTGTCGAGTGCCCCGCCCTTGCGATAGGCGATCACCGGGCGCCCCGAAGCCATGACCTCCACAGGCGCGATGCCGAAGTCCTCTTCGGCGGTGAACAGGAAGCCGCGGCAGCGCGCGTAAACTCTGCGCAGGCTGGTGAAATCGAGCCTTGGGACGATCGTCACGTTGGGGCGCGCCGCGCGCCTGAGGCCGGCCGCCATGGGACCGTCTCCCACGACCGTCAGGGGCAGGCCCAGCCGGTTGAAGGCTTCCACGGCAAGATCAGGCCGCTTGTACGGGACGAGCTGGCCGACCCACAGATAGCTGTCCTCCACCGTCTCCGACCGATCAAACAGGCTGACGTCGACCGGTGGATGCACCACGGTGGAGGGGACACGCCAGGCGCGGGCGATACGCCGCTGGATGAAGTGCGAGTTGGCGATGTAGCGGTCCACGCGTGACGCCGATGCCACGTCCCACGTGCGCAGCTTGTGAAACAGGTAGGGCATGACCGCACGGTTGAGGGCGCCGGCAGTGTCCCGATACTGATGGTAGTGATCCCACAGGTAGCGCATCGGCGAGTGGACGTAACAAAGGTGCGTGGCGTCGGGATCCGTGATGACGCCCTTCGCAGGGCCACTCTCGCTGCTGATGACCAGATCGTAGCCGCGCAGGTCCATCTGTTCGAGCGCCAGAGGCATGAGGGGGAGGTATTTCTGGTAGTGCCGTCGCGCGCCGGGAAGCTTCTGGATGAAGCTCGTCGTCACCTTCCGGCTCGCGATCGCATGCGAAACCCGGCTCGGATCATAGACGTGCGTGAAGATGTCAGCCTCAGGAAACATGCTCAGAAGCCGTTCGATGACTCGTTCGCCGCCGCGCATGGTGACGAGCCAGTAGTGGACGATCGCCACCCGGCGAAACTTCTGCCGGACAAGGCCGAGAAGCGCATCGTCCTCACCCTCGGCGACGGGCCGAAGATTAAGCATAGTAACTCTTGTACGCCTTGTAGAAGGCGTTCTCGTCAAGGCCGAAGGCAGCCTGTTTGCGAACGTTCACGCGCGTGAGGATGAGCCCGGCCAGCCCGACGGCGCCGCCGGGCAGAAGCCGCAGGAGCGAGCGGATGGCCGCTTCGGGCGTATGGCGCCAGCGGGTGGCAATGACGGCGGCATCCGCCTTGCCCAGGAGCAGCCTTGCATCCGCCATGGGCAGCACCGGTGCCGTGTCCATGATGATCGCATCGAAGGCCGGTGCGGCTCTGGCCAGCAGCGCGTCCATCGCAGGCCCGGTGAGCAAGGCGTGATCCTCCTGCGCGGCGCTGAGCGGCAGGATCGCAAGGCCGGTGCGCGGGTCGGTCACGACTGCCTCCTCAAGGCTGGCCTCCCCCCGAAGGACCTCGAGCAGGCCGACCGCGCGTGGGCTGCCGATCCAGCGGCTGACACCCCGGCGGCGCACATCGCAGTCGATCAGCAGGATGGCGTCGCAAGCCTCCGCCATGGACCGCGCCAGACACAAGGCCACTGTCGTCTTGCCCTCTGACGGCAGAGCAGAGGTGATGGCGATGATCTTCGGGCTTTCCACCGAAAAGGCGATGGAGGTGCGAAGATTGCGGAAGGCCTCCGCAAAAGCCGACCGGGGCTGGTCTATCACGGCGTCGACCGGGTTGCCCCGCGCCTTCCGGCTTGTGACCGAAGCAAGTTCCGGAATCGAGCAGAGATAGTTCAGGCCCAGACGCTGCTCGACCTCTTCCCCGCTGGAGAAGCCGCTGAATTGCAGCTCGGCGAAGAGGGCGCAGATGAGGCCAAGGCCGACCCCGATCGCTCCCGCGAGGGTCAGGTTCAGCAAGATGTTCGGCCGGGCAGGAACGTCGCTTGGTTGCGCCGGGTGAAGCACGCGGGCTTCGGGTCTGCGGATGCCGGAGCGGGCGGCCAGTTCACGGTGACGGCCGAGATAGCTTTCATACAGCTGGCGCGAGGCCTGCGCGCGCTGCTCCAGATCCTGCAGGGCAACCATGGCGATATTGTCGCGGCGCAGCGCGCCTTCGGACGCCTGAAGCGAACCGCTGAGCGATTCCGCCCGGCGCTGCGATACGGCGGCCCTGGCGGAGAGATTGGAGATAACCCGGCCGATTTCGTCGCGGATCTGCGCATCCACGGCCTGAAGCTGACTGCGGGCGCGCTGCAGGTCGGGATGGCGGGGACCGTACTTGCTGGAGAGCGATGCAATCTCGGCGGCGTGCAGGGCCTGTTGCTGGCGCAGCGAACCGATAACGGGAGATCCAAGCGTTTCACCCACGTCTTCGCCGCTCGAGCCGGAACCGAGTTGCTGGCGTGCGATCGCGAGCCGGGCGGCGTCTTCGGCCGCTTGCGCCCGTGCTGACGTCACTTCCTGGTTGTAAGCGGAGATTTCCTGCTCCGTCAGCGAGCGGTCGCTGGTGCTGGGCAGGTTATATGCCAGCCGATAGCGCGCAAGCGCGGCTGCATCGTCCGAAGCCTGCCGCCGCGCCTGCTCCATGCGGCTGCCGATTTCCTTCAGCGACCGCGCGTCGGCGGCTTCCTTTTCCGTGACTGACCCTTGCGTGTACTGCTCTGCAAAGGCGTTCGCGACGCGTGCGGCTTCCCGGGCGTCCTCGCTCTCGAAGCTGATGGACAGGGTGTACGTGGCGCCGGTGCGCGCTGTCGTCACTCCGCCTTCCACGTATGCGATCGCGGCGTCTCGTGCTTGCTTTTGCGTAGCGCCCTCGACCAGAAAGCGGGGGTCGCGAGCCAGATCGAGGCGCTTTACGACAGCGGCCACGTTGCGGCTCGACGCCATCTCCTCCACCTGCGTGTCGATCCACGTTTCGCCCATGGCGCCCTGCGCCGCAAGGCGGTCCTCGTCGGTGAGCGGGGCTACAGGCGCGACCTTCGGGTCCAGGGTGACGTCCGCAGTCGACAGATAGGTGGGCGTCTGGCGCGCAGAGATGACAAACCCCGCAGCGAGACTGCCCAGCGTCAGCGCCAGCATAAGAGGCCAGCGACGCCGCAGGAAGGCGATGAGCGCACCTGCATCGACCCGGTCAGCCGTGGTGTGCGGAACGCGCGTCCCCGCCGTTGGTGCGATCTGCCCTGGCGGGGGCGCAAGGACAATGGACTGATTCACGTGATTACCACCCCTGTTTCCCGGTCCATGTCAGGCAGCCGGAATCGCGTGGCTTGTCGGCGCTCTTTCGGCTGTAGCGCAAGTATCAGTTGACGGTTTTCAAAAATGTAACAGGCACAAGAAGCGTACTGATATCGAATCCTTCAGCGAAAATTGTGCAGCTGTATTTAGCGGTGCGTCGACTTTCATTTTTGTAATTGGAGTATGGAGGTCGAATGAGGCTTTTGGTGCCGTGACGTTGCGGCACGTGACACAGCCCGAGGAGATTTTTGCAGTGACGGTGAACTTGAAGCCGTACGGCGCTCTGTTCCTTGCGATCGCCGCAGGAGCGATGGGGCTGCTCGTGCAGGGGTGCGCCACTTCAAGTGCGCCACCCCTCAGTGCGGCTGAAAGCCGGATGAGTCTGGGGGCGTACAAGCTCGGTGCCGGGGATCGGCTGCGCGTGACCGTCTACAACGAGCCCAGCCTTTCAGGCGAATTTGCCGTTTCAAGCGCAGGCCGGATCGCCTTCCCGCTGGTCGGCATGATCGACGCGGCAGGACGCAGCGTCGAGGAAATGACGGGCGTGCTGACAGCCCTCCTGGCGGATGGGTACATGACCGATCCGAGGGTCAGCATGGAAGTGCTGAACTATAGGCCCTACTACATACTTGGCGAAGTGCAGAGGCCGGGGCAGTATCCGTACGTCGCAGGCATGACGATCGAACAGGCCGTGGCCGCCGCAGGGGGGTTCGGTTATCGGGCCAACTCCGCGCGGGTAAATCTGCGCAGGACGGCCGATGCGCCGGAAAAATCGGTCGGGCTGCGCGGGAACCAAATGGTCATGGTCATGCCCGGCGACACCATCCGGGTTCTGGAGCGCCACTTCTGACGCTGCGCGTGCCGCGCGTCCGCTCACCCGGCTTTTCAGAGGCGGATGTCTCGAGAGCCGATCCCCGGTATCCGCCTGTGACGCTCCTGATCGCGGCTATGGCACCAGGGTCGGCAAAGGCGAGCACCTGGCCGTAAAGACGCGGAGAACACCACGCCTCCGTCCGCGCGCCTCTGGGAGCAGTGTCGGTTGTCGGCCGTAAGGGCGGCTGAGAGCGCCATCTGCGGAGTTCACGGCTCTGCTGCGGGCGGAGACCGGGGCGCGGAGAGGGGCACCGCCAGGACTGCATCCGGACCCGCTTGAAAGGCCCGGGCCTTGAAGCGCGATCACAAGGCGTACCGAAGGGACACCGTCGTGCGGCTGCGGTCGAATGCGCGGGCCAGATCGGGAAGCGGCGGCGCGCCGTGACTGCGGGTTCGCTGGACGTTGCTCGCCAGGGACAGCTTGACCCTGCGGCTCAGCAGCCAGTCTCCGCCAAGCCCCCCCGCCAGATCGTTTTGAGCGCGGACCGAGCCGGAGTATTCGCTGGTCGTGTAGTCGACCCGCGCCCAGACAAGCAGGTTGCGCAGCGCCTCATGGTCCACCCGGGCGCCGTAGCGGCTCTGCCGGATGCCGGCGATGCTCACGAGAGGAGAGCGCTGGATCGAGCGTCGTGCCTCGATCGACCAGGTGGTAAGGCGGGTCGGACTCCATTCGATCTCCGCGCTGAAATCGAGCCCGCGGATGCGAGGAAACACCGGGTCTGCGAAGCTCTGATCCTGATAGCCGATGGCGGCGCGCCCGCGAATTAGCCGGCTAAGCCCGAAGCCGACACCGCCGCGCAGGGACCAGCCATCCGAACTGCGGTCCAACCGGGCGAGGTCGTCAGGGTAGCGGGCCTCGTTGTACGTGCCTTCCGCGAAGGCGAGGATGCCCGGTGCGGCAGCGTAGCCCACGCGAAGGCCGATGTTCCACGTGTGATAATCGCGCGCGGCGCTGATCGCCTCCTCCCAGTCCGGATGCCGGCCGTAAACGTATCGATCCATTCCCGCCTCTGCTTCCAGTGTCAGGCGCCCTGTGGCGTGGCTGGCGGCAAGTTCCAGATTGACGGTGTCGTACGCTGTTCGCGGGCCGCGCCGGTCGACGTCGCCGATGGAACCGCGAGGTTCGTAGGCACGCGCGTACCCGGCTTGCGCGGTGACCTGGCTTCCCACCCCCAAATCAAGCCGGCCGGATGCCCGCGCCTCATATGTCCCGGTGTTCTCGTCGTCCTGGGAAAGCCCGCGTGTCAGAGCAGCAGACGCATCGAACGCCAAAGCATGGCGGCTCCAGGTGGAGCGGGCGGATACGTCGCCTGCAACCGCCGCCAGGGCGTCGTCGACAACATTTTTGCGTGAGGCATAGATATTGTCGTCATAGGTCAGCCGTGTCTCCAAGGACACAAGCGCCTCGAACCCGCCGAAGCGAAGGGGAGAGGGATCGAGATCGGGACGCGCGCGTTTCTGTACGGAGATCGCGCCATCGGCCGTGCTCCTCTCCTGCGCCTGCGCGGCCGAAGCTGCACAGGCTCCGAAAATGCAGAGCAGGACGGGCACGCGGCCGGCCTTCGGGAGGAACCGACCTGCCGTCCATCCGCTTTTGCGCTTCAAGCTTGCCCACGCTTCACGATTGATCGCCCTCGAGAGGGTTGATGCCCTCTCAAGGTCTTTGCGGGGGCGATCCGCTGGCGGCAAATGAACGATTTGTCACGCCGCGCCCAGCGGCGCGGGTCATCCCGATCAGTCGGGTTTCCAGCCGATCTCCGCCGCAGCGGCTGCCTTCGGAATATCGATCAGCGCCTCGTTCACGGTGATCGTCTCGCCCGGAGCCAGCTCCCGACGGGCAGGCACGACTTCCTTCTCGTAGACTACCGTCTCGCGCCGGTCGCGCAGGACGACGAGCAGCGACGGCACCTTCCGGCTACGGGCGCCAATGTTAGTGATCGTGCCGCTGACGCTGAAGAATTCCGTTCCGTCCGGCAGCGGCTTGCGATCCTGCCGACTGCGGGGGAAGTCGAGCTTGAGGTCGGGCTGCGCCTGCTGGAAGGTCGGGCGGGGCACCGGCAGCCAGTCCGGCAGCCCGCCAAAGGCTACCGCCGTCGCAATCCCGAGCGTCGCGACAGCGAAGGCCACCGCCGCGAAGGTTCCGATCCGGTTCCAGTTGCGACGGGGACGGAATGGCGGGGAAAAGTCGAAGTTCGACGGGCCCTCGTCCGCGTAGGGTTTGTTGGAGGTGTCGTCGTAGAAGGGCGGGTTCGTTCGACGGGGCGGCGGCGGGGCGTTATCGCGCGCGGCCTCCCCCGGATCGGCTGCGGCGCGAGGGATCACGACGGCGGGTCGGGGCGTCGGGCGTGGAGGCGGGGCGGTGTCGGGTATGCCCGATGCAGGCTGCTGCGCCAGAGCAGTCGGCATCGGAGCGGAAGGCGTCGGGGCGGAAGGCGTTTGGGCTGCGGGTGGCTGGGCTTCAGAAGCGGGCGCCGGCTGGCCTGCATCCTCCGAATTGTGCTGGAACCAGCTGTGGCGGCACTTCGCGCAGCGTACCGTCCGGCCTTCCACGCCGATGGCGCTGTCCGGAACGGCGTAGCGCGTGGAGCAGGCGGGACAGGCTATGATCATGACCTTCCCATAAGCACGGCTTGTCCGGGCACGACAAGCGCCATCATCCTGGCATCGCGTCGGACCACCCTTTTTTCCACATGCCTTTTGCGAGCGCAGGCGTCTCGCTATAGAGGCTTGTCGCCCGTTCGGTACGACTGCAACACGATCCTTCAAGAGCATGACCGCAGACGGCGAAATCATCCACTTCGACAATGTCGGCCTGCGCTACGGCACCGATCGCGAGGTGTTGAGCGACCTGACGTTCACGCTCCATGCCGGGCGCTTCTACTTCCTGACGGGGGCGAGCGGGGCCGGGAAGACATCGCTTCTGCGGTTGCTTTACCTTGCCCAGCGGCCCTCCCGAGGCGGGATCCGGATGTTTGGTACCGATGTGATCACCCTGCCGCGCGCGGAACTGCCCGTCATGCGGAGGCGGGTTGGCGTCGTGTTCCAGGACTTCCGGCTGGTCGATCATCTTTCCGCCTATGACAATGTGGCGCTGCCGCTGCGGGTGGCCGGCCATTCGGAGCAGGATCTTGCCGGTCCCGTGCGGGACATCCTCGAATGGGTGGGGCTTGCCGACCGCATGGACGCGCCGCCCGCGACGCTGTCCGGCGGCGAACAACAGCGCGTGGCGATCGCCAGGGCCGTGATCGCCCGCCCGGCAATGCTGGTCGCGGACGAGCCGACGGGCAACGTCGACACGGACATGGCGGCCAAGCTGATCCGGCTGTTCGATATGCTCAATCGGCAGGGCACTACGGTGGTCGTGGCGACACACGACCTGGACCTGCTTCGCAAGGTGCCCGACAGCCTCATCATGCGGCTGGACAAGGGGCGTCTCTCCGATCCGACGGGCGCCCTGCGCTATCCGCCAAGGAAGCTGACGTGACCGTGCGGCCGGGATGGATGCGCCGGCTGGCGGGAAGCGGCCGCGTGGAGCTGATCCCGCAGGGGCGCATGTCAGGGCCTATGCCGTGGGTCATCGCGATCATGGTGGCGATGACCGCCATCGCGCTCGCCGCCGGCCTCGCACTTGGTAACGCCGTGTCGGCGGCCAGGGCTGAAATCGAAGGCGGGGTGACGGTGCAGATCATCGAGCCGCGCCCGGAGGTCCGCGCGGAGCAGGCGGCGCTGGCGATCAGGGCGATCGAAACGATGCCGGGGGTGGCAGGGTTCAGGCAGGTTCCGCAGGCCGAACTCGATGCCTTGATAGAACCGTGGCTTGGAACCGGCGTGACAGGGGCTGCGGCGGGTATGCCGGGCATACCGGTTCCCTCCCTGATCGACGTACGTCTCGAGGGTGCGGTTACGCCGGCGAAGCTGGCGCAGATCGCACAGCGGGTGGAGCAGGTCGCTCCCTCCGCACGGGTCGATGCACAGTCCAACTGGCTCAAGCCTGTGTTCGAGGCCATGCTCTCGCTGCAGGTGCTGGCGATGGTCGTCGTGGCGCTGCTGGCGGTAGCCCTTGCCGCCGCGGTGCTTCTGGCGGCGCGATCGGCGCTGGGCACCAACCGCAATACGATCGAGATCGTTCATCTGCTGGGCGGCACGGATGCACAGGTCGCCCGGGTGTTCCAGCGCTCGATCGGGTATGACGCCGCAGGGGGCGGGGCTGTCGGCCTCGCGCTTGCGCTGGTGGTCGTGCTCGCGCTGGGTCGGCGGTTCGAGGGGTTGGGTGCGGGACTGGTGGATTACGGCGCGCTTTTGTGGAGCGACTGGTTGTGGCTGGCGGCCGTGCCGGTGCTGGCGACACTGCTCGCCATGCTCACCGCGCGCCTCACCGTTCTGCATGCCCTGCGAAAGATGCTGTAACATCCGCGAACCCCTATATAGCGATCGCCTATGTTCCGTCGTCTCACAGCCTCCGTCGTGCTGATATGGGCCCTTGGGTTCGTATGGTTCGCCGTCGCGCTTCCCGGTCCGCTGCCCGGAACGGTGCGGACGGACGCGATCATCGTGCTGACCGGAAGCCGGGGGCGGATCGAACACGCGATCGATGTTCTGGCGCGGGGCAAGTCCCCGGCCGTGCTCGTATCGGGTGTCGATCGCGAAGTGCGCCCGCGTGAGTTCGCTGCCCAGTTCAAGGTGCCCCCGCAGCTGATGCGCTGCTGCGTGACTTTGGGCTACCGCGCGTACGACACGCGCTCGAACGCCGTGGAGGCGGCGCAGTGGGTGGCCGAGCATGAAGCGAAGTCCGTACGGCTCGTCACGGCGGACTGGCACATGCGCCGCGCCGCGCTGGAAATCGCGCGGGCGCTGCCGGCCGACGTCCGGCTCGAGCTGGACGGCGTGCCTTCGCACCCCAGCTTCAGCATACTGTTTCTGGAATACCACAAGCTGCTGGCGCGCCACGCGCTCAACCTTTGGGAAAGATTTCGATGAAGTCCGATAAAGCGACGGCGCTGGATGTGGTGCGCTCGCTTCTGTTCTATGTGGTGTTCTACGGCGGCACTGTCGTCATGGTCAGTGCGTGCTTCGTGGCCTCCCTCTTCGGCGACGAGCCGCTGCGGCGAACCGTGAGGGGCTGGTCGCGGCTTCATCGCTGGTGCGCGCGCTGGATACTGGGCATCCGCATCGTCGTGGAGGGGGAGTTCCCGAACGAAGGCGTTCTGGTGGCCCTGAAGCATGAAAGCTTCTTCGAGGCGATCGATCTGCCGGCGCAGATGCTCTATCCCGCACCCTTTCCCAAGGCCGAACTGGCCGAGATACCGGGTTGGGGCTGGGCCGCGCGGCGCTACGGGGCCGTCGTGGTCCAGCGCGGGGAAGGCGCCAAGGCGCTGCGGGCGATGGTCTCCAGCGCGCGCGGTTTCGCAGCGCAGGGAAGGCCGCTCGCCATCTTCCCGGAAGGCACACGGGTCCCGACCGGAGCCAGGCCGCCGCTGCAGTCGGGCTTCGCAGGGCTCTACAAGCTTCTCGACCTGCCGATCGTTCCTGTCGCGGTCAACAGCGGCCGCCTTTACCATCGGCGTTGGAAGAAGCCCGGGACCATCACTTTCCGGGTGGGCGAGCGCATCGCCCCGGGGCTCCCGCGCGACGACGTCGAGGCACGGGTCCATGCCGCCATCAACGCCCTGAACACCTGAAGCGCAAGCCCACCGCCGGGGCGCGGCCGCGCCGTTCTTACCGGCCTTCGTGATCGCCGCGACCGAAGTCGGGGCGGGCGTCGTCCTGGCCTTCTTCGATGATCGAGCGGCGAATGGCACGGGTGCGGGCGAAATGATCGAACAACTGGTCGCCGTCACCGATCCGGATGGCGCGCTGCAGGGCCGTCAGATCCTCTGTGAAGCGCTGCAGCATGGTCAGCACCGCCTCCTTGTTCGACAGGAAGACGTCGCGCCACATGGTGGGGTCGGAGGCGGCGATGCGGGTGAAGTCGCGGAAGCCGCCCGCCGAATATTTGATGACTTCGCTTTGCGTCACGTCCTCGAGGTCAGAGGCGGTGCCGACGATGGTGTAGGCGATCAGGTGCGGCAGATGGCTGGTGACGGCAAGTACGAGGTCGTGGTGCTCGGCCGTCATGATCTCGACGTTGGCCCCCAGCGCTTCCCAGAAGCTGACGAGGCCGGACAGCTTCACCATATCGACCTTGGCGGGCGGAGTGACGATGCACCATCGGTTGCGGAAGAGGTGAGCAAAGCCCGCGTCCGGCCCTGAATTCTCCGTACCGGCTACCGGATGGGCCGGGATCACCACATGTTCCGGAAGAGCGTCACCCAGTGCCTTGGCGACGGCCTGCTTGGAGGATCCCACGTCGCTGACGAGCGCATTGGCCGGAAGTCCCGCGCGGACCTGCTCGGCCGCGATGCCCATCACACCGGGCGGCACGCAGAAGATGACGAGATCGGCGTCGCGGACGGCTTCGGCAGCGGTCGTGCATACCTCGTCGACCAGGCGGCGCTCCGCGGCGCGGGCGCGGTGCTGCGCGCTGAGGTCATAGCCGCGCGTGCGGCTTTCCGGCAGGAACTCGCGTACGGCCAGGCCAATGGAGCCGCCCTGCAGCCCGAGCCCGATGATGGCGATATTGGCAAAGGTCATTTCGCGTCTTCCGCCATCTCGCGAAGGGCTGCGGCGATCGCGTCCATGTCCTCGGACGTGCCGATAGTGATGCGCAGGGCCTGCGGCAGGCCCTGGCCGGGCAGCCACCGAACGATGTAGCCGCGATCGGCGAGCCCCTCGAAAGCCGCCTCGGCGGTCAGGACTCCTTCGAACAGGACCAGCACGAAGTTAGCCTGGCTTGGCAGGGGACGAAGCCCGTGGTTGCCGAGCGCCTCCAGCTTTTCGACGAAACGGGCACGTTGTTCGAGGTTGTGCTGTCGGCTTGCCTCGACGAAGGCCGGGTCCGCAAGGGCGGCAAGAGCCATCGCCTGCCCGGTGCTGGGGACATTGAAGGGGCCCCGGATGCGGTTCAGCGTGGCGACAAGGCCCGGTGCGCCGGTGGCCCAGCCGATGCGTTCACCGGCAAGGCCGAAGATCTTCGAGAATGTGCGGGTGACGAGGACGTTCTCATGCGCGGCGGCAAGCGCCAGCGACCCGTCTTCGTCCTCGGGTGCGAGATATTCGGCGTAGGCCTGATCCAGAACGAGCACCACGTCCGAGGGCAGGCCGGCGTGCAGGCGCGCGATCTCACCGGCGGGCAGGTAGGAGCCGGTGGGATTGTTGGGGTTCGCCACAAAGACCAGGCGCGTGCGCTCCGACACAAGCGCGAGGAGGGCGTCGACGTCGGTCCCGTAATCCCGGTCCGGCGCGACGACGGGCGTGGCGCCGCAGCGCCTTGCGGCGATGTCGTAGACGGAAAACCCGTAGCGCACGTAGATGACTTCATCGCCCGGCCCCGCATAGCCCTGTGCGATGAGGTTCAGCAGTTCGTCCGAGCCGGTGCCCATGACAATCCGCGCCGGATCGATGCCGTGACGCTCACCCAGCTCGGCGCGCAGAGCCGCGCTGTCAGGATCGGGGTAGAGGGCCGGTGCCTGCGCCTTCGCGGCCAGCGCTGCAGGGCTAGTGCCCAGCGGGTTCTCGTTGGCGGACAGCTTGATGAGCGGGCGTCCGTCCTTGCCCTTGGACTTGCCGGGAACATAGGCGTGAATACCCTCGATCCACGGCTTCGGGGTGGGGGCTTTCGCGCCGGCGGTCGAGGTGGTGATCGTTTCGCTCATGACGGGCGGCCCCATAACCCAGCGCGGCGGCTAATGACAGAGGCCGATTGAGGCTCTATTGGGTCTCCCATCATGGCGACGGCCCCTACTCTTCCTATCGAAAACCGGTTCCTCGATCTCGACCTGCCGCTGGTGCTGGACGGCGGGCAGAGCCTGCCCGGTGCCCGGATCGCCTATGAAACCTGCGGCACGCTCAATGCGGCCAAGGACAACGCCATCCTGATCTGCCATGCCCTGACAGGCGACCAGCACGTCGTCTCGAACCATCCCAAGACCGGCAAGCCGGGGTGGTGGATACGCATGGTCGGTCCCGGCAAGCCCATCGACACCAATCGCTTTTTCATCATCTGCGCCAACGTGATCGGCTCCTGCATGGGATCGACCGGGCCGGCGAGCCAGGGTCCTGATGGTCTGCCCTGGGGTATGCGGTTCCCGGTCATCACCATCCGCGACATGGTAAAGGGGCATATCGCCGTTCTGGACGCGCTGGGCATCGACAGCCT
This sequence comes from Novosphingobium panipatense, assembly GCF_900182875.1. Lineage (NCBI taxonomy): Bacteria > Pseudomonadati > Pseudomonadota > Alphaproteobacteria > Sphingomonadales > Sphingomonadaceae > Novosphingobium > Novosphingobium panipatense. The sequence continues at coordinate 224,902 of NZ_FXUI01000005.1, forward strand.
GCATGCGCTGGTGGGCGGATCGATGGGCGGCATGCAGGCGCTGAGCCTCGCGGCCAACTTTCCCGAGCGCACCCGTGCCGTGCTGGTTCTCGCCTCCACGGCGCGTCACTCAGCGCAGAACATCGCTTTCCACGAAGTCGGCCGCCAGGCGATCATGGCCGATCCGGAGTGGCGCGAGGGCAATTACTACGCCCATGGCAAGGGGCCGGAGAAGGGGCTTGCCGTCGCGCGCATGGCTGCGCACATCACGTACCTGTCCGAGGCGGGGCTGACCGAGAAGTTCGGGCGGCGCCTGCAGAACCGTGAGGAAAAGACCTTCGGGTTCGACGCCGATTTCCAGATCGAATCCTATCTTCGTTATCAGGGGCTTTCGTTCACCGACCGCTTCGACGCGAACTCGTACCTCTATATCACGCGGGCCATGGATTACTTCGACCTTGCCGAGGAGCATGGCGGCCTGCTGGCGAACGCCTTTGCACGATCGAAGGCGCGCTACTGCCTTGTCAGCTTCGATACGGACTGGCTCTATCCCACGGCGGAATCGCGCAACGTGGTCCATGCGCTCAATGCAGCCGGTCTGCCGGTGAGCTTCGTCGAACTGTCCGCTCCGTTCGGCCACGACTCCTTCCTGCTCGACGTTCCGGCCCTCGATCGCGTCGTCGAGGGGTTCATCGGATGAACACCGCCATGAAAGCGGGCCTGCGTCCTGACCTTGCCGTGATTGCCGACAACGTGGCGGCGTCGTCCAGCGTGCTGGACGTCGGTTGCGGTGACGGCACTCTGATGCAGGCCCTGCGCGATGGTTCAGGCTGCGCGACGCGCGGCATGGAGATCGACGCGCTCAATGTCGGCGCCTGCGTGGCCAAGGGGCTCTCGGTCATTCAGGGAGACGCGGACACCGACCTGTCGTTCTATCCCGACAAGTCGGTCGATTACGCCATCCTCTCGCAGACGCTGCAGACCACGATGCGCCCCGACGTCGTGCTGGAGCAGCTGTTGCGCATCGGCCGCAAGGCTTTCGTCAGCTTCCCGAACTTCGCGCACTGGCGGGTGCGCACCTCGCTCCTGTGGAACGGACGGATGCCGGTGACGCGCCTTTTGCCGATCGCCTGGTATGAGACGCCCAACATCCACCACCTGACGATCAATGACTTTCGCGGTTTGCTGAAGGAGCGCGGTATCGCGGTTGAGGGGCAGTGGTTCCTGTCCGGCGACGCCCAGTGCAGCGCGGCGGCGGCAAACTTTCGGGCAGAGCACGCCGTCTTCCTGCTGGCCCGCCCGGACTGACGGTCAGACCCGTTTGGCGCCGAGCAGGGCCAGGCCAAAGCCGATGAAGAAGACGCCGGTCACGCGGTTGAACAGGCGTTTCATCGCAGGCTTCGTCAGGTGGCGCTTCAGCGAGCGTCCGCCAAGCGCGTAAGTGCAGTACCACGCGGTCTCGATGACGGCAAAGGTTCCGACAAGGATCGCGAACTGGGGGGCCTGCGGTCTTGTCGGGTCGATGAACTGCGGGAAGAAGGCCGCCGCGAAAAGGATGGCCTTGGGGTTGCTGATAGCGATGGCGAAACCGCCCCGGAACAGCGCGAGGTTGGACAGGGCCGGCGGCAGCGGCGCATCGTCCGGCTGCGCGGAAGCGATCGGCGCGCGCCAGGACCGGATCCCGATGTAGATCAGGTAGGCCACGCCCGCATAGCGCAGCACCTCGAACGAACCGGGCAGGGCCAGCAGCAGCGTGGTCAATCCGGCGGCAGAGGCTGCCATCAGCAGGAAGATCGCGCTGAGACAGCCCGCCATGGCGACAACGCTGCGCCGCGCTCCCATCTCGACGCTGCGGGCCAGCACGTGGAGCATGTTTGGTCCCGGCGTGCCGGAGATGACGAAGGTGGCAGCCACAAAGATCCACCAGGTATGAAGCGTCACGTTTCGGTCCTTCTGCCGCAGCGGGCGGCTTCTAGGAGCCGGGAGGGCCGGACGCAACCGCTGCCGCGCCCCGCCGCCGGGAGCGAGGCTGCGCCCTATCCCATGGACAGGCCGTGATAGGCCGCCAGCTTGTTGCCGTCGGGATCACGCAGGTAAGCGCCGAAAGCGCCGCGCGCCTGGGGCTTGGGTTCGGGCGCACCGGCGCAGGTCCCGCCCCGCGCAAGGCCGGCCGCGTGCCAGGCCCTGACCGCTTCGTCGCCCTGTGCCTCGAAGATGATGGTGCCGCCATTGGCGGGTGTGCAGGGCTCCCCGTCGCGAGCCGGCCCAAGCACGAAGCGGGTGCCATCCAGATCCCACATCACGACAGGGTACTGGTCCGGGGTGGAGCAGGGGGGAAGCCCCAGCGCCGCAAAGGTGGCGTCATAGAACGCACGGCTTCTGGCCAGATCGTTTGATCCGAGGCGGACGGACTTTAGTACCATGGCAACTCTCCCTGATCATGATTTTCCATGGGAGGCTGTCGAGGGGAAAGGCGCGGGTCAATCGAGAGGCAACGCGCCCTCGCGATATGTTCCGCGAGGATGGAGCGAGGACTTATCCACCTGATTCCCGCCATGTTGAAATAGACCTTCGCGTCCCGGTTCGGCATTCGGAAATCATCATGTGGCACATCTACCAGTTTCCCCTCTGCCCCTTCAGTCGCAAGGTCCGGCTGCTCATGGCGGAGAAGGGCATCGCCTACGAACTGCAGACGGCACGTCCCTGGGAAGGCGAGGATCGCCTGTTCGCGATGAACCCGGCCGGTCGCACGCCCGTCATCCGGGAAACGGAGAAGGCGCTCGTCCTCTCCGACAGTCGCGCGATCTGCGAGTATTTCGAGGAAACGGTGGACCGCAACCCGCTCATCAGCGGCACGGCGCAGCAGCGGGCGGAGATCCGTCGCCTGATCGCCATGTTCGACGAGAACTTCTACCACGACGTCTCGGGGCCGTTGTTGCTGGAACGCATGAAGAAGCGCCTCGTCCTGCGCCAGTCACCCGATGCGAAGGCGCTGCGCGAATCGATGAAGCTGGCGCACGACTACCTCGACTACATCGATTACCTGATCGACAACCGGCCCTGGCTTTCCGGCGCGACGATGACGCTGGCGGATCTTGCGGCCGCGGCGCAGCTTTCGGTGGCGGATTACCTGGGCGGCCTCGACTGGTCGAGCCATGAGCAGGCGCGCGGGTGGTATCTGGTGATGAAGTCCCGTCCCTCGTTCCGGCCGCTGCTGTCGGAGCGTATGGAAGTGATCCAGCCGCCCAGCCACTACGCCGAGGTGGACGCCTGAGCTTGGGGTGCTGCGGAGCGCTGACCCACTATACCTTGGGGTGTCGGGAAAAACCCGGCCCCATATCTACCCTGTACATAACTTGATTCGGCCTCTCCCAATCGGCGCGATCTTCACTATCTCTGCAGTCTCCGCCTGAGCGCGAGAGCGCGCTGGCGAATCAGATTCAGCCGATCCACCGGAGCTGCGCCATGCCTCTTCTCGAAGCCCGCAAGACCTACAAGCCCTTCGAATATCCCTGGGCTTACGACTACTGGAAGATCCAGCAGCAGGTCCACTGGCTGCCCGAGGAAGTGCCGCTCGGCGAAGACTGCCGCGACTGGGTGCAGAACATTTCGGAGCATGAACGCAACCTGCTCACGCAGATCTTTCGCTTCTTCACGCAGGCCGACGTCGAGGTGCAGGACTGCTATCACGAGAAGTACGCGCGGGTATTCAAGCCGACCGAGATCAAGATGATGCTTACCGCCTTCTCCAACATGGAGACGGTGCACATCGCGGCCTATTCCCACCTGCTTGACACCATCGGCATGCCCGAGAGCGAATATGGCGCGTTCCTCGAGTACTCGGAACTGAAGGACAAGCACGACTACCTGCAGAAGTTCGGGGTCGACAACGACGAGGACATCGCGCGCACGCTCGCCATGTTCGGCGGCTTCACCGAGGGCGTGCAGCTCTTCGCCAGCTTCGCGATGCTGATGAACTTCCCGCGCTTCAACAAGATGAAGGGCATGGGCCAGATCGTCTCGTGGTCGGTGCGCGACGAATCGCTGCACTGCGAAGGCATCATCAAGCTGTTCCATACCTTCGTGCAGGAGCGTGGCTGCCTGACCAAGGCGGTGAAGGACGACATCGCCGACCAGTGCCAGACGACCATCCGTCTGGAGGACAACTTCATCGACCTGGCGTTCGAGCTGGGTCCGGTGCCGGGCATGACCCCCAAGGACATCAAGAAGTACATCCGCTACATCGCCGATTGGCGCCTCGGGCAGCTTGGCCTCAAGCCGATCTACCTGATCGACGAGCATCCGCTGCCGTGGCTGCAGCCGCTGCTGAACGGTGTCGAGCATGCCAATTTCTTCGAAACCCGCGCGACGGAATACTCGAAGGGCGCCACTCGCGGCGACTGGAACACGGTCTGGGCGAACTTTGACTCGCGTCGCAAGGCCAAGGCGAACGACGAGGATCTGCTGGACGACGGCAGCGAGCCCGGCCTCTTCGGCGAAGTGGCCGCAGAGTAAGCATTTTGTCCCGGCGCCGCAGCTTCCTTCGTGAAGTGGCGGTGCCGATTGAGCCCCTTTTTCCGGACCGCGCCGGGCAGGTTGTGGAAACCGGGGCTGCGCATGAGCATTTCCCCAGGAGACACCCTGGAGAACAGGCCATGCACACTACGCTGATCCTGCTGACAGCCGCCGCCATTGGCATGGCGGCTCCGGCGCTCGCCCAGCAGCCCGTCCGCGCTGACACCAAGGCGGGCGAACGCGCGCTGCTTGATGAAAACGTCGTGACCGTCCGCAACGTGACGCGCGCGGAACTCGTCTACGGGCTGCCTATCATGGATGATGAAGGCATCGCGATCGGCAACGTGGAGCGCGTTGCGGGGAACGACGTCATCGTCTCTGACGGGACGGCAGAGTACCGCGTGCCGTTCACGCAGATCTACGCCTTCAGCAAGGATGGCGCCGATCACTACGCGAGCCGCACGCCCAAGCAGAAGCTGCATCGCGAACCTAACGCTCCGGCGAACTGACGCGCCCTCGCTTCGATACCGCGCGCGGTGCCGCTTGCGGCGGATACGCCGTGCGGGCATCGTCCGCGCGCCCGTCACCAAGGAGAGCCGCCAATGTCGCACAATCCCACACTGATCTTCCTGCCGATGCTCGCCGTCGTCGCGCTGACTTTCGTCGCGTTCATCCGCATGGCCGGCGCCCGCGCCGGGGCGGTGAAGACGATGGACCCGAGGTACTACAGGGCGCACATCGGCGACCCGGAGCCGGAGCGGGTCCGCGCGGCCGTGCGTCACTACGACAACCTGTTTGAGCTGCCGACGCTGTTCTACGCAGCCTGCCTCACCGCGTTTTCGATGGCCGTGGTAGGACGTTGGACGCTGATCTTCGCGTGGGGCTACGTGGCCACGCGGGTCCTGCAGAGCGTCATTCACATGACCTACAACAACCCGGCGCACCGCGGCGGCGCCTTCGTGCTGGGCGTGCTTTTCACGCTGGCCTTGTGGATCAACCTTGCGCTGTCCATCTTCGCTCGCCTCTGAGCCGCGATGTTATCCAGCCTTCACGCTGCGGCCATGGCCGTGGCGGCGCTCAACCTTGCGGCGTTCACGGCCTTTGGTCTCGACAAGACCTTCGCGAAGGGAGGGCGGCGGCGGATTTCGGAATCCACGCTGCTCGCGCTTGCCGTGCTTGGAGGAAGCCCAGGCGCTTACGCCGCCCGCCGGCTCTTTCGCCACAAAACGCGCAAGCAACCCTTCGTCGCGCAGCTTCACGCCATCGCCCTCCTGCAGGGCGTCCTGCTCGCGGGACTGGCCTGGGCGTTTCTGTCGGCAGGCTCGTAGACGGCTGCCCCTCGCCTGCGGCAGAGGTGCGCGGCGGCGCGCGATCTGCGGGTGTACTTCACAGGTAAAACCGGTGGCGCCCGGGCTGCCGTACGGCTAGAGGACTGCAAGATGAGCGAAACCGTTTCCTTCGGCTACGAAGACGTGGCCCCCGAGGACAAGGAAGGCCGCGTCGGCGCGGTCTTCTCGTCCGTCGCGCGCAAGTACGACATCATGAACGATGCCATGTCCGCAGGCATGCACCGTCTCTGGAAGGACAAGTTCGTGCGCCGCGTGAAACCGCGCGAGGGCGAGCAGATCCTCGACATGGCAGGTGGTACCGGCGACATCGCCTTCCGCATGGAAGCGGCGGGGGCGACCGTCACTGTCTCGGACATCAACCAGGACATGCTCGACGTCGGCATCGAGCGAGCCATGGAACGGGGCATCGACACGCTGGTGTGGTCGCGCCAGAACGCCGAGGAACTGACGTTCCCTGACCGCTTCTTCGATGCCTACACGATCGCGTTCGGCATCCGCAATGTCACGCACATCGACAAGGCCCTGGCCGAGGCTCACCGTGTCCTCAAGTATGGCGGCCGCTTCTTCTGCCTCGAATTCTCGACGACGGAATGGCCGGGCTTCAAGGAAGTCTACGACGCCTATTCGCACAGGCTGGTCCCCAAGATCGGCTCGATGATCGCGGGCGACGCCGAATCCTACCGGTATCTCATCGAATCGATCCGCCGCTTCCCGCCCATGCCCGAGTTCGAAGGCATGATCCGCGCGGCAGGGTTCAAGCACACCAAGGTCGAGCCAATCCTTGGCGGCCTCGTCGCCATTCATTCGGGCTGGAAGGTCTGATCACCCGGTGACAAGCACCGCAAAGCATATCTGGCGCCTCCTGAAGTGGGGCCGCGTCCTCGCGCGGCACGGCGCCCTGCGCGGAATCGAGAACGACCGTAACGCGCCTGCGCCCGTGAAGCGCCTGTGCCGCGTCGCCCGCCTTGGTGCCCGCCAGCCTGTAGACCCGGATTATGCAGGCGCCTTCCAGGACATAGGGCCTGCCGCGATCAAGCTCGGCCAGGCGCTGGCAACTCGTCCGGATCTGGTGGGAGAAGGGCCGGCGCGCAATCTGCTGGCGTTGCAGGACAGCTTGCCGCCGGTCGACTTCGCGCTGATCCGCAACCAGGTCGAAAGCACCTTCGGGCGTTCGCTCGAGACGCTGTTCACCACGATCGAGGAGGCGCCGGTCGGGGCCGCCTCGATCGCGCAGGTGCATCGTGCCGTCACACCGGACGGCCGAGCGGTTGCAGTGAAGGTCCTGCGCCCGGGCATTCGTGAGCAGTTCGCGCGCGACGTGGAGACGTACGAGTGGGCCGCCGCACATCTGGAGGCGCTTGGCGGCGAGGCGGCACGGTTGCGGCCGCGCGCGGTGATCGACAATCTCAAGCGCTGGACCTCGCGCGAATTCGATCTGCGACGCGAAGCCGCATCGGCGTCCGAGCTGGCCGCCGCGATGCGCGGGATCGACGATTACCGCGTGCCGGACATCGATTGGGATCGCACCAACGGCTCGGTGATGACGGTCGAGTGGATCGACGGCATCAAGATGAGCAACATCGCCGGGTTGGTCGAGGCCGGCTACGACCTGCCCGCGCTTGCCCGCCGGCTGGTGATTACATTCCTCACCCAGGCCATCTCCTGCGGATTTTTCCATGCCGACATGCACCAGGGCAACCTGTTTGTGCAGGGCGGGCCGGAGCATCCCACGATCGTCGCCATCGATTTCGGCATCATGGGCCGGATCAATCGGCAGGCGCGGTTGTGGCTCGCCGAGATTCTCTATGGTCTGACGACCGGCAATTACCGGCGCGTCGCTGAAATCCATTTCGAAGCTCAATACGTCCCCAGCTATCACACGGTCGAGGAGTTCGCGACCGCGCTGCGCGCCGTCGGAGAGCCGATGCGCGGCAAGCCGGTTTCGGAGCTTTCGGTCGGGCAGATGCTTGACGGGTTGTTCGCCATCACCCGTGACTTCGACATGGCCGTGCAGCCGCACCTGCTGCTGCTGCAGAAGACGATGGTCATGGTGGAGGGCCTCGCCACCGCGCTCGATCCCGACATCAACATGTGGGACGTTGCAAGCCCCTTCGTGCGCGACTGGATCCGTGACGAGCTCGGCCCCGAGGCCGTGATCGTCGACCGGGTGCGTGAGGATCTGGACACTCTGCTGCGCCTCCCGTCGCTGGTGCGGCGCATCGAGGAGCGTTTCCCCGCCAAGGGCGGAGCACCGGAACAGGCCCCCCTTCCCGAAATCGAAATCATCTGGGAGCGTCGTACACGCGAAAGTGACCGATGGGGCGGCTATGCTCTGGCGGCGACACTTGGAGGTGCTGCGGCTTGGGGACTGACGTATCTGACGATGCTGGGGTGATGATCGGCAAGGGCCGGCTCGAGCGGCTCTCGCCTTCGGCAGCCCGGCTGGCGCTGGCTGCGCTGCTTCTGGTGCTGCTGGCCTCTCTGATCGCGCCGACCATGAAGCCCGGCACCCGCTCACCCTGGGAAGGCGCGGTCGAGGGTCCGGTGGACCGCGCAGGCGCCTCCCTTTCCGACGCTACCAAGCCCTACGATGAAGACATCGCCCTCTACGAGGTGGCGACGGAACGCATCCGCAAGGGCGAACACTACTACGACTTCATCGTACCCGAGCAGCGAAGCCGCCATTACCCCGTGAATCCCGGCCTGGCGGTGCGCCTGCCGACCCTGGCCTACATCAACGCCGCGCTGGGCGAGGGGGGCAGATGGCGGCGGCGATCGCGCTCATGCTGGCGATCGTCGCCGCCTGGTGGCGACGGCTCGGCGAAGAGCCCGAGGACCGGGGGCGCGTGCAGCGCCTGGGCACGGCGCTCGTTTTCGTGGCCGCATCTTTGGGGCTCAACCGTCACTACTTTCCCTTGCATGAACTGTGGGCCGGTGGGCTCATCGCCCTCTCCTTTGCTTTGCATCGTCCCGAAGGGGGCGGCCGGGAAGGAGCGTGGAGAGGAGCATTCGTGGCGGCGGCGCTGGCGCTCGCCATACGCGAGCTGGCGCTGCCTTACGTGCTGCTGATGGCGGCGTTCGCCGTATGGCGGCGCAGCTGGTACGAAGCGGCTGCCTGGATCCTCCTGACGCTGGTGTTCCTCGCCGGCCTGGCCTGGCACCTGACGATCATCGCGCGGGAGGTCGTGCCCAGCGACGCGCACGGGCCGCCTTGGCTGGTGATGCGGGGCATGGCGGGCTGGCTGGTCAACGTGGTGCAATCCAGCAACCTGCGCTGGCTCCCGCCGTTTCTCGCCGGACCGGCGGTGGTACTGATGACGTTCGGATGGCTGGGGTGGCGCAGCCCTTCCGGTCTGGTCGGCTTTCTGCTTGGCGCCGGTTACGGGCTCGCCTTCATGATCGCGGGGCGGTGGGACAACTTCTACTGGGGCGCCATGATCGCGCCAACCCTGTTCGTCGGCCTCGTCTTCGCGCCGCGGGCCTTGCGGCAGCTGGCCCTGAGGGCGCGCATGAAGCCAGCGCCAAACTGATTGCGCCACACCGCACGCTGTTGCAAAAGCCGCAGCTATGAACGGACCTCGGATCCTGCTGATCGTGGGCGGCGGAATCGCCGCGTACAAGGCTTGCGAACTCGTGCGCACCATCCGTAAGGAAGGCGGCTCGGTCACCTGCGTGCTGACGGAGGGGGGGGCGAAGTTCGTCACACCCATGACGCTCGCGGCCCTCTCCGAAAATCCTGTCCACACCACGCTGTGGGATCTCAAGAACGAGGCGGAGATGGGGCATATCCAGCTCAGTCGGGAGGCCGACCTCGTTGTCGTCTGCCCCGCTACCGCCGACCTTCTCGCCCGGATGGCGGCAGGCATGGCCGACGATCTTGCGACCACGCTCCTGCTCGCCACCGACAAGCCTGTCATGGCGGTGCCGGCGATGAACGTGCGCATGTGGCAGCACGCGGCCACCATGCGCAACGTGCAGACGCTGCGGGATTCGGGCATGGATGTCATGGAACCGGACGAAGGCACGATGGCCTGCGGGGAATATGGTCCGGGCCGGCTGCCTGAACCGGTGGAGATCTGGCATCGCATGGCCCGCCACCTGGGCCACGGCGGGAGAGGGCTCACGCCGGTCCCGACGGCGCCCCGGGTCCCGGCAGGGAAGCCGCTGCCCCTCTCCGGCAGGCATGTCCTCATTACCGCCGGGCCTACCCACGAACCGATCGATCCGGTGCGCTACATCGCGAACCGTTCATCCGGCAAACAGGGCTTTGCCATCGCTGCTGCAGCGGCGGAGGCCGGCGCGCGGGTGACTCTGGTGTCCGGCCCCGTCAACCTGCCGACGCCCGCAGGGGTCGACCGGGTGGACGTGGAAAGCGCGCTGGAGATGGCGGCGGCCGTCGATGCCGCCTTGCCTGCCGATGCTGCGATCATGGTCGCGGCGGTGGCCGACTGGCGCGTTGCCCGATCAGCCGACCAGAAACTCAAGAAGACCGGGCAGGGCGTTCCGCCGCTCGAGCTGACGGAGAACCCGGACATCCTTGCAGGGCTTGCCAAGGGGCTGAGGCGACCGCGGCTCGTGGTTGGCTTCGCCGCTGAAACGCAGGACGTGATCCGCTACGCGCGCGACAAGCGCGTGCGCAAGGGGGCGGACTGGATCGTGGCCAACGATGTCAGTGGCGATGTGATGGGCGGGGACTCCAACACCATCCACATCGTGACGGGCGATGACGTGATCTCATTGCCAGAAATGCCCAAGGAGGACGTGGCACGCGTCCTCATCGAAAGGATCGCCGATGCATTCCCCCGTTGAAGTTCCCGTCCTCGTCAAGGTCTTGCCCCATGGCAAAGGCCTTGAACTGCCTGCCTACGCCACCGAAGGCGCCGCCGGTATGGATGTGGTCTCGGCGGAAGACGTCACCCTTCCCCCCGGCGGGCGTCATGCCGTTGCCACCGGCCTGTCCTTCGCGATCCCGCATGGTTACGAGGTGCAGGTGCGTCCGCGCTCCGGGCTCGCGCTGAAGCACGGCATCACCGTTCCCAATACGCCGGGCACGATCGATTCCGATTACCGCGGCGAGTTGAAGGTCATCCTGATCAACCATGGAGCGGAAGCTTTCGACATCCGTCGCGGCGACCGGGTTGCCCAACTCGTGCTCGCGCCCGTGACGCGGGCGTCGTGGGTGGAGGTCGACGAGCTTGACGCCACCATGCGCGGCGAAGGCGGCTTCGGCTCCACGGGGGGCGTGGCCGCGCTCGGCAACTGAGCCGGCGTGGCGGGTCAGGAATGCCTGTCGGCGTCCTGCGAACGGATCCGCATGCGGCGGTTCCTGCGCCAGCGCAGGCCGTACCAGCCCGCGCCGCCCAGGCCGCACAGCATCATCGCGCCCTTCGCCAGCGTTTCGAAAGCAGCGCTGAGAGCGCCGATCGTGACGCCCCAGAAAAGCTGCGAGAGGATGGCCATGAAATTGTGCATCGTCAGTCCACCGTGGCTGCCTGGAAGCGATCCGGCAACACAGAAAGGACGGGCCCGCACTGTTTCAGCGGACCCGCCCCTCGGTGTCTCCCACTCTTTGCAGGGGGGAGCCTGTCAGAATACAAGCGTCACTTATTCTCGGGCGCGACTGTAATGCGCACGGTCTCCCCGGAGTTCCCAGGGAAGTTCGTGAACATCGCCTCGATGAGATTGGGAACGAGATACTGCAGGCGATTGGATGTGGACACGGCTTCTGCCTTGCCCTCGAACAGCCGCTGGCCGTCGACCGCGCGATCGATCTTCAGGCCGATGCCGCTGGTGTAGATCGTGTAGGACTGGATGCTGTTGTCGAAGAACGGGTCATACCAGCCGTAGCGCCAGGGGCCACCCCAGCTGCCACCCCAGCCACCCCAGCTGCGTCCGTAGAAGCCGCCGTAACCCCACGGGCCCCACGGTCCGGCCGGGCCGATGTTGGTGCTACGCACCCGCTCGCGACCGTTGTCAACGCCGTAGTCGAAGCGGACGATGAGCGTCGCCTGGGCAGGATCGTCGACGGCGGTGTAGCCGAGCTTCACCATGCGATCGCGCACCAGCGAAGCGTACTGGTTGAACTCCAGTCCACCCGACAGCTTGGGATCGTCGGCGACGACTGCGAAGCTCTGGCCGGTCGGCGCCGGAAGCTGCGTCGTGAAACGGGAAACGTCGGCCTTGAAGGGCGTTGCGCAAGCGGCAAGCGCCACCAGCAGCAGCGCGGCGGCGGCCATCCTCAGCCTGCCGAGCTGCGATCCGGAATGATACGTCATCATTTTTGCTCCACCAAGGCGAAGAGCGCTGACGCCCCACTCTGGCGCGGCCTTCGTTTTTGAAACCATCTTTTCGTCTATCAACAGCCCTGAACAGCGGTTGAACAGACGCAAGCGCGCGACGGACCGTTCTGCCGCGTCCTCGTGAACATCCACCGCCCGGGCGGGCAACACGGGTTGATCGCCTGCAGGTCATGTAGGTAGGAAGCTGCCCGATGACGAGTCCGTTCCCAATTTTATCCGTGCTTTGCGGAAAGGTTGCCCCGTTTCGCGGCGACGGGCAGCCCAGCGCGATAGCCAAGTCTCCCGCCGTCGGGCACGTCGCGGTGGGCCGGCTTGGGCTGGAAGGCGACGAGCAGGCCGATAGCGCCGTTCACGGCGGACCGGACAAGGCGATTCATCACTACCCGCACGATCATTACGGCTTTTGGGCCGAGACGATCGGACAGCATCCGCTGCTGGCAAACTTTGGGGCCTTCGGAGAGAATATCGCCACGCGCGGCCTCACCGAAGGGGAAGTCTGCATCGGCGATCGCTGGCGGCTCGGCACCGCACTGGTGGAGGTGAGCCAGGGTCGCCAGCCCTGCTGGAAGCTCGACCATCGCTTTGATGGCGCGCGGGTGAATGCGGGCGTCGTGCGATCGCGCCGCGCTGGCTGGTACTATCGCGTTCTGGAAGAGGGCTCTGTCGGAGCAGGCGACCATCTCGTGCTCGTCGAGCGGCCGTACCCGGAATGGAGCGTGCTGCGCGTGTTCGGGCTGCTGATCGCCGGGGAGCACAGGCATGACCGGCCCGGGCTCGAGGCGCTTGGCTCCGTTGCCGCCCTGGCCGAGCCGTGGATGCGGCGCCGGGAGAAATTGCTCGCCGGCTGACGCGGGTGCCGGCCGCACCCGCGCCGCCTGTGATCAGCCGCGAACGAGGCCCAGCGCCTCGTAGGTCTTGTCAAGCGTCGGCACCGCCAGCGCGCGCGCCTTTTCGGCACCCTTGCGCAGGATCGCATCGAGCCCGGCCTTGTCTTCCCGCAGTTGCAGGAAGCGAGCGTTGATGGGCGCAAGCGTCTCAACCAGCAATTCGCCCAGTGCCGGCTTGAACTTGCCGAAGCCTTCGCCCCCAAACTCCGCCAGCACCGCGTCGACGGTGGTGCCGGCCATGACCGCGTAGATCGCGACGAGGTTCCGGGCCTCGGCGCGTCCTTCCAGGCCGGCGGCCTCAGCTGGCAGCGGCTCGGGATCGGTCTTGGCCTTCTTGACCTTCTGCATGATGGTGTCGGCGCTGTCCGTCATGTTGATGCGGCTCATGTCGGAGGGGTCGGACTTGCTCATCTTCGAGGAGCCGTCGCGCAGGGACATGATGCGGGCCGCTTCGGGCGGAATGAACGCATCGGGCAGCGTGAACAGCGGCGCTTCCTCGGGGCAGAAGTCGTTGTTGAACTTCTGCGCGATGTCGCGGGCAAGCTCCAGGTGCTGCTTCTGATCCTCGCCCACCGGGACGTGCGTGGCCTGGTAAAGGAGGACGTCGGCAGCCTGAAGCACGGGGTAGGTAAAGAGGGCAACGCTGGCGCCTTCGCGGTTCTTGCCGGCCTTGTCCTTCCACTGGGTCATGCGGTTCAGCCAGCCCATGCGCGCGGTGCCGTTCAGCAGCCACTGCAGCTCGGCATGCTGCGGAACCTGCGCCTGGTTGAACAGGATCGAACGATCCGGGTCGATGCCGCAGGCGACCAGCGCCGCCACCATCTCGCGGGTGTTGGCCGCGAGCTCCGCGGGCGTGTGCGGCATCGAGATCGCGTGAAGATCGGCAAGGAAGTAGAGGCACTGCCCGCCGCTTGCGGTGACCTCGTCCTGCATCTTCACCCAGTTGCGGATCGCGCCCAGGTAGTTGCCGAGGTGCAGGTTGCCGGTGGGCTGGATGCCGGAGACGATACGCATGGTCGCGTCCTTAGTCAGTTGTCAGGGGTTTTGAGAAAGGCGCCGTGGGGCGCGATGCAAAGGTGCGTTCAGCGGGTCACGGGCGCGCGCCATCGCCAGGCCTGGCGGGCGATGCGCGTGTTCAGGGGCGAACGAGTCTGCATGGCGTGGGCTCATAGCACAGTCGATCGCGGATGGAAGCCTTAGGCTGAAGGGCCGCTCGAGCGCCGCCGACGCAGCAGCGCAAGGTCCGCGCGGGTGAATGCTCCGGATACGAACGTGGCCGCCGCATAGACGAGGCCACCTGCCGAGACGAGCGCGGTCAATGCCAGCCCTCGCACCAGCCAGGTGCCGCTCACGTAGGGCAGTATCAGACCCTGTCCGAACCAAAGAGCGAGCCCCATGGCGACAGCGGCCAGCGCGAGCCGGGGCGCTCTTCGCTTGAGGCGCGCGTCCATGCGGAAGTGCCCTCGCTTGACCAGCGTGCCGTAGAGCATCGCCACATTGAGCGTGGAGGCGAGCGCCGTTGCCAGCGGCGGGCCCATGTGCTGCAGCGGCACGATGAGGATGAGGTTGCCCACAAGGTTCGCCCCCATGGAAATCATGGCATAGCGCACTGGCGTTTTCGTGTCCTGCCGGGCGTAGTAGCCGGGTGTCAGCACTTTGACGAGGATGTAGCTGGGCAGGCCGATCGAAAACGCCGCGAGCGCCTCTGCCGTGCGCGCCACGTCGTTGGCGTCGAACTTGCCGTAGCCGAACAGCGCGGCCGCGATCGGCTCGCCGCAGACGATGAGAGCGACAGCTGCCGGAAGCGTCAGCAGGAGCGCCAGCTCGAGCCCGCGGTTCTGGGTATCCATCGCGGCCGCTTCCTCGCCGCCGCCGAGCTGGCGCGAGATCGTGGGCAGCAGGACGGTGCCCAGACCGATGCCGATGAGGCCAAGCGGCAGCTGGTTCAGCCGGTCCGCCATGTAGATGTACGTGACGGAGCCATGCGCCAGGAGCGACGCGGCCAGAGCGGTCGAGATGACGAGGTTGATCTGCACGGCACCCGCGCCGGCGGCGGCGGGCAGGATGAGCTTGAGCAACCGCTTAACGTCGGCGTTCCAAACCGGCATGCGCAGCCGCATCGAAACACCGTTCGTACGGCAGGCGGCGATGAGCCAGGCGAGCTGCAGGGCGCCGGAAACGGAAACGCCGATGGCCTGGTTGCGCGCCGTCATCAGCGGATCGTCCGAGTGGAAGCCCAGCAGCGCGACGATCAGCGTCAGGTTCAGCAGGATCGGCGCGGCGGCATTCACCCAGAACTTGTTGAGCGAATTGAGGATGCCGCCCAGCAAGGACACCAGGCTGATGAGGGCCAGGTATGGGATGGTGAAGCGGCTGAGCGTCACCGCGTAGGCGAACTGCTCGGTGGAAACGCCGTTGAAGCTGCCGGAAAGCAGCAGGGTCAACGGCCAGGCGAAGATCTCCAGCAGGACCGTCATGATGATGAGGACAGGCAGGAGAACCGAAAGGGCCTGCTCGGCGAAGGTGATCCCGGCGGGGAGGCCAGGACCGTCCGGGTCGGCCACCTTCTTGTTGAACATCGGAATGAAGGCCGATGCGAAGGCACCTTCCGCGAACAGCGCGCGGAACATGTTGGGCAGCCGGAAGGCGATCAGGAACGCGTCGGACGCGAAGCCCGCGCCGACGAAGCGGGCGAACAGGCTGTCGCGCACGAGACCGAGGATACGGCTGGCGAGCGTCAGCCCACCGACACTGGCAAGCGCCTTTGCGAGGTTCATGTCACGCCTTTCTGGCTGCCGGCACCCGGCGTCCCGCGCTTCGCTCCGGCGATGAGCCGGTCGCTGGCGTCACGTGGGGCCGCGTCAGGTCGGGCGGCGAGGGGCGCGAGCACACGGACCCGCCACCCCGCCTCACCAAGGGGAGAAGCCTCGATGCGTTTGCGCATGAGGCTTGCGGCCCGGTCGTGGATCAGGCGTGGCCGGCAGGCTCGCCGATGCCGGCTTCGGCCTGCTGCGCCTGCGCCTGAAGCTGCTGCAGGTAGAGGCCGTTGAAGTCGATGGGCTCGAGCATCAGCGGCGCGAAGCCTGCATCGCGCACCGCGTCCGAGATCACGCGGCGAGCATAGGGGAAGAGGATGCGGGGGGCTTCGGCGAACAGGAACGCATGGGCCTGCCCCTCTTCGAGGTTGCGCATGCCAACGAGCCCGCAGTAGCTCAGTTCCACGGCCCAGGCGGTGCCGGCGCCAGTCGTGGACGAGCACATGATCTTGAGCTCGACTTCGTGGACCTCGCCTTCGATCGCGCGCGCGCCGATGTTGAACTGGACGTCGATCTGCGGCTGTTCCTGCCAGGAGAAGCTCTCCGGAGAGTTGGGACTCTCGACCGAAAGGTCCTTCACGTACTGCGAGATGATGCCTGCAGCAGGCGCGGCATCTTCGCCGTTGTCAAGGTTGAGGTCGGAAATGACGTTGCCTTCGTCGGCCATCTGGTCTGTGTCCCGCAATGGAAATTTGAAAGAGGTCAGGGGGCGCGCCTAAAGCATTTTGAGCCTGCGTGGAACACCCGAGCTTCCGGAAAATGCAGAGGCCTTCGTCTCGATAAGGAGTAGCGGATTCGAAGAGCCCCTCCGCCCGGCGAAAAAATGCCCCGGACGAACGGGTCATTCGTTGTTCATTTGTAAAGCGTACCTATCTCAGGCTATGTTCGGGCGCTGAGGCCGGTCGAAGCGCGAGAGTCTTCAGGACTTCCTGCCATCGAAGCCGGTCCGCCGTTCCGATGATCGGGAACGATCGCCGGATGGTGCTTAGAAGGATGGATTTAGGGACGTGACACCGGAAATAGTGATCCTGGCCATGATTGCAGCCTTCCTGGGCTTGCGGCTCTACTCGGTGCTTGGCCGCAGGGCCGAGCATGAGGAGGAGCCGATCCAGGGGCGCTTCGATGGCCGTCCGGGTCAGAAGCCGGGTGCTCCGCGGGTGGCAGCGCAGCCGCGCCCGGATCAGCGGAGCGATGACCGCGCCCGTGGCGAGCAGCCCCGGCAGCGCACCATTCCGCTTGCTCCTCCGGCTGTGGAGCGGGGGCTTGCGGAAATTGCGCAGGCTGACCGGCGCTTCGATCCCGCAACTTTCGTGGAGGGCGCGCGCGGCGCCTATCGCATGATCCTCGAAGCCTTCTGGAAGGGCGACAAGGCAGAACTGCGCCATCTTTGCGACAATGACGTTTATGCCAGCTTCGCCAGCGCGGTGGACGCGCGCCTTGAAGCGGGGGAGATGCTGGATAACCGGTTGATCCGCATCGAAGAAGTCGCCTTCGTCGCGGCTGGCGTGGAGAACGGTCACGCCCGCATCACGCTGCGCTTCCGCTCCGATATCGCTGCGGTGACTCGCAACGCAGAAGGTTTGGTCGTGGCCGGATCGCTCGACGACGCCATCGAGGCGATCGACGTGTGGACCTTCGGTCGCTCCGTCAACTCGGCTGATCCGGATTGGCTGCTGGAAGAAACCGACGAAGGTTGATCCGCTTGCGCGACACCTGCTAACCGAACGATCCTTGTTCGCCCCGCGCCCCTGGCGCGGGGCTTCTGCTTTCTGAAGGGGTGATCGTGCGGGAAGGATCCGGGGTGAGGCGGCTCGTTGGCCGAGGGCTTCAGGCATTTTCCGCCGGCCTCCTGTCTGCCGCTCTGGCCGCCTGCGGGGGCATTGTCCCCTCCACGGGAGGGCCTCGGCCGCCGCAGCCTTCGGTGGAACAGCCGCAGCTTCCGCCCCCGCCGCAAAACGCCCTGCTTGCGGGAGTCCGGCGCGGGCCGCCTGTCACCTCGCTGCAGATGGCCCCGAGCGATGCCGCCGGCGCGCTCTCGTCCTTTCGCGAAAGCTGTCCCCGCCTCATCCGTCGTGCCGATGTCAGCGCGCTGACGAAGCCGGACGACTGGCGGCAGGCGTGCACTGCGGCGGCCAATTGGGGTGCCGGCTCTCCGGCGGCCTTCTTCGTCACATTCTTCGAGACGGCGCAAGTGAGTGACGGAGTGGCGTTTACCACCGGATACTACGAGCCCGAAATCGCCGGATCGCGCACGCGACTGGCGGGCCACGATGTGCCCGTCTACGCGCTGCCGCGCGACCTTGTCCGAGCGCGCCCGGGGGATGCGCCGCCCCTTACGGACGGACGCATGCCTCTGGGGCGCTATGCTCCGGACGGCACCTTCACCGCTTACTACGATCGGGCGCAGATCAACGCCGGGGCGCTCGCGGGCAAGGGGTTGGAGATTGCCTGGGTGGCGGATCCGGTGGAATTCTTTTTCCTGCAGGTGCAGGGTTCGGGCCGCCTTGTCGCTCCCGACGGGACGGTGACACGGATCGGCTACGCCGGTCAGAACGGGCTGCCTTACATCGGCATCGGCGGGGTAATGCGTGACCGGGGCCTCGTGGGATCGGGGCCGGGCCACTATCCCGCCTCCATGCAGGGCATCATGCGCTACCTGCGGGAGCATCCGGCCGAAGGGCGTGCGTTGATGGACCTCAATCGCTCCTGGGTGTTCTTCCGCGTACTGACCGGCGACGGTCCGCTGGGCGCCCTGAACGTGCCGGTGCGAGCCGGCAATTCGGTGGCGGCCGACCCCCGCTTCGTGCCTCTCGGGGCGCCCGTATGGCTTGACCTCGACAGGCGCGAGGCGAGCGGCCTGTGGATCGCGCAGGACACTGGCGGCGCCATCAAAGGCGCCAACCGCTTCGACACCTTCTGGGGTGCAGGTGATCAGGCGAGGGTCACCGCCGGCGGCATGAGCGGGCGGGGAAGCGCACTCGTGCTGCTGCCCAAGGGCGTCCTCAGCCGGCTCGGTGCGCGATGACAAGCCGGGGAACGCGGCAGGGGCGGCGCCTGACACCGCAGGAGCAGGCCGTGTGGGCGCAGGTCGTCCGGACCGTGAAGCCGCTCCCCTCCGAGGCCCGGCGCACAAGGACGGAGGCCCAAGGAGGCGAAGCGCACGGGGCGCCGACATCCGGCGATGTGATGCCGCCGGCTCCGCCTGCCAAAGTCAAGGGCCGAGTGCCGCCGCCGCTACCTCCCAAGCCCGTACCGCCGAAGCCGCTGGGGGCGACAGGTCCGGTGAACCTCGATGGCTCATGGGAAAAGCGCATCTCCAAAGGCACGCTGGTCCCCGATTTCAGTCTCGATCTTCATGGAGCCAGTCTTGACCAGGCGTACCTGCGCCTGATGCACGGTCTGGTCCAGGCAAAGGCGATGGGCGCGCGCGTCGTGCTGCTCGTGACCGGAAAAGCACGGCCTGTCGATGCCGCCGATCGCGGCTCTGCGCGAGGGGCGATCCGTGCCAAAGTGGCCGATTGGCTGGCGGCGAGCGAACATGCATCGGACATCGTCGCCATCCGCGCCGCGCACCGCAGACACGGCGGGCCGGGTGCGCTTTACCTGGTGCTCAGGAAGCGCCGCTGACGCCGGCGCGGGAAGCTCTGGAAAACCGTCGCTCTCAAGAACGGGAAAGATGGAGGCCCGAGCCGGAATCGAACCGGCGTGCAAGGATTTGCAGTCCTCTGCGTCACCACTCCGCCATCGGGCCATCCGTGTGGAGGAATGCGCGCCTAGCAACCGATCACGGGGAGCGCAATGGCATTTTGGCTAATCCGCCGTATTTTTGTTGAGCGTGCGCGTGAGGCCGCGCGGAACCGGTGGCGCCAGCGTTGGCTTCTTGTCACGTCCCCGGCTGCATCTGAAGCGGCAGTTTTGTTCTGTCTGTCCGAAAGGTCTTCGCAATGATTCTTGGAGCGGTTCTGGCTGGCGGGCAATCAACCCGCTTCGGCAGTGACAAGGCTCTGGCCGAGATCGGCGGCCGCACGCTGCTCTCGCTCGCGGTGGACATGCTCTCCGGGTGGTGCGAACTTGTGGTGGTGACCGGCCGCGAAACGGCCCCGGCGCGCACGGTTCCGGACTGGCCGCGCGCTGGCATGGGGCCGCTCGGGGGCCTGGCCGCCGCAATGCGGCTGGCGGCGGACGAAGGCTATGAGGCCGTGCTGAGTTGCAGCGTCGATGCCGCCCTGCTTCCCGAGGATTTGCCGGTTCTGCTCGGGAAGGCCCCGGCCTGTCTGTCGGCACAGCCGGTTGTCGGGCTCTGGCCGACCGCAGCCCTTCCGCAACTGGAGGCCCTGCTTTCGAGCCCCGTAGTTCATTCGCTGAAGCGGTTCGCCACGACGATCGGGGCGAGGCAGGTGGAGACCGCCTCGCCCGTAGCCAACATCAATACGCCCGCCGATCTCGCCGCTCTGTTGCCCAACGAGGAGCGCTGAGCGTCAAAGCATGGCCTGTGCAGGAGCGATGCGGGGAGGCTGAACGGAAGTGAACGCAATGTCTGGCGCGGGAGGAACGTCGTCGGCCCGCATCAGGCAGTAGCCACCGTTGGGTGAAGTTGCGATTATGCCCGACAGGCCCACGAAGCCGAGCTTGCGGCGCAGGCGGGACATGTGGACAGCGATGCTGTTCGTCTCCGGCACGAACCCCATGCGCCAGACATCGTGGATGAGGTCCTGCTTGCTCACGGTTTCGCCTGGCGCGTCGGCAAGGCGCCAGATCAGGGCGAACTCGCGCGGGTTCAGGTTGAGCGATTTGCCATGACCATACGCTTCGCGCGCGACGAGATCGAGCTCAAGATCACCGAGGCGCCGGTGCCGAAGGACCCACCCGGTCAGTTCCGCCAGGCGTCCTGCACGCGCCGCGAATTCTCCGCCCTCGATCGCCTCAGCCACGGCCTCTCCGAAGCCGACGCGAAGGAGTTCCGCACCCTCATGCGCCGTGGAAGGGGTGATGACGAGGATGAACCGGCGGTCCTCTTCGCGCACCGCCAGAAGGCGCTCCCACGCGGTGTCTTCGAGAGGACCGGCGGGAAGGATGCCGATGCAGCCGCCCGACGCTTCTCCTCTGACGTCGAGCGTCCATCCGCATGAGGTGAGATCAAATTAGGCCGGGATCCGTCCCGAGCCAAGCCATACAAAGCTATGAGGCGTTTCCCGCCTCATGAAAGTGTCCGTCATCTGCCCCCCAGATTTCTTGACATGACAAAAAACTAGGTGGGCAGATGACGTATTTTTACACTTTGTAACAACACCTATATTTTTACAGCCTTACTCCGGCGGTAACCATAAATCCGCAGAACTCCTGAACTTTCAGTTGGGATTTTTCAGGATGAAGGAATGTTAACGCCCATGGAAGTGAGATAGCGCTTCACGTTGCGGGCCGCCTGCCGGAGACGCTGTTCGTTCTCTACCATAGCGATTCTGACGAAACCCTCGCCGTCCTCACCGTATCCGACGCCGGGCGCGACCGCGACTTCGGCGTGCGTGAGCAACTGCTTGGAGAATTCGAGGCTGCCCATCTCCCGCAGGGCGGGGGGCAGCGGGGCCCAGGCGAACATCGAGGCCTTGGGCGGGGGAATGTCCCACCCTGCGCGACCGAACGCTTCCACCATGACGTCGCGGCGCTTCTGGTAGAGGTTGCGGTTCCGCTCGACGATGTCCTGGGGGCCGTTGAGTGCCGCGCAGGCTGCGGCCTGAATGGGCGTGAAAGCGCCATAGTCGAGATAAGACTTCACCCGGGTGAGTGCGGCAATCAGCTTCTGATTGCCCACCGCAAAACCGATGCGCCAGCCCGCCATCGAGTAGGTCTTGCTCATCGAGGTGAATTCCACGGCCACGTCCTTCGCGCCGGGCACTTCCAGAATCGAGCGCGTGGGGTTGCCGTCGTAGTACAGCTCCGAATAGGCGAGATCCGAAAGGATCCAGACCTTGTTTTCCTTCGCCCAGGCCACGAGCCGCTCGTAGAAGGCGAGGTCGACGGTCTCCGCAGTCGGGTTGGACGGGTAGTTGACGATCAGGATCGACGGGCGCGGCACTGTGAAGGCCATCGCGCGGTCGAGAGAGCGCCAGTAATGCTCGTCGGGCGTGGTCGGCACGGAACGAATCGTCGCGCCGGCGATGATGAAGCCGAAGGTGTGGATCGGATAGCTGGGGTTGGGGGCCAGCACCACGTCGCCCGGTGCGGTGATCGCGGTTGCGAGGCTGGCGAGGCCCTCCTTGGAGCCCATAGTCACCACGACTTCGTTTTCCGGGTCGAGTTCCACGTTGAAGCGGTTGGCGTAATAGTTCGCCTGTGCGCGCCGCAGGCCCGGGATGCCTTTCGACTGCGAATAGCCATGCGCGCTCGGCTTCTGGGCGACTTCGCACAGCTTGTCGAGCACGTGCTGGGGCGGCGGCAGATCCGGATTGCCCATGCCAAGGTCGATGATGTCCTTACCCGCCTGACGCGCCGCGTGCCTCATCGCGTTTACTTCGGCGATGACATAGGGCGGCAGTCGCTTGATGCGGTAGAACTCGTCTTCCATGACCTCTGATATCCAGTAGCGTTGGCGGCAGGAGCGCCGCCCCGCCCCTGTAGGGGATTACGCCGTTCGCGCAAATGGGGTCTGGCGAAAGATAATTGCCCGATTTCATGCTGACGGATGCGCAAGAAGGGTCGACAGGGGCGTTCCCGCTCGCCAAAATCAGAAGCTATTCCCAGGAGAGCGAAGTGCCCATGTCCAGCGACGCCGATCTTTTCAGCGACGTGATGAAGGCGCAGATGCAGGGGCTGGCGACGCTCGTCGGGCCGCTGGTGCCGGCGGAAGGGTCTGCGGGGGCAGAGATGTCGGCTCGGTGGACCGAGATCGCAGGGCGAATCCAGTCGCTCTGGACCGATTACCAGATCGAGCAGATCGGCAAGCTTGCCACGCAGCGCCCTCCGGCTTTCGCTGACCCCGTGGCGTGGATCGGCACGGCGGAGGCGCTGATGCGCCAGTTGCCGCTGACCGATCCGGAAATCCAGAACAGGCTCTGGAACGAAGGGGTGGCGCTTGCCAATGCCGTCTTCGGACAATACGGCCTCGGTCCCCGCAGTGCGGAGAAGCAGGACGAGCCGGCGCTGCCGCGAGAGGACCGCCGCTTCACCGATCCCGAATGGCGCCGTCAGCCGTTCTTTGCCGTCCTGCACCAGCTTTACCTCCTGCTGAGCGAGCAGGTCACGGGGCTGGCCGAAGGGGTCGAAGGGCTGGATGAACAGCGCAAGGCGCAACTGGTCTTCTCCACCCGGGCGATGATGGATGCGCTCAGTCCCGCCAATTTCCCGCTCACGAATCCCGTTGCGCTGGCCAAGGCGGTGGAAACCGGCGGCGAAAGCCTGGTGCGCGGCTTCGAGAACTTTCTGGCGGACCTGCGGCGCGGGCAGCTGACGCATACCCGATCGGATGCCTTCGTTCTTGGCGAAAACATCGCCGCGACGCCGGGCAGGGTGGTTTTCGAGACGCCCTTGTACCAGCTGATTCAGTATACGCCGACGACGGAAAAGGTGCTGAAGACGCCGCTCCTGATCTTCCCGCCCTGGATCAACCGCTTCTACATCCTCGATCTCAACGCAAAGAAGAGCTTCGTGCGCTGGGCGGTCGACCAGGGGGTCACCGTCTTCATGGTCTCCTGGAAGTCCGCAGACGCGACGATGGCAAACCTTGTGTGGGACGATTACATCGCCGCGCAGATAGAAGCGGTGGACACCGTGCGGGAGCGGCTGAAAGTCCCGTCCGTGCATACCATCGGCTACTGCGTGGCGGGAACCACGCTGGCTGCTACGCTCGCCATCCTTGCGCGGAACGGCGAAGGCGAGAAGATTGCAAGCGCGACCTTCTTCACCGCGCAGATCGACTTCGAGGAAGCCGGCGATCTCAAGCATTTCATCGACGACAAACAGATCGAGGCTCTCGGGCATCTGTCGCCGGAAGGCTATCTCGATGGCCGTTATCTCGCGGCGACCTTCAATCTTCTGCGAGGCAATGACCTCATCTGGAGCTATGTCGAAAAGAACTATCTGAAGGGGGAGGACTACCCCGCCTTCGACCTGCTCCACTGGAACGGAGACGTGACCAACCTGCCTGCGCGCTGGCATCGGGACTACCTGCGTGATCTCTATCGCGACAACAGGCTGGCCGTGCCGGATGCGCTTGAAGCGTGCGGCACTCCGATCGATCTCCACCGCATCGCCACGCCGGTGTATATCCAGGCAGGGCGGGAGGACCACATCGCACCGCCCTGCAGCGTCTGGAAGCTGACGCGCTACGTCGCGGGACCATGGACCTTCGTCCTGGCGGGCTCCGGTCACATCGCCGGTGTGGTGAACCCGCCGTCCGCTGGCAAGTACCAGTATTGGACGAACGACCGTGCGCCCGGTTCGCTTGAGGAATTCGTGCAGGGCGCAATCGAACATCCCGGCAGCTGGTGGCCGCACTGGATGGATTGGCTGCGCGAACGGGACACGGTGCAGGTTCCGGCCACCGGAAAGCGGCGTCCGGGTGGGCGTGGAGACAAGGTCCTCGAGCCAGCGCCCGGTCGGTACGTAGCGCTGCGGTGATCCGCTCCGGCCTCGTGCGGAAGCGCTATCGCGCCGCCTTGTGCAGTGCAGCAATCGGCAATTGACTTCGCGCCTGCAAAAATCTATTTTGCGATGCAACAAGGCGGTTCACGAATCGTTTTGACTGGCATGGGTGCGCTACGCAGCACCTGACGTTTTCAACGAGGCTGGATCATCCAATGGCCGACAATGAAGACCCGAAGAACGCTCGCTCTCCCGTACCGGCCAAGATGCGCGAACTTCGTGCCGCACCCAAGGCTCCGGTACGCCCCCCGAGGGCGGCTGCGCAGTCGGGGGAGACTCTGCCCGGCCTGCCGGTCGGCAAGGTCCAGTCAGATGAGTCACAGGCCAGCAAGGTCGTGAAACCGGCTGGTCCTTCGGGTGACGTCATGCCGGATCTGGAGCAGGTAGCGGCTGCGGTGGCCTCCGTGCCTCTGGCGGCAAGCGTGCTCCAGGTCGCGTCCGGAGAGGCTCTTTCGAAGGACGAAAAGGAGGAGGCCGTGGAAGCTGCTCCGCCCGCCGCCCTCGCCGGGGACAAGCCGACCATGCCTGCGGCCGCTCCGAACCCGCCAGTCCGAAAGGGACTGTTTTCGAATTTCATGCTCGAGGAAACGACAATGGACATGAGCGCAAACTTCAGCGGCTTCCAGGAAGCCATCACCGAAGCGCAGGCGAAGGCCAAGGCTGCTTTCGACAAGAGCACGAGCGTGCTTGGCGAAGTCAGCGACTTTGCCAAGGGCAATGTCGAAGCCGCTGTCGAATCAGGCAAGATCTTCGCGGAAGGCGTTCAGGACCTCGGTACGGAGTTCGTGAGCGAGAGCCGTGCCGCCTTCGAGGTGATGACGGGCGACATCAAGGAGCTTGCCGCTGTTAAGTCCCCCACGGACTTCTTCAAACTGCAGAGCGATCTCGTCCGCAAGAACTTCGACACGGCCGTGGCCTACAGTTCGAAGAACAGCGAGGCCATGCTCAAGCTGTTCAGCGACGCTTTCGCCCCCCTTTCCGGCCGCATGAGCATCGCGGTTGAAAAGGCGCGGTCCGCGTCGGCCTTCTGATTTTCCGGATGAACACCCCGGCCGGTGAGCACCTCACCGGCCGGGGTGTACCATCCAACGAGAATATGAACCGACGCATCTTGTTATCAGGTGCGTCGGTACGATATTCTGGGCACCATGATTCCCCCGATCGCTGATTCCGACACGACCCCACTCCTGCACGCGCTCATTCGCGCGGCAGAGGCGAGCGACGGCGATTCCGATCAGGGCACGGGCGACGATCATCAGATCGGCATTGCGACCAAGACCCGTGCCAAACCCAAGAAGCCGAGCCAGTTCAAGGTGCTCATGCTGAATGACGACTACACCCCGATGGAGTTCGTCGTCCTCGTGCTGAAGCGCTTCTTCCACATGGATCTGGAGCAGGCGACGCGGGTCATGCTGCACGTTCACCAGAAGGGCGTCGGCGTATGCGGCATCTTCCCTTACGAGATCGCCGAAACGAAGGTGAACCAGGTGATGGACTTCGCACGGCAGAACCAGCACCCCCTTCAATGCACCCTCGAAAAGGCCTGAAAGCCCTCTGCGCGTGAGCCGATCGGCCGCCGCGATTTTTCCCCAAGGCTGAAACCTTCCCACTTCCTTCACGTTGAACCGCTCACCGGACGTGCGCCGCATCGTGGTGCGACGTGCGACAAATCGCTTTGCCCTCCCGGCGCAAGCCGTTAAGGGCGGGGGAGAACGGTTGAGTGACGACGCCTAAGTGAAGTTCATCAGCGCCCTGGACCGCTACATCTTTCGCCTCGTGCTGATGCCGATGCTGGGCATATTCCTGCTGGCTGCATCGCTCCTCGTGCTCGACAAGATGCTGCGCCTTTTCGATTTCGTTGCGACGGAAGGCGGGCCGGTGGGCGTCGTCTTCAAGATGCTCGCGAACATGCTGCCTGAGTATGCCAGCCTGGCCATTCCGCTGGGGCTGATGCTCGGCATCCTGCTGGCCTTCCGCAAACTGGCGACGAGCAGCGAACTCGACGTCATGCGGGCGGTGGGGCTCAGCTACACGCGCATGCTGCGTGTGCCTTACATCATCACCTTCGTCCTGGTGGTCTGCAACTTCGCGATCGTCGGCTATCTGCAGCCGCTTGCCCGGTACTACTACGAAGAGCTCAACTACGAACTGAAGTCCGGTGCCCTGGGCGCTTCCATCAAGGTGGGTGAGTTCACGGCGCTGAAGGACCGTATTGCCCTTCGGATTGACGAAAGTCAGGATGACGGCCGCAAGCTGATGGGCATCTTCGCCCGTCTCGCGAACGACAAGGGGCAGGTGCTCTCGATCTCGGCACGCGAAGGTCGGTTCCTGGCGTTGAAGGACAATCCGGACACCATCATCTTCCGGCTGGAGAAGGGGCAGATCATCCAGGATCAGCCCGGCTCGCCTTCGCGCGTGCTCACCTTCACCCGCCATGATCTGCCCATCGAACTCCCCGCGATCGAGAAGTTCCGCGAGCGGGGAGGCCAGGAGCGCGAGTACCTGCTGCCCGAACTGCTCAAGCTGGGCTGGAACAAGGACGCGCCAACCGCGGAACGCGCGTCGAGCCAGGCCAACTTCAACTACCGTATGGTCGAGGTCGTAATGATGCTGCTGCTGCCGCTGCTTGGCGTGGCGCTTGCCATCCCGCCCAAGAGGTCGACGTCGGCGCTGGGGCTGTTCGTGTCCATCGTGATGGTTGTCGCCTACCACAAGGTGAACCAGTACGCGAACGACGTCGCCTCCCTCGGTCGGATCAACCCCATCCTTGGCCTTTGGGGCCCTTTCTTCGTCTTCGGCGCGATCATCCTGTGGATGTACTGGAGGGTGGCCTACGTTCCGGGCGGGCAGGCGATCGGGTGGCTGGAAACCGCTTCGGACAAGATCGTGAAGCGGATCAAGTCGCTGCTGCGCCGCAACCGGCGCGGACCGATCCTGCCGACGCCTGCGGACCAGACCTGAGATGAACCTAGAATTCTTTCCCTCCCGCACTTTGACGCTTTATCTGGCGCGCCTCTTCGTGATCCGCATCTTTGCGGTGCTGATCATGCTTGTGCTGGTGCTTCAGGTCCTCGATCTTCTCGGAGAGAGCGGGGATATCCTGGCCTATCCGGGCAACGGGCAGATGCAACTCCTGCAATACGTCAGTTTGCGCGTGCCGCAGCTCGTGGCGCGGTTCCTGCCTTATTCGGTGCTTCTGGCGACGATCATCACGCTGGCGACACTGAACCAAAACAGCGAAGTGATCTCGATGAAGGCTGCGGGCCTCTCCGCGCATCAGGTGCTTGCTCCGCTGATCCTGACGGCGCTGATCATCTCCGCCTTGAGCTTCGCCTTCAATGAGCGCGTAGTCACGCGAGCCGCCCGTACGCTGAGCGCGTGGGAGGCGGTGGATTACGGACCCATTCCAAGGAACGCGAGTCCGAAGGCGAACCTCTACCTGGCGGACGGGCGGGATCTCCTGCTGGCGCAGTCTCTGTCCGGCGAAGGCAGTTCCATGACCCTGCACGGCGTCACCTATTATCGCCGCGATGCCGAGGACATGATCGTCGAGCAGATGCGCGCAGCGACGGCGACGTTCGCCGATCCGGGTTGGAAGCTGCACCAGCCTACCCGTTTCGACGTCGCAACGACCACCACGACCACGGCACCATCGGCAACCGTGGCGCCGGGCATCACGCCGGCCAAGATATTCCTGTCGAAGGTCGATCCGGACGCGGAAGACCTTTTCACGCTTTCGCATTCGATCGAGGCGGTGGAGGGCGCTGGGCGCCGCACCAGCGAACTTGAGGCCGCCTGGTGGCACAAGCTGTCCGGCCCGCTGTCCTCTGCGCTCATGCCCCTGCTCGGCGCGGTTGCGGCCTTTGGTCTCGCGCGTTCCGGCGCGCTCCTCATTCGCGCCGTAATCGGGATGGCCTTGGGCTTCGCCTACTTCGTCTTCGACAATGCGGCGCTCGCCATGGGCAACTTCGGCGGATATCCGCCGTTTCTTGCCGCTTGGGCACCCTTCGTGCTTTTCGCGTTCATCGGTGAGACCGTCCTGATACGGACCGAGGAGTAACGCTCCCTCAGCGCCTGCGCCCGGCGGTCATGGTGCTGCGCGCCAGCCGGGCGAGGAGCGGAGCAAGGCCGGAGTAGCTGGCCCTGCCATACGTGGAGCCGGGGGCGAGATGCCCCATCAGGCGGCGGTGCGCCTCGGCAAGGGAGTGATAGGGCATCGAGGGAAGGAGGTGGTGCAGGGCGTGGTAGCGCAGCCCCACAGGTGCCCACATCGCGGCGAAGAAGCCCGGCGGCGGCACGTTCACCGAATCGAGGTACTGCGCCGTGACCGTCATCGCCTCGCCGTCATTCTCCCACAGGTGTGCCACGAGCGTGCGGACCTGGTTGAGCAAGGCGGTGAGCGCAACCACGCCCAGTGCGATGGCAAGCGGGCGCCATCCCCAGGCAAAGCTGGCGGCAAGAATGCCGATGGCCCAGGCCGAGCAGCCCAGTTCCTGCCAGAACACCATGCGGGCAAAATCCCCTTCCGGCTTGCGGCGGCGGTACTGCGGATTGATCGCCAGGGCCGAGGCGCGTTCCCACACCAGCGTGCGCAGGGGCGGAATGAGAAGGCCGAGCGGCACGAGGATCGCGGAACGGATCAGCAGCGCCGGCGGCAGCAGTATCGCGGTCAGGGCGAAGACGGGCAGGCTCCACGGCTTCATCAGCGCCAGCGGCAGGTATTCGGGATCCTCGATTGTGCCGTAGCGCGTGCGTGCGTGGTGCTGGGTGTGGACCCCTTCGTACATGAAGGAGGGAATCAGCATCGGAATGCCCACCAGCAGGTTCCAGCCGAAGCGGAAGCCGGGAAGGGCATCCTTGTGCATGTGAGTCAGCTCGTGAATGAACAGCAGCGCCCGGTAGAGCGCGAGCGACGAGACCACGCCCAGCAACACGGCCGCAGCCGTGTTGTCGACCAGAATGGCGGCTGCCAGCGCCGCATAGCCGAGCAGCGCGCTTGCGATCATGTCCGGCCAGTAAATGCCGGGACGGGCCACGGCGATGTCGCGCGTCAGCTCGACGGCTGCGCGCAGCATCGCCTTGTCGTCCGGTATCTGGGAATGCCACGTCGACCCCTGCGCCGAGTCGCGCAGCAGGGCAGTGGGCAGTTCGATCGTCTTATGGGCATTCATCTTACGAGATTTCCAAAGTGTTTCCGGGCATAAGCCCGCGCGACGAGCGGCTCCACCACGAGTCGCCACCGGGTCCGGCTTGACAACGGACCGCCAGCGGCAGCACGTCGCGCTTCATCGTCCTTACGCCAGAACAAAGGCAGCATCGTGGCCGAACTAGTCATCACTCCCGTCTCCAGCAAGGCCGACATCGCCGCTTTTGTCGATCTCGCTTATCGCCTCAATGCGTCAGATCAAAACTGGGTACCGAATCTTCGCTCAGAGGAGCTGGCGAAGTTCACCCCCAGCAAAAACCCGTTCTTCGACCATGCCCGGGTCCAGATGTACCTGGCGCGGCGGGGGGACCGGGTGGTCGGTCGTATTTCGGCTCACATCGATGAACTGGCGCTGAAACAGCCGCCGGAGCAGGGGATGGGGCCGGGTACCGGCAACTGGGGCGCGATCGAGGCCGAAGACGAGGAAACGGCGCGCGCGCTGATCGCGGCGGCGGAAGAGTGGCTGCGCAGTCAGGGCATGACGCGCGCTCTTGGGCCAATGAACCTTTCGGTCTGGGAAGAGCCGGGCATTCAGGTCCTGGGTCACGACCATGCGCCGATGGTCATGATGGCCCATCACAACGCGGCCTATCAGGGCTGGATCGAACGCGCGGGTTACAGCCGCGTGAAAACCCTTTCGACCTACGAACTCGACGTTACCAAGTCCTTCCCGCCCCTGATCCAGCGGATCGTCGCGTCAGGGGAGAAGAACGCGAAGATCGTGGTGCGGGGCGCGGACCTCAAGCATTTCAAGCGCGATGCCGCCATTATCTGCGACATCCTCAACGACGCCTGGGCTGACAACTGGGGCTTCGTTCCCTTCACTGACAAGGAGATCGAGCACATCGGCAAGGCGCTCAAGCCGCTGGTGCATCCCGAACTCATCCTGATCGCCGAGTACGAGGGCGAGCCTGTTGCCTTCATGATGACGCTGCCGGACCTGAACGGCGTCCAGATGCGGGTGAACAGGCGGAACGGGAAACCCTCGCTCCTTGGTCTTCTCAAGCTGCTGTTGTGGCTGCGCAAGCCGAAGAGGGCGGACATGCGGGTGCCTCTGATGGGCGTTCGCAAGAAGTTGCAGTCCTCACGTCTGGCAAGCCAGCTGGCCTTCATGATGATCGAGTACATCCGCCGCGCGGCGGTCGCCAAGTTCGGCGCGAGCCGCGGGGAGATCGGCTGGATTCTGGAGGACAACCAGGGCATGGTGGCCATCGCGGACGCCATCCAGAGCCGCGTGAACCGCGAATACGCGATTTACGACAAGGCGCTCTGACAGCTGCAAGGGCGGGCCGCCCCGGCGGCCTGCCTTATTGTGCGGGCGGTGGAGGGATGTCGATGACGGGCGGCGCCTCCTCGACAGGGCCGCTGTCGTCCTCATCTTCGACGACGGCAGTGGCGGACACCCGCGGACCGCCGACTTCCGGTATGCCAAGGCCGCCGTCCGGATCTGACAGCGACGGCTGGGAACGAACGGTGTCATAGGGGAGCATGTCGTCGCTGACCGAACGCGGCAGCAGTTCGCCGCCCGCCGCCGCCTTGGGTTGGTCATCCTTCTTGCAGGCGGTCGCGCCGAGGGCGCAGAGCGCCAGCGGCAGGATCAGGCGGTATGCCGTCTTCATGCGTCCTCCTCCGGAGACGTTGTGGGCGGGCAGGGGCTTTCCAGAGAGGCAAGGAACGCGGGCGCGCGCGCCACGAGGGCCGCGTCCCACGCCGCGAAATCCACATCCTTGCCAAGGCGCGAGAGGCTGGTGACGCCGAACTCCTCGATGCCGCAGGGAACGATGCCTGTGAAATGCGCCAGATCGGGGTTCACGTTCACGGCAAAGCCGTGCATCGTCACCCACTTGCGGATGCGCACGCCGATGGCGCCGACCTTTGCCTCGCTTCCGTCGATATCCCTGGTCCAGATGCCGATGCGGCCCTCCGCACGGAACCCTTCCACACCGAAGTCGCGGAGCGTCTCGATCACCCAGCCTTCAAGGCCGTGCACGAAACCACGGGCATCGCGCGCGCGCTTCTTGAGGTCGAGCAGGACGTAGCCCACGCGCTGGCCCGGCCCGTGATAAGTGTACCGACCGCCGCGCCCTGCCTCGACAACTTCGAAGCGGGGGTCGAGAAGTTCGTCCAGGGCGGCGCTGGTGCCTGCGGTATAGACCGGAGGGTGTTCGAGCAGCCAGATCAGTTCGCGCGCTTCACCGGCGGCGATGGCCGCATTGCGCAGCGTCATCTCTTCCAGAGCCTGCCGGTACGGCACCGGCTCGGTGGAGATGCGCAGTTCGATATCACCCGCCAATTCATCGGGAAGCGTGGAGGGAACACTCATGGCGCGTTGCGTGGCGTCATTCCCTGCGGTTATCAAGTGTATTCGAGACCGCCGGCTCATTCCGGCGGTATCAGGAGCAGGTGATGAAGTTCGACAGCAGCCAGGCATGGGCAAGAGCGTCCCAGGCGGTATCCGCCAATCGCGAAGTCGTGATCGCGGTGGCGGGGGTCTTCTTCCTCCTCCCACAGCTCGTTTTCGCGATCTTTTTCCCGCCCCCGGAGACCGGAGCCGGGATGAACGAGGCGCAGATGATCGCGATGGTTCGGGAATACTATCTGTCGATCGCGCCGGTGCTCATACCGATGGCGCTGCTTCAGGCGCTGGGTACGCTGGCGCTGCTGACGCTTCTCGACACCGGGCGACGTCCAACCGTGGGAGAGGCGATTCGCATCGGCGCGCGCGGCATCCTGCCGTACCTCGGAGCCCAGATCCTGACGGCGCTGGCACTCGTCATAGCCGTCCTGCTGGTGGCGGGCATCCTTGGAGCAGTCGGAGGCGCGGTTGGCGGCGTCATCGGCCTGGCTGTCGTCATGCTGATCGGGATGGTTGCTGCAGTGCGGCTGTCGCTGACCGCTGTGGTCGTGGCGGTCGAGCATATGAGCAACCCCTTCTCGGCGCTGGCGCGTTCCTGGCAACTGACACGAGGGCACACGGCGCGCCTGCTGGGCTTCTACGCTCTCCTGGTGATCGCCATGATCGTGCTGCTCATCTTTGCGAACGTGCTGACGCTTCCGGTCGCACTGCTGGCACCGGCAGAGGCGGCGCGCTTCGTGGCTGCGGCGCTCGAATCCGTGCTCACCAGCCTGATGGCGCTCTACTTCGTAGCGGTGATCGCGCAGGTCCATCGCCAGTTGGCGGGTGCTCCCGCTGGCACGATGGCCGACCTGATCGACTGAGCCCAGAAAAAAGGGCACGCGGTGCGTGCCCTCCGATGCTCAATCGGCGTCCTTCCAGCCCCACCAGAGGAAGCAGGGCGGGACATTCCGGGCCTCGTACTTTTCGTCTATTCGGTGGAAGTGCCGCGCCATGTAGCTGCGCGCCTTCCGCCGGAACTGGTAAACGAGGAACGCTCCGCCTTCGCGGATGACGCGATGCGTGGCCGCCGCGATTGCCGGGGCTACACCGTCGGGAAGAGTGGAGAAGGGAAGGCCTGACAGCACGTAGTCCGCCTGTTCGTGCCCGTGAGCGCGAACGATCTCCTCGACGTCGGCGGCCGAGCCGTGAACCGCGATGAAGCGGCTGTCGGTGATCGTGCGGCGCAGGTAGTCGATGAAGAGCGGGTTGGTGTCGATCACCAGCAGCGTGCCCTCACGCGGCAGCCTGTCGAGCACAGGCTGGCAGAAGGTGCCCACGCCCGGACCGTACTCGACGAAAAGCTTGGTGTTCGCCCAATCGACGCGAGCGAGCATGCGGTTGATCGTGAAGCGCGAGGACGGGACGATCGAGCCGACCATCACCGGATTGCGGATGAAGCCTTCGAGGAACACTCCCCAGGGACCCATCCCGTGCTTGATCTTGCGCATGATCCGCTGGGGCAGAGGCTCTCGGGCAAGCTCGGTACTGGTCATGCTGAGGGAAGCTCTCGCAAGTTTATCATGTCACGGACCGCCTGCGGTGGCAGATTGTCCCCGTCATTGCAAGGCGATGGAAGGGGGCATGCG
The DNA here is from genome assembly GCF_900182875.1 of Novosphingobium panipatense. NCBI lineage: Bacteria > Pseudomonadati > Pseudomonadota > Alphaproteobacteria > Sphingomonadales > Sphingomonadaceae > Novosphingobium > Novosphingobium panipatense. The sequence goes on from NZ_FXUI01000005.1 coordinate 258,574, forward strand.
GTGGGTGAATGGGGACAGCCGGTCAGATAATCTGATGGACCGTGTCTTGCGGTCGGCACAGCCGTACGCCCCTGGCGGTTTCGACCAAGGGCCGTTCGATGAGGATCGGCTCGGCCGCCATGGCCGCCAGCACGGTGGCATCATCGGCATCGGGCAGCCCGCGCTCGCCTGCGTCGGTGCCTTTCGTGCGGAGGCCCTGCCGGGGCGTCATGCCCGCATCGCGATAGAGTTGGGCAAGCTTTTCGGCGCTGGGCGGGGTCTTCAGATACTCGATCACCTCGACCTCGACGCCCGGGGTTTGCTCCAGGATCTCGAGGGTCTTGCGCGACGTGCCGCACTTGGGGTTGTGCCAGATCGTGGCTTTCATGGCGTGTCTCCTTGGAAAGTGGTCGTCATAGCCGGGATGCGGCCCGAACCGCCAGGCGGCGGCGCGGCGTCGATCGTCTCCTCACGGCGACTGATGGAGGCGGCTCTCTGGATGGCGCGGACGAGGCGGGGCTGGACGCCGCAGCGGCACAGGTTCGGCAGCGCAGCCTTTATCTCCGCCTCGCTCGGGTTCGCATTCGCGGTCAGAAGGGCGGCCGCGTTCATGACGAGGCCGGGGGTGCAGAAGCCGCACTGGATCGCCTGTTCGGCCACCAGCGCCTGCTGTACGGGGTGCGAGCGGTCCCGGGACAAACCCTCGATCGTGACGACCACACGGCCTTCGCACTCGGCCAGGGTCACCAGACATGAGCGCAGCGCCGCGCCATCCACAAGCACGGTGCAGGCGCCACAATCACCGACGCCGCAGCCGTACTTGGTACCGGTCAGGTTCGCTCCGTCCCGTAGCGCCCACAGCAGAGGCGTGCGGGGATCCATGTCGAAGGCGACCGGCCGTGCGTTGATGGTAAGGCGCGCCATCCGTCAGTCCTGCCGGGCGGTCAAGGCTGCGGAACGGGCGATCGACTGCGACCGGCCGCGAATGTTCGGGAAGGACACACAGGCCATGCTGTCGCGGTGCCTCACTCTCATCTTCAGCGCAAGCCCAGCCTCAGCCCCGCCCACAGGGTGCGCGGCTGTCCCAGATCGAGAGAGCCCCCCGCGTTCCGCGTGACGATGGTCTCATCGGTCAGGTTTTCGGCGCGCAGGACGAGCCAGGCAAAGCCGGTGACGGGAACCTGGGCATAAAGGTCGAGCGTCGTCGCCGCCGGCAGGACATCGGTTTCCAGATCGTCCTCGAACTGAGCCCCGGTGTGGCGCAGCGTCGCCGCAAGGCGCCAGTCCTCAACCGGAGTCCAGGCCAGTGTAGCGCTGGCGGCCAGTTTCGGCACCTGTGCAGGCCGAAGGCCGTCGAGGGCCGACTGCACTCCCCGTGCCTTTACTTCAGCGTCCGTCCAGGACAGCGAACCGGAGAGGTCGACCTGCCCCAGCCGGATTTCGGTACTGGCCTCCAGGCCCCGCGCGTGAATGGCGTCGACGTTCTGGCGCTCGCGGGTGGTGGCATCGAGCGTGACGTTCGCAACCGCATCCTTCAGTCGGTTGTCGAACGCCGTCAGCGAGAGCTGCCATTCCGGAACCGGGCGGAGATCCACGCCCGCCTCGAAGCCGCGCAGGCGCTCGGGCTTGAGGTCCGCGTTGGCGCGGGTGGTGATGGGAAAGACGACGAACGGCCGATAGAGTTCGTTGAGGGTCGGCAAACGCAGCCCAGTATATGCGGCTGCGCGCAGCGAGACCGCCGAGCTTGCATTCCACACCACGCCGCCGCGCGCGTTGCCGCTCCAGCCATCACGGTCGGCGAAGCGGGTGTCCTGCGCCACGGCGCCGGACGCGGCAAGTTCGTGGTAATAACCGTCACGGATCGTCCACCGGTCTAGGCGGCCGCCTGCGGTGAGGACGAGGCGTCCAACGGTCCAGTCGTCCTCCACGTAGATGCCAAGATCCGATTGCCGCCCGCCGGCCCGGCGGAAAGCGGTTCGCGCGCCCGTACCGGCGTTGTACGGCATCTCGACAAGGTTGCCCCTCGACAGCTTGATGTCCGTGCCGATGCGCAGGACGTGGTCCGGGCCGATGGGGGGGCGCACTTCCGCCTTGCCGCCGACCGCCAGCGTCGGTGTCTTCGCCTGATCGAGCGTCTTGCGGTAGCTGGTGGCACTGATCACCACGTTGGAGAAGTCCTGCGCCTGCACGAAGCCCAGAACGTCGAACTGCCAGTCACCCCGCCCTACCAGGCGAAGCGAACCCTGCTGTCCCGACGACGTGGAATCCGCGCCATGGAAGCGCAGGGTGCGGTGGTCATCGTAAGCGAGGCCCGATGCCTGCACTTCCACTGTATCCGTGAGAGGGGCGACGGCCCGCAGCGATGCCGACCAGCTCTCGTACCGGGCGCGTGCGCTGGCGGGGACTCGCTGATCCTCGGGCGTGGTCCAGAAGCCCTTGCCTCGATCCCACTGCACACCGGCGACCACGAAGCCCTGGCCGAGACGGGGGGCAAGCGTGGCCGACGCCTGCGTTTCGCCCCTGTCGTTCACGAGCGCCTGCCCGCCGATCACCGCGAGTTCGTCCGGGCCGGCGCTTTCCAGTTCGATCGTGCCCGAAACGGCGCCCGAACCGAACGCGCCCATGCCGCCGCCGCGCGTGACGCGCACGGCGCTCAGGCGATCGGGCGAAAGGGCGCTCAGCGGAATATAGCCGAAGAAGGGGTTGCCGACCGGCACGCCGTCCAGAAGCACCTGCGCCCGGCTCGAAGCGTTGCCTCCCAGCGCCCGGAGCGTCACGCCTTGATTGGAAGGGTTGGACGCCCGGCTGTCGGACCGGCGGAACTGCTGGAAACCTGCGACTGACGACAGGACGTCCTCGATTCGCCCGGATGCGCTTGACACGAGCGCCTCGCGCTCGATCCTCTGGACGTCGTAGGCAGGCGTTGCCGGTCCTTCCGACAGGCCGGTACCCGTAACCACGATGGGCTCACGGGGGGGCGCATCCGCTTCGTCGGCCGCATGTGCCGCCGGCGCAAGGGCGAGGAAGGCGGTGGCTGTCAGATATCGCATCGTCGTGATCTCAAACTTGCCCGCAGGCGCAAACAGGAGAGCAGCCGCCGTGGGACCGGCCTGGGGGAGAGCTGCTGGGAGAGCCGCCGGGACATGCCCGAGCCATACCCTCATTCGGCGGCGGCGATTTCCAGGCGAACCGGTTCGAGGCCCTCGACCGTTCCGACGAGCACGTCCCCGGCCTGCACAGCGCCCACACCGGCAGGGGTGCCGGTGTAGATCAGGTCACCGGGAGCGAGGTGGTAGAGCCGGGAGAGGTCCGCGATGAGTTCGGGGATCGACCAGATCATGTCCGCCAGAACACTGTCCTGCTTAATGCTGCCGTTCTGGCTGAGCGCGATTCGCTGATCCTTCAACGCGAACTGCCGGGCGGGCGTGATGGCTGCGATGATCGCGCCATTCTCGAAGTCCTTGCCGGTATCCCAGGGGTAGCCCTTGCCCTTGGCGGCGTTTTGGAGATCGCGCCGCGTCATGTCGAGCCCGCAGGCGTAGCCGAAGACCGCCTCCATCGCCTGCTCCGGCGCCACCCGGAATGCCGGGGCGCCGATCGCCACGACCAGTTCCATTTCGTAGTGGCAGTTTTGGGTCCCGGGGGGATACGGGATGGTCGCACCCGACAGGCACAGGGCGGCGGGGGCCTTCGTGAACCAGATGGGCGCCTCGCGGTCCACCGCATTGCCGAGCTCCAGGGCATGCGCGGCATAGTTGCGCCCCACGCAGAACACGCGGCGGACCGGATAGGCCGCCGTGTTCCCCAGCACCGGGACGGAAGGGGTGTCAGGCAGATCGAAAAGCAAGGTCATGAAGTGCGGGCTCCTCTTCTGGAAGGGCATAGGCTGCTATGTCGCATCGGCAAAGTGCTCTCTCCCCTCGCTCTTGCCGTGGCGGCGCATATGCCTAGATTATGAGGGTGACCACGGAACAATACCTCTCCGGACGCATCCTGCTTGCCATGCCTGGCATGTTTGACCCGCGCTTCGAGCGGTCAGTCAACGTGATCTGCGTCCACGACGAGAACGGCGCTCTTGGGATCGGCATCGGCCATGTCCGTGAGGGCGTGCGGTTCCACGACGTGCTGGAGGAACTTGGCCTCGATCCTGGCGTGTCCCCGAACCGGGAGATCATGAACGGTGGGCCGGTGGAGCCGGGGCGCGGCTTCATCCTCCATTCGACGGACTGGGGCGGGAGCGACACGCTGGCCGTGCAGCCGCTTTGCGCGCTGTCCGCTTCGATGGACGTGCTGCGTGCCATCGCTGAAGGGCGTGGCCCCGCTCACTGGATCATGGCGCTTGGCTATGCCGGCTGGGGTCCGCGCCAACTGGAGGGGGAGATGCGGCACCACGGCTGGTACGCCGCCGAGGGGCATCGCAAGGTTCTCTTCGAAACGCCGCCGGAAGGCCGCTGGATGGCGACCTGGCGGGCAGAAGGCATAGACCCCGCCCTGCTTTCCAACGAGACCGGAAGAGCCTGAGGCGGGGCAGCGGCCTGTCAATAGGTGCGTTCAAGGATCCTGTTGTCGTTCGATGCGCCGCCTTCGAAGTAGCCGAGGCCGTAGTCGCCCTTGATCGTGGTGCGCTGCATCCGGCGCCGATATTGGGGATCATGCCCGCTGACGGCATGAAGCACCCGCCAGTTGTCCCAGATCAGCATGTCGGTCGGCTTCCAGCGATGCCAGTACGAGAGCTCTTCCGCACGCTCGAAGATAGCGCGGCTCACGCGGTCGAGCAGGGCGTCGCCTTCCGGCGTTTCGTCGCCTTCGATGCCTTCGGCCATCCAGGGCGAGACATGGAGCACCTTTTCGCCGCTGTCGCGCACCCAGACTGCGGGATGCACAGCGCGAGGCGTGTCCTTCGCCGCCTCCATCACCGCCGCTGAACTGGGATTTTCCGCAAGGCAACGGTAACCCTCCGGCGCGCCGAAGTGGAAATCGTTCATGATGACGTTCATGCGGTACAGGACGTTGCGCCCTTCGATGGCATCCCGCAGGTCCGGCGAAAGGGCGCGGTAAAGCTCCACGCCGTCGACGAAGCCGGTCAGCCCGCCTTCAGGCGGAATGTCGATCGCGCGAAGGACGCCCGCGCGGTTGAGTTCGTTGTTGTAGGCATGATCGAAATGCCAGGGCAGCCACTGCGTAACCTCGCGCCCACCGATCGCGATGCGCCCCTCCGGCCAGGGTTCGCAGACCATGTCGATCACTCCCGGCATGCCGTCCTGGTCTACCCGCGGCACGGCCTTGCTGGGGTGGTCCTTGAGCGGTCCGAAGACATTCGACAGGGCCACGTGCATGGCGGATGAAGGGTCGACGTCCTCGAACACGATCATGCCATGTCTGGTGAACAGCGCGTTGATGCCGGCACGCACCGCATCGTCTTTCGTCTGTTCAAGGGTAAGGCCGGAGATGCGGACGCCGAAATCCCGGTCGTCGATCAACGGGCGAACATTCAGTTCTGCCATAGCTTCTCTCTCCCTTGCGAGTGCACCAGCCGGGCGCCTTCGGGGTTGGCCTTCGGCGTACCGTGACTCGCGTGCCACTCGTCTGCCGCATCGTAGCAGGCTTCGACAATTCCCGAATAGGTACGGCGGAAGTGCGCCCGCTGATCCGGATGATCGAACACGAAGGCGCGGTTGTGGCGCACCGCGTCGAGCACCATGGGGGCTACGGCTTCCGGTGTGTAGAAGTCGTGGGAATGCGCGACACTGGAGGCCTCCGATACCTCAAGCTGCTCCTCCCCGGGGCCGCCGAAGCGGGCAGGGCGGTAGCGGGCGTTGTTGTCCTTCATGCCGGTCGCCACGCCGCCCGGGCAGTAGCTTGTGGTATGGATCCCGTGCTCGGCCAGTTCCAGGCCGAGGTTCATCATCAGGCCGATGATGCCCGCTTTTGCTGCCGAATAGGGGGCGTGAACGGGGATCCACCCGGGCAGCAGGCCCGCCATCGAGGCGGTTGCGCAGATGTGCCCCTCCTTTGCTGCGATCATGCCGGGCAGGAAGGCGCGGGTCGTGTTCATCACGCCGTGAAGGTTGACCTGCAGGATCCAGTCCACGTCATCGTCGCTCATCTCGACCAGCGGGTCGAAAGAGGTGGCGCCCGCGTTGGCGAAAAGGAGCCGGGCAGGGCCGAATGCCACCTCCACCGCCGCTTTCATCGCACGGATCGAGTCGCGGTCGCAGACGTCACACTCCAGCGCCAGCGCCTCGCCGCCTTCGGCGCGGATAGAAGCGGCCACCTCCTCGGCATTGGCGACCATGATGTCGGCTATGGCGACACGCGCGCCCTGGCGCGCCAATTCCCGTGCCAGACCCATGCCGATCCCGCTGCCGCCTCCGGTTATGACGGCCGTTCGCCCCGTGATTTCGGTCATGCTCCTCTCCTCTCCGGGTGCTCTTTTACGCGAGGACCGGCTCTTCTGCCTTGAGCAGCGGCATGACCCTGTCGGCAAAGACTTTCATCTGCTCGTACACATCTTCGTAAGGCATGCCGCCGAAGCTGAAGTTGGCGATGATCTCGTAGTCGCCCACCATCGCCTTGCGTTCGAGGTGCTTGTCGTAGAGCTCTTCGGGAGTCCCGATGAGATTGCCGCCGACATAGTCCTTGTAGGCCTTGTCGGGCCCGCCGCGCGCGGCGGCCATGTCGCCCATGTAGGCGTATGTCGCGTAGCTCGGCAGCTCCTTGAAGTGCGGACTCATGAATTCGTAGTGGTTCGCCACCTGCAGGAACTGCGCGGCAAAGTACTTGTCGGTATACTCCGTCACTTTGGCCCGGTCCTCGAAGCAGACCATGAAGTCGGAGATGATGAAGGGCGGCGCGGCCTTCGCGTGTTTCAGTCTGAAGGTGTCGCGATAGGCGTTGATCTCCGGCATCGCCTTCGACCAGTCACCCTGGCTGAAGCGCAGCGCCTTGAGGCCGTAGTCCGCCGCCACTTCGCAAGAGCCCGGAGACATGGAGACCATGACGCAGCGGTCGCGATTCCAGCCTTCGGGGCGCGGGCGGATCTCGGTCCGGGATTGCCTGTACCATTTGCCGTCCGCCTCGACGATGCCAGTCTCCAGGCCGTTCATGATGATGAGCGCGGCCTCGTCGAACATCTCTCGGCTGTCGGCGAGTTCGACGCCGAACTTCTCGAACTCCCGCCGCGCCGCGCCGCGCCCCATGCCGAGGTACAGGCGACCTTCGCAAAGGGCATCCAGCATCGCCACCTTCTCGACGACCCGCAGCGGATCGTTCCAGGGCAGGATGACGGCCGCCGGCATCAGCTTGATGGTCTTGGTTTTCGCCGCGATCCAGCTCAGGGCCTGAAGTGGATCCGGGCAGGCGGCGTAGTCGGTGAAATGGTGCTCCACCAGCGCCGCGAAGTCGAAGCCCATGGCTTCCGCCTCCACCGCCAGTCGCGTTTCGCGGCGGAAGAATTCGTAATCCGGCAGACCATGAAGGTTCTGGTAGCCCAAGTGAATGCCGACCTGCATCAGTCTCTCTCCTTCCGTCCTGCTTTCAGGCGGCCGCGTGCGCGAGCGGTCGCGGCGCTAAAATGGGTTCCTCGCCGTTGAGCGTGCATCGATGGAATTCACGCGCGCTGCCCGCCTCGAAGGGCATCGCGCGGTGCATGGTGCCGGTGTTGTCCCAGATCGCGAGGTCACCCAAAGACCACGTGTGTCGATAGGTGTATCGCTCCTGCGTCGCGTGCATCATGAGCCGCTGCAGCAGATCATGACTCTCCGCCGCGTGCATGCCCTCTACGTGAGAGGCGGAGGTGCTGAGGACGAGGGAGCGGCGCCCTGACTTGTGCTGCCACACCAGCGGGTGCGAGCGCTGCGGGTAGGAACACCAGATGGCGAACTCTTCGGGAGTGCAGTCCCGCTTGGCCGGGAACAAGGCCGCCTGCATGGTGTGAACCACCCGCAGGGTGCTGAGGTAGTCCTGTTCGTCTCGCGGCAGGTCCTCGAACGCCGCGTAAGTGCTGGCGAACATCGTGTCGCCGCCGTCGCGGGAGAGTCGGTGGGGCGTGAACAGCGTGGCGAAGGGCGGGATCGGCTCGTACGTGCCATCCATGTGCCACAGAAGGTTGCCGAAGAGGAACCGCGCGTAGTCCGGGTTCACCTTCGGGTCCAGGCTGACCTTCAGGATCCCGCCGTCCCCTTCCTTCAGGATCTTCCCGTCGGCTCCGCGCTTGGCGGACCCGAGCCTGAGATCGCCGAGGGAGCGAGCGACGGTGCGCAGCTCCTCGTCATCCAGATGCAGACCCCGCAGCACGAGAACACCGCGCGCCGTCAACAGCGTTCGGAGTTCCTGCGCATGCTCGCCGCTCAGCAGGGCGGCTTTGTCGACGCGGATTTCCGAGCCGATCCGCGGCGTAAGGTCAAACGTCTCAAGTGCCACGGCATACCTCTCCAAAGGCAGGGCGTTCCCCTTTTCGAGGATACGTCACGTATGTCACCTATGCCGTTTCAATACCCCTTCATTGAAAAGAAGTCACGTAAGAAATATAGCTTTAAATACCTGATGCGTTTCAAAACGTGAATTGCAGGAGCGCCGCCCGCGCGCTAGGGCTTCGGCAGAGCGTTAACAAAGGGAGACACGGCGTTGCCAGTGCCTGACAGCGGCATCATCGAAAGCACGCCCGCAGGGGCTCGCCGTCGCCCAGGGCGGCCGTCGCTGAGCAACGAGGAATTGCTCGACAAGGCGCTAGACCTGTTTCTTGAAAAAGGCTTCGCCGGCACCAGCATCGACGCGGTCTGCGCCGCTGCCGGCATGGCCAAACGCACCGTCTATGCCCGCTACGGCGACAAGGAAACGCTGTTCAAAGCGGCGCTGAATCGCGCCATTGAGGAGTGGCTGGTCCCGGTGGAAACCTTGCGTGCGCAGGAGACCGACGATTTGGAGGACACCCTTGTGCGCATCGGCACGATTCTGGTCGAAAACGTCCTGAGTCCCGCAGGCTTGCGCCTGCTGCGGCTGACCAATGCCGAATCCGTTTCCATGCCGGAAATCGCAATGGAAAATGTCCGTCTCGGCACGGAGCCGACGCTGTTCTACCTCGCCGATCTGTTCCGGCTGCATCTGGGCGGGGCTGAACGCGACTTTGCCGAAGCGGAAGAGGCGGCGCAGGCGTTCCTCAATCTCGTCGTGGGTGGCCCCGCCAGCAATGCTGCGTGGGGAAAGCGCTTCGAGCCCTCCACCGTAGAGCGCCACATCCGCTTCTCCGTGCGCCTGTTCCTGCATGGCGTGAGTGACCGGGCGCCACCACGGCAGGAGCGTGGCCTCACGGACTTGTTGACTCAGGCGGAGGAGAGCGTGGCGCTTGCCCGGGCGAGGCTGGAGCAGGTGCGTCGGTTGGTCGAGCTGAGGCCCTGACTGGACCGGGTCGAGGTCACGCGCGGGCAAGATCGGAAGGGCGGTCCACGTCGAAGTGGATCGCAGGGCTGTCCCACTCCACGCGGACGACATCATCCCGGCCGCGCAGCAGCCGACCCGCGCCTTCGTCCCCGGCCAGCCTTGCGATGGCGGGGAAGGCGGCGCGGGACAGTAGGACCGGGTGCCCCGGAGTGCCGTGGCGGCAGGGCAGTGCGGCATAGGCAGATCCGATGGTGCCCGCCAGCTGACCGGCAAGTTCGGGCGGAACGCGGGGCATGTCTCCGAGAAAGACGAAGGCGCCGTCAGCGCTGGCCTCTGCGGCAATCCCAGCCTTCAGCGTCTCCGAGAGACTGCGGCTTTCGAGCGCGAGTGTCTCCACACGTGGGCTGCCGGGCCACTCTCCCGTTTCCACACCCGGACGGGTGACGACGATTACCCGATCGACGGGTGCGGCACGCGCGGCGCGAATGGCGTGGAAGAGCAGCGGTTCGCCCTCCAGCGGCGCTGACAGCTTGTCGCCACCGAAGCGCGTGGCCAGCCCGGCGGCGAGGACGAGGGCGACGTATCTCAAGCGCGTTCGCGATCCGGGTTCAGCGCCTGCATGATCTCGGCGACGATCCCGGTCGCCACTTCCCATGGCGATTTGCCCAGGCCCGGGATCCCAGGCGACAGCTGCAGTCGCGTCAGTTCCTCCGCCGAGGCTCCCGTTGCCTGGAGGGCAGCGATACGCTGGGGCGCGCGCGATCTGGCGCCGATCATGCCCACGTAACCGGCTCCGCCGCGCAGCGCTGCCAGGCAGCCTCCGAGATCATGGTGATCCTCGTGCGTCGCGCCGAGGTAGGCGGTCCAGCGATCCACCTTCAGCCGCGCAAGAGCGTCAGCGGGCTCCTCCCGCAGGTACTGCGAAACGGGAAAGGGGGGCGCAGCGTCCGGGCCGCCGGGACGCAGCAGAATGGTTTCGAACTGCGCCATGGCCCCGAGCCGCGCGACCGCCAGCGCGCCCGGATCACCGCCGGAGACGATGAGACGACGGCGGGGGTCGTGGCGACGGGCGATCTGGAATGGCTCCTGCTTGAGATCGAGCAGCGGCCCATTGCCGTCGCCGAGGGTCTGGCGAAGGCCGTCCGTGATCCACCGGCAGGACCGCCGCTCGGCTGCGGCCCGGAGAAGGGCGGTGGCCGCAGCGCTGTCGGGCGTTATCCGCTCAACCAGTACGTGCAGCGCGCCGCCACAGCGCAGGCGCAGGTCGATCCAGGGGCTGCCCATGCCATAGTGCAGGCGCCGGGGCACGCCATCGGCAAGAACCTGCGCGGCGTGGTTGGCGACATCGCCCTCGATGCAATCGCCTGAGAAGTACCCGCTCGCCGTCAGGTTTCCGTCAGGGCCCGGCGCGAACAGCATCTGCGCGCCGGGGCCGCGCGGCGCGCTTCCCGCGACCTGGAAGAGGGTCGCCAGCGCGGCCGGTCGCTTTTGGGCGAAAGCATCCGCGAGCGCGCCGCGAACATCGTCGATCCAGCCGAATTCGGGCCACGCCGCGCCTTCGATCTCACCGGCGGCGACCGGCTGGTCAGCGTCCGTCATCAGAGAGCGGCCGCGTGACGCTCTACCGTGTCGCCGATCAGCGGGGCGATCACCAGCCGATGAAGGATCGTCGCCACTTCGTCAGGAGTGTGCTTCGACGCGGGCGCGCTGTCTCCTTGCGTCAGCCACCAGGCCAGTATGTCTATCGTAGCACCAGTGCCGTGGATCGTGCCCAGGTCCGACGGCAGCCACTCATGAGAGGCAAGCGTAGTGGCGGCGAGGCCGAGCGCCTGGCGGATGAACTCCTTCCGGACGATTCCGGCCGCGCCGCCGGTCAGCAGTGCCGACCACAGCATTGCGTGCTCGTGGACATGCCGGCACAGCTCGAGCGTCGATTCGAAGCTGTTGGCCGCGTAGAGAGCGGGAATGGCGCGCGCCAGCAGATCTTCGATCTCGTGAGCCGCCACGTCGGCAAGCAGCGCCTCCTTGGTCGGATAGTGACGGAAGAACGTGGCGTAGCCTGTACCCGCGCGTGCCGTTATCTCACGGATTGTAAGCTGGTCGAACGGCTTCTCCTCCAGCAGCGCGAGCAGAGCCGAAGTGAGCGCGTTGCGCGAGCGTACCTGGCGGGCGTCGGTTGGAGCCTCGCGCTTGAGGCCGGTCAGGCTGTTGTCCATTGTCACCCCGTATCATCGCGGCGGGAGCCTGTCTAACGGGCACGAGCAGCACCGATTTGCGGCGGGTGCCGGTTGTCAGACTTCGCCGATGCGGTCAGCGAACAGAAGTCGGCCGCCGGAAAGGTGCCAGAGGGCCTCATTGAAGTCCGCGTTGCTCATGGCGAAGCAGCCCTCGCTTCGGCCGAGCTTGCCCCATTTCTCGATCATGGTGGGGTCGACGTACCACGCCGGGTGCATCACGATCGCACGAGGGAGCGCCATCGAGTTGTCCTCGTCCAGACCGAGGAGGCGGATCGAGGTGCCGTACTTCCCCTTGTACCATTCGGCTGTCAGGTAAGCCCCGCGGGAGGTCGCTTCGGAGCCGGGGACATTGGAGAAGCTCCGGAGCCAGCCGCTGTGCGCGGGATCGGACCCGCGGCCATGCGCGACGAGAAACGAGCGGACGGTGCCGTTTTCCAGATTGGCGAAGTGGAGCCGCGGCTTCCACGACGGCTGGGCAAAGTCGACGATACCTACAAGGTCCGCTCGCCAGAGCTGATTGCGCACCCGCGCAACCTGGCGCGAGGCCACTTCGAGCAGCCGTCGCTGGTAAAGCGATTGACCCGAGGGCGACGCCGGAAGAGACGCAAATCCCGTCGAGAACTGCCCTGCAAGCCCTGCAGCGCTCTCCCCCGGAATCGACACGCCCTCCGTCGCGAAAACGCGACCCGGCAATGTTAGTCCGATACCTGCGGCGATCCCGCCCTTCAGAATTTTGCGTCTACTTTGCGCCCGATCCATGGCCCGCAGGTAGCACAGACAATCGTTCCAATCCATCTTCCTGTCGCAAGGCGAGCGCAAGACGGGCGCGGTTCGGCGCAGGAAAGCCGGCGCGTCCCGCCTCGAAATGGCCGTCGAAAGCGCCCATGCCGTCAGCTCGCGGCTTGCGCCGGCGCCTTGTTATGCTGCGCTATCCAGTCCTCAAGGACAGGCGCGATGCGCGTCCGCCACTTGCTTCCGTTGAAGATGCCGTAGTGGCCGACCTCCTCGGCGAGGTAGTACTTCTTGCGCTGGTCCGGGAGCTGGCCAGCGAGGTGCAACGCGGCCCGCGTCTGCCCGATGCCGGAGATGTCGTCCTTCTCCCCCTCGATGGCGAGGAGCGCGGTATCCCTGATCCCGCCAAGATCGATCCGTTCGCCCCGGTGCACGAATTCACCCTTAGGGAGCGAATGGCGCTGGAATACGTGCTCGACGGTCTGCAGGTAGAAGTCGGCGGTCATGTCGCAGACGGAGCGGTACTCGTCGTAGAAGGCCTTGGTAGCGGCGGCGCTTTCGCCATCACCTTCCACCAGATGCTTGAACATGCCGTAGTGGCTCATCATGTGGCTGCCCAGGTTCATCGCCATGAAGCCCGCGAGCTGGAGGAAACCGGGGTAGACCCGGCGCCCGGCGCCCGGGTAGGTCATGGGCACCGTTGCGATGACATTCTGCTCGAACCAGGACAGAGGTTGCTGCATCGCCACGTCGTTGACGCTGGTGGGAGCTTCGCGCGTGTCGATCGGGCCGCCCATCATCGTCAGCGTTGCCGGCCGGCAGGGATGGTCCTTGGCGCCCATGATGGCGGTTGCGGCGTAGGCCGGGACCGAGGGTTGGCAGACCGCAAGCACATGCGTGCCGGGGCCGATATGTTCCAGGAAGGCGACCAGATAATCGATATAATCGTCAAGGTCGAAGCGGCCTGCCTCGGGTGGGACCATCTTCGCGTCCGCCCAGTCGGTGATGTAGACGACCGCGCTTTCGAGCATGCGGGCCAGCGTGCCCCGCAGGAGCGTGGCGTAGTGGCCGCTCATGGGTGCGACGATCAGAAGGCGAGGCGCATCAGCGCTCAGGCCCGGATGCTCGAACCGGAGGAGGTTGCCGAAGGCGCGGTGCATCACGATCGCCTCGGTGACGGGCTGCACTTTCCCGCCTGCCGTGACGGTCTCGATGCCGAAGGCTGGCTTGCCCCGGGGCGCAGCCGCATGAGCGAAGACGTCGAGGGCGGAGGCCATGACCGGGCCCACGCCCGAGTAGCCGAACGGAAGGGAAGGATTGCTGAGCAGTTCAGCCCCGACCGAGGCCCATGCGGCCGCGCTGCTCAGCATGGCGCGCTGCAGCTCGTAAGCGTTATAGAGCAAGTTCGTTCTCCTGCCTCCGGCTAAGGCGTGGCCCCGCAGCCTCGGCTATGTCGGACGGCTATAGCGGATTGCTGCAATGCGGCAAACGCGTTTCGCGCGGTTGCCGGTGAGCCGGGGGCACGTGCCGTTGCCTGGCAGAGGCGCCCGGGTACTGTGAACGAGGCTTTTCCTCTGGCCCGGGAGTCTGTAAGGGCGCGCGTATGGACGGGACGCAAGGCAATTCCCTCGCAGCGGGTACCACCGACGAGCCGAAGCCGCGCCGCAGCCTCGGGCCGCTGCGCATGGTCTGGCGTGAGATGCTCAAGTACCCGGGGCGCATGGCGGCGGCGGGGGTGGCGTTGACCGTCACCGCGACATCGACCCTCGCGATCCCCTACGGATTTCGCCAGATCATCGACCAGGGGTTTGCGCAAGGTGCCGACCCGCAGGCGATCCGCTGGTGGTTTCTCATGCTCATGGCGATCGTGACGGTGCTCGCCGTGGCCACGGCCGTCCGCTTCTACTCCGTTTCCTGGCTGGGAGAACGAGTGGTAGGCGACATCCGGCTGCGGGTGCAGCGCCATCTCCTGATCCTCGCCCCGAGCTTCTTCGAAGAGAACAGCCCCAAGGAGATCTCGTCGCGAATGACGGCGGACACCGCGATCATCGAGCAGATCGTGGGAACGACCGTCTCGGTCGCGCTGCGCAACGCGATCATGGCCTTGGGCGGCGTCATCTATCTCTTCGCCCTCGAACCCCGGCTGACGGCGGGCCTTATCGTGGCCATTCCCGTCATCATCCTGCCCATCGCGGCTTTCGGCCGCAAACTGCGGGTCGTCTCGCGCACAAGTCAGGACCGCGTAGCCGACATCGGTGCCCTGACGGCCGAGGCTCTTGGTGCTATCCGCGTGGTGCAGGCGTTCAACCAGGAACCGCGTGAGCATGAACGGTTCGCGGCGGCGGTGGAGCGCACGTTCCAGACCGGGCGGCACCGCATCCTGATCCGCTCGATCATGACCGCCGTCATCATGTTCCTCATCTTCGGGTCGATCACGGCGATCATGTGGCAAGGCGCCATCGGCGTTGCCGAAGGTACGATCACGGGGGGCACCATCGCGGCCTTCGTCGTCACGGCGGGTATCGTGGCGGGGGCCTTCAGTTCGCTCACGGAAGTCTACGGTGACCTCGTCCGTGGAGCCGGCGCGGCCAGCCGCCTGGCGGAGCTCCTCGATGAGAGGCCGGTCATTGCCGCCCCGGCGCGGCCGATTGCCTTGCCGCGGCCGGCACGGGGCAAGCTCGCGTTCGAGCGGGTGACGTTCCGTTACCCCGCCCGGCCCGAACTGCCTGCGCTGCACGATTTCAACCTTACGGTCGAACCCGGCGAGACGGTGGCGATCGTCGGGCCGTCCGGCGCGGGCAAGTCGACGCTGTTTCAGCTAGCGGAACGGTTCTACGATCCGCAGGCGGGCGTCGTGAAGATCGACGGCGTGCCCCTGGCCTCTGCCGATCCGGCCGAGGTCCGCGAGCGCATCGCCCTCGTGCCGCAGGAGGGCGTGCTGTTTGCCGCTTCCGCGCGCGACAACCTGCGTTACGGCAACTGGCAGGCGGATGATGCGGCGATATGGGACGCGGCGCGGGCCGCCAACGCCGAGAGCTTCCTGCGCGCCCTGCCCCAGGGCCTGGACACTTTCCTCGGAGAGGACGGGGCGCGGCTGTCCGGTGGTCAGCGCCAGCGGATCGCCATAGCTCGCGCCCTGCTGCGCGATGCGCCGATCCTTCTGCTCGACGAGGCCACCAGCGCGCTTGACGCCGAGAGCGAGCGTCTGGTGCAGGAGGCGCTCGAAACCCTGATGACGAACCGTACGACGCTGGTGATCGCTCATCGGCTCGCGACCGTTCGCCGGGCCGACCGGATCGTCGTCATGGACGGCGGTCGCATCGTCGAGGAAGGCACGCACGAGACGCTGATCCGGGCCGCCGGTCTCTACGCTCGTCTCGCCTCGCTGCAATTCGACAATGAGGCGCTACCCACGCGGGGATAGCGCCCCTTGGGGGATGCAGGTTCACTCCGAAGTCAACGCAGTTTTCTCTGGCATTGCGTTTATATGCAACTAAGTTGCGCGTTAGTGTGGGGCCGCTTGGACCCAGCGAAATCTTCTTGCCGCATTTCTTTCCAAAAAGGCTACGACATGTTCCGCATCTCCGGGAAAGCGCTTCTTGCAGGCGTCGCACTCTCCGTCCTCACCGCCAATGCTCCTGCCATCGCCCAGGACACGGCCCCGGCAGCACAGGCTGCCAAGCCCGCTCTCGCGCCGACGGCCGACTGGGGCAAGTTCGGGGTCCAGACGCAGTGGATCGACACCTCGGTGAAGCCCGGCGACAACTTCGACGCCTATGTGAACGGCGTCTGGAACAAGACCGTCGAACTTCCGGCCGACCGCACCCGCTGGGGTTCGTTCCTGGAACTGAACGACCTTTCGGAAGTGCGCGTGCGCTCCATCATGGACGAACTGGTGGCCTCGAAGCCGGCAGCCGGGACGGACGCTGCACGCATCGCCGCAGCCTACACCGCGTTCATGGATGTGGACGCCATCAACAAGGCCGGCCTCACTCCGGCGCGTCCTTACCTCGATCGCATCAAGGCCGCGAAGAAGCCGGCTGACGTGGCGGCTCTCTTCGGCGCGCCCGGCTACGCGTCGCCGATCAGCATCTACGTTGGCGCGGATGACAAGCAGAGCGACATTTACGCCGTCTATGCCAACGTGTCCGGCATGGGCCTGCCCGACCGCGACTACTACCTGAAGACGGACGAGCGTTCGGTCGCCCTTCGGGACAAGTACAAGAGCTACCTGACCTTCCTGCTGGGCAAGGCCGGCTACGCCGATCCGCAGGCCGCCGCCCAGTCGGTGCTCGCTCTCGAAACTCAGATCGCGAAGGCCGATTGGGAC
Source organism: Novosphingobium panipatense (assembly GCF_900182875.1). Lineage (NCBI taxonomy): Bacteria > Pseudomonadati > Pseudomonadota > Alphaproteobacteria > Sphingomonadales > Sphingomonadaceae > Novosphingobium > Novosphingobium panipatense. The sequence goes on from NZ_FXUI01000005.1 coordinate 275,230, forward strand.
CGCGCGGCCGCACGCAACCCCGACCTCACTTACAACAAGGTGCCAGTGGCCGAGTTCGAGGCGATGGGTTCGCCGGGCGTGGTGCGTGCGTTCCTGAACGCGCTGGGTGCAGGACAGGCAAGCTACTTCATCATCGGCGAGATCCCCCCTACAGCGGAGGAACTCAAGGCGGCGCGCGTCGATCCGGCCAAGGCCCAGTCCCAGTTCGGACCGGGCATGCCCGCAGTGGTCAAGCTGATCGAAAGCACTCCGGTGGCCACCTGGCAGGCTTACCTCACCGCGCACTTCCTGCGCAGCAACGCGGCGGCGCTCCCTTCGGACATCGACGCGGCGACGTTCGACTTCTACGGCAAGACGCTTTCCGGGCAGCCGGAGCAGCGCCCTCGCTGGAAGCGCGGCATCGCGGCGGTCGAAGGCATGGCGGGTGAACTCGTCGGTAAGATCTACGCCGAGCGCTACTTCCCGGCCGAGCACAAGGCGGCGATGACCGAGCTTGTGGCGAACCTGCGCAAGGCCATGGCCGCCAACCTCCAGGACCTGGCCTGGATGAGCCCCGCAACGCGTGTGGAGGCCGAGAAGAAGCTTAACGCCTTCACGCCGAAGATCGGTGCTCCGGACCAGTTCAAGACCTATGAGGGCCTTACGTTTTCGGCGACGGACCCGCTCGCCAACGGCATCGCGGCGCAGAAGTGGGACACGAACTTCAACGTCAACCGCATCGGCCAGACCGTCGACCGGTCGGAATGGGGCATGCTGCCGCAGACGGTGAACGCTTACTACAACTCGACCTTGAACGAGATCGTGTTCCCTTCGGCGATCCTGCAGCCGCCCTTCTTCAACCTCTCGGCGGATCCGGCGGTGAACTACGGCGGTATCGGCGCGGTGATCGGGCATGAAATGGGCCATGGCTTTGACGACCAGGGCGCCAAGTCGGACGGCACGGGCAACCTGCGCGACTGGTGGACTCCGGCGGACAAGGCAGCCTTCGAAAAGCTGCAGGATCGCTTGGCCGCCCAGTACGACTCCTTCTGCCCGTTCGATGAGGGCAAGACCTGCGTGAACGGTCGCCTCACCATGGGCGAGAATATCGGTGACGTCGGCGGCCTCAGCCTGGCTTATCGCGCCTACAAGCTTTCGCTCAACGGCAAGGAAGCGCCCGTGATCGACGGCTTCACCGGCGACCAGCGTTTCTTCATGGGCTGGGCGCAGGTGTGGCGCTCCAAGGTACGCGAGGCGCAGGCTCGTCAGTACCTCGTGACCGACCCGCACTCGCCGCCGCAGTACCGCATCAACGGCGTCGTTCGCAATTTTGACGAATGGTACAAGGCGTTCAACGTGAAGCCGGGCGACAAGCTGTACATCCCCCCGAAGGAGCGCGTGCGCATCTGGTAAGGGAAAGCATTCTTTCGCCGGCAGGACCGGTGGATGAACAGGACGGCGGCGGGCGAATGTCTGCCGCCGTCTTCGTTTCCGCTGGTGACAGCGATGCCTGACGGCCCCGGTGCTCTCAGGCCATTCGCGACTTATTGCGATCCAAAGTGCGTCCGGCGTTGACTTGGCCGCTTTGGGCGTCATGACCTGCGGTCCATGGATCTGACACTAACCGCAATACTCCTCGGCATCGTCGAGGGCCTCACCGAGTTCCTGCCGGTCTCCTCGACCGGGCACCTCATCCTTGCCACCCGGCTCTTCGGGTATGACGCAAGCCAGTGGTCGACGTTCAACATCGTCATCCAGCTTGGCGCCATCCTTGCCGTCATAGTGCAGTTCTGGCGCACGTTCTGGGCGGTGGGGCAGGGGCTGCTCAAATGGCACCCGTCGTCCCTGCGCTTCGTGCGCAACGTCCTCCTCGCCTTCATCCCTTCGGCCATCCTGGGTCTGCTGCTGAATGACTGGATCGAAGGGCTGCTGGGCGAACCGGGAGTCGTCGCTTGGGCGCTCATCATCGGCGGCATCGCCATTCTCGGGGTTGAGAAGGTGGCCCGGCAGGGGCCGCTGACGGGCGTGGCCGAACTGCCGGCGCGCCAGTGTCTTGGCGTCGGGCTTGCGCAATGCCTGGCGATGGTTCCGGGCGTCAGCCGGTCGGGCGCGACGATCATGGGGGCGCTGGCCATGGGCATCGAGCGCCGTACGGCTGCCGAATTCAGCTTCTTCCTCGCCGTTCCGACGATGGTGGGGGCGACAACGCTTGAACTCGTGAAGCATCACGAAACCCTGATGGCCGGAGCCGGTCCCGTAGGCTGGACGGAGATCGCCATCGGCTTCGTCGTCTCGTTCATCGTGGCTCTCGTCGTCATCAAGGCCTTCATGGCCTTCGTCAGCCGCTCCGGCTTCGCACCCTTCGCCTGGTACCGTATCGTTGCGGGCGCCGTGGCGCTGATCCTTCTCGGCCGGGCCTGAGCACGATGGACGACTCGACAAGGAAGATCGGTCGCAAGGACTATCAGAAGCTGCTCGAGCCGATGAAGCGGGAGCTTGTCGGCGCCGCCCGGTGGGCGCAGGTCACGGGCGCGCGGATCGTCGTCATTTTCGAGGGGCGCGACACTGCGGGGAAAGGCGGCGCGATCAAAGCCGTCTCCGGCCAGCTAAACCCGCGCCAGTGCCGCACCGTTGCCCTTGCCGCGCCCAGCGAACGAGAACAGGGGCAGTGGTACTTCCAACGCTACATCACGCATCTGCCTACGCGCGGCGAGATCGTGCTGTTCGACCGGTCCTGGTATAACCGTGCGGGAGTGGAACGGGTCATGGGCTATGCGAGCGAGGCGCAGGTGGAAGCGTTCTTGCGCGACGCGCCCGTTTTCGAGCACATGCTGATCGCGGATGGCATCCTCCTCTTCAAGTACTGGCTGGCCTGCGATCAGGACAAGCAGGAGGAGCGTCTGGCTGAAAGGCTGGAAGATCCGTTGAAGCGCTGGAAGCTGTCACCCGTCGATATCGCAGCCCGCGAGAAGTACGCGGAATACACGCGCGCCCGTGAGGCGATGCTGAAGGCGACTCACACGACAGAGGCCCCCTGGACGCTCGTCGATTTCAACGATCAGCGCCGTGGAAGACTGACCCTGATTCGCGATCTGTTGGACCGCCTGCCGGACACGCAATGCAGCCCGCCTGAATACGAGTTCCCGCCTCTGGAAGGAAAGCTGCAGCCTGAAGAATTCGGCTTTATTCAGCCGATCCCGCCATTCCCGCTCTCCTGATTTGCGCTCCCGCACTTGACTTTGCCGCCCTGATCCAGCAAGGGCCGCAACCTTGAAAGGGCGGTGCTCCGGTGCCGCCCTCTGTGGTTTGTCGAAACGCCGGCCTGCCAGGGCGGCTGAAACTTAGAGAGTACAGGAAACCGCCATGGCGAAGCCCGCAACCGTCAAGATCCGTCTGGTCTCGACCGCCGACACCGGATTTTTCTACGTCACGAAGAAGAATCCCCGGAACACGACCGAAAAGTTCAGCTTCAAGAAGTACGATCCCGTCGCGCGCAAGCACGTCGAGTTCAAGGAAGCCAAGATCAAGTAAGGTTCACTGCCGGTTCAACGCGGTGGACCCAACGGGAAAACCATGAACCACACGATGAAAACCTTTCGATCCTGTGTAGGCGCGGCCGTTTTGGCCGCGCTTTCCGTTCCTGCCGTCCTTGCGCCGGCTCCGGCGCTTGCCGCCGGTGAGGCTGAAGCAAGGCAGCTCGATCAGGCGGTCGCCGCGCTCCGGAGCATCGATTCGATGAAGGCGAACTTCGTCCAGACCGATCGGTCCGGGCAGACCGTTCGCGGCGAATTGACGCTGAAGCGCCCCGGCAAGATCCGTTTCCAGTACGAGAAGAGCGCGAACATGCTCATCGTCGGGGACGGCAAGGCCCTGACGCTCATCGACTATGACGTGCGGCAGGTCCAGCGCTGGCCCATCAAGAACAGCCCGCTCGGCGCGCTGCTCGATCCCAGCCGTGACGTGGCGAAGTTCGGTAAAGTGCTGAGCACCGGCAATCCCAACGTCATCAGCATCGAAGTGCGCGACCGCTCGCATCCCGAATACGGGATCATCACGCTCATCTTCACGCGCAAGGCCTCGGCCCCGGGCGGTCTGGAACTGTCGTACTGGGTAGCCCTCGATTCGCAGAACAAGCGGACGACGATCAGCCTCAGCAACCAGCGCTACGGCGTGCCGGTCACGGATGCCGATTTCCGCTGGGTCGACCCTCGTCCGCGCAACCGTCGATGATGCCGCACGGCCGAGCGCAAGCCGTTCGGCCCTCGCGACAGATAGCGACACTTTTCTGAATCTCGTTCACTTGGCAGCAAGGCGAAGCACCCTACATAGGGAGGGTCAGAACGGCTTGAGGCGGGTTTTCCCCCCTGTTGCCCGCGCCTCCTGAGTGGTCGGTCTGATACTAGCGTGACGAACGCTTACAGGAACCCTCGAGCCTCTGCCCCCGGCTCGGGGGTTTTCTGCGTTCGGGGTTCGCCGGCTGTCGTTCCGGTCGGGTCCGGGATAGGCGGCACAGCCTCTGGCAATTCCCTCCACGGGTGCCTAAAGCCGCCTCATGAAGATCGCCACCTGGAACATCAATTCCGTTCGCCTGCGCATCGATCAGGTCGAACGGCTGCTGACCGAACAGGCGCCCGATGTCCTCTGTCTGCAGGAAATCAAGGTTGCCGAGCACCTCTTCCCGCATGCTATGTTCGAGCGCCTCGGCTACACTCACCGGGCGGTTCATGGGCAGAAGGGCTATCACGGCGTCGCCACCGTTTCGAAAGTGCCGTTCCGGGACTTCTCGAAGCACGATTGGCAGGACAACGGTGAGGCGCGGCACATTGGGGTCGAACTCCTCGGCGCTGGCCAGGGGCTCATCGTGGAGAACGTCTACATCCCCGCCGGCGGGGACGTCGCCGATCGCGAGGTGAACCCCAAGTTTGGCCAGAAGCTCGACTTTCTCGAACGCATGACGCGCTGGGCCGACCGGATTGACCGCCCGACGCTGATCGTCGGCGACTTCAACATCGCACCGCTGGAATGCGACGTCTACGACCACAAGGCCCTGCTGAAGGTCGTGAGTCACACACCGGTCGAGGTGGAGACGCTCAGGCGTTTTCAGGATGCGCACGGATGGGAGGATCTCGGCCGGCGCTTCATCCCGGCGCCGGAGCGGAACTACTCCTGGTGGTCGTACCGCAGCTATTGGCGGCAGAAGGACCAGGGCCGACGTCTGGACCACATGTGGGCATCGCCCGAACTGGCCGGGCGGGCGCGCGCGCACCGTTTCGTGGAAGAGACGCGGCGGTGGGAGCAGCCCAGCGACCATGTGCCGCTGATCACGGAGTTCGAGCTCTGAGCCAGACCGCTGCCTCCGCCCTGCCGGGGCCGGGACCGCGCCGGGTGGCACTGGCGCTTGATGCGCTGCGGCACGGGTGGCCGGTGGACGTGGCCGGCTTGCGGCTGCTGCCGGCGGAAACCGCGTTCGCAGAGGGGGTAAGCGCGCCCTGCATGCTCATATCCGCGGCGCGCGCGGTGACGCTGAAGTTGGCCAACCAGCGCGAGGCTGCGGTTCCCGAAGCGCCCGTCCTGATCCGCGCGGCGGAGCCGTTCGATCTTGAAGCCGCCCGTGCCGTTGCCGATCCCGCCCTTGACCTCGCGTATCCGATGAAGGGCCCCTTTGTGGCCGAGCCCATTCCTGATCGCGCCGCGGCGTGCGCAGCGATGGAACTGGCGCGGCTTGCGGGCATCCTCCCGGCCTACCTGCTCGAACCCGCGCCGGAAGGGGAAGCGCAGGCCGTGTCCAGCGAGGACTTGGCGGAATGGAAGGACACGCGCCACCTGCGAATCGCCTCCCGCGCTCACCTTCCGGTGGAGGCCACTGAGAGCGCCGAGATCGTGGCGTTCCGGGCGCTCGATGATCTGCGTGAGCATGTGGCTCTGGTGATCGGCTCTCAGGACGGCGAGCGCGCGCCCTTGGTGCGGCTCCATTCCGAGTGCCTGACGGGAGACATCCTCGGCAGTCTCAAGTGCGATTGCGGGCCGCAGCTGAAAGCCGCCCTGCGCGCGATGGCGAAGGAAGCCGAGAACGGCGGATGGGGCGTGCTCCTGTATCTTCGTCAGGAAGGCCGCGGAATCGGCCTTGTGAACAAGCTGCGCGCCTATAGCCTGCAGGACCTCGGTTACGACACGGTCGACGCGAACAACAGGCTCGGCCTTCCTACGGAGGCGCGCGACTTCCCGGTCGCGGCGCGTATGCTTGAACTGCTCGGCGTTCACGCGATTCGGCTGATGACGAACAATCCGGCCAAGGTTGCCGCCCTGCAGGAGGTTGGCGTCGAGGTCGTCGAGCGGGTGCCGCACCAGTTGCCGCCTAACCCGCACAACGCCCGCTATCTGGAGACGAAGCGCGACCGTACCGGGCATTTCCTCTGACGCTTGGACGTGAGCGCGCCCGTACCTATCTGAGGCCCTCATGCCAGAATTACCCGAAGTCGAAACGACCGTGCGCGGTCTCGCCCGCTTCCTGGAGGGAGAGCGTATCGCCCGTGTCTCGCTCAACCGGCTGGACTTGCGGCGGCCATTCCCGTCCGACCTCGTCCAGTCGTTGACCGGGGCTCGCGTCACCACGCTCGGGCGCCGGGCCAAGTACGGCCTCATCCACACCGATCGTGAGCAGACCATGGTCTTTCATCTCGGAATGTCCGGGCGCTGGAGGATCGAACCCGAAGCGCCCGACAGGCATGACCATCTCGTGCTGGAGACAGGCTCCGGTCATGTTCTGGCCCTCAACGATGCCCGCAGGTTCGGTTCTGTCGATCTCGTCTCCACCCCGGGGCTTGATGCGTGGGGGCCTTTCGCGGCGCTGGGGCCGGAGCCGCTTGGGGACGCACTAACCGCCGCGCACCTGCGCAGCGCCTTTGCGGGGCGGACCGCACCGGTGAAGCAGCTTCTGCTGGATCAGGCCATCGTGGCGGGCCTCGGCAACATCTACGTCTGCGAGGCGCTGTTCCGCTCCGGCATCCGTCCCGACAAACCGGGCGGCCGCGTGAGCCGGCCGGCGCTCGAGCGGCTCGTGCCGGCGATAAAGGAGGTACTTGCCGAATCGATTGCGGCAGGCGGCTCGACCATCAAGGACTACGCCCAGCCAAACGGGGAACTGGGGTACTTCGCGGCTTCGTGGCGGGTCTACGGTCGCGAAGGCGATGCCTGTTCCTGCGGAGCGCCTGTCCTGCGGTTCGTGCAGGGTGGGCGGAGCACATTCTGGTGCCGCAAGTGCCAGAAATGAGCCGTTTGCGCAGGCCCCCTCGGCTTGACGCAATCGTGCTTCAACTGTAAGGGGCGCGCTTTCCGGCGAGTCCGCTCGCCAGCAGATTCGTTAGGCAATGGGGCCGCCCAGTCACGTGTTGGCCGCCCAGACAGAGGAAATTCGATGGCCAATACGCCGCAAGCCCGCAAGCGCATCCGTCGCAACGAGCGCCGCGCCGAGATCAATACCAACCGCGTCAGCCGCATCCGCACCTTCATCAAGAAGGTTGAAAGCGCACTGGCCGGTGGTGACAAGACTGCCGCTGCCGCTGCCCTGAAGGAAGCACAGCCGGAACTGGCTCGTGGCGTGGCTCGTGGCGTGCTTCACAAGAACACAGCTTCGCGCAAGCTGTCGCGTCTGACGAAGCGCGTCGCCGCTCTCTGATCGAGAGGCGATTCGCATCTGGAGGCAGGTTGCTAGACACCTGTCTCAGGACGTAACGAGAACGGAGCCGGGGTCCTGCGACCTCGGCTCCGTTCTCGTTTTTGCTGCAGCGCAATGTGCTCTGCGTTAAACCGCCGAAAAGCTTGTGATTCGGACTGCTGCATCGCGTAAGCATTTGAAAATATGGCTTATTACGCTTTGGCGACGGTTTTTCGCCACTCCTGCCAAGTCAACCTTCATAATTTTTTTTATTTGAGGAGGGCCGTCTTGCCTGCAGTGCAAAGCGGTTCCTAAAAGGGTTCCCGGCCGTTGCGGAACTGGCCGGGCAAACAGCGATTCAGAGTAGAACTACGGCCGCGGGCAGGTGTTCGCGGTTGGGAGAGTTTTACTCTGTGAAAATGGCGCCCGGCTTGTCGCAGCAGGTGGGGATCACGCGAACTAGGGGGTTCAAAAACGATGTCGAACACGTCTGCAGGACACCCATCCGTGAGTCCCATGGCCGAAGGTATGAACTTGAACAGGAAGTCGAAGGCAGTGCGAGTGGCGATGGAAGAGGATCAGGAAGCCGTAAACCTGGCGGCGGACTGGGCTGACATCAGTCAGGGTCTCCGCAAGGATCTTGGCCAGCAGGCGCATAGCCAGTGGATCAAGCCGATTCAGCCGGGCAACTGGTGCAAGGAAACCGGTACGCTGGACCTCTACCTGCCGACGGAGTTCTCCGCGAACTGGGTGAACGACCGGTTTGCGGATCGCCTCTCGCTCGCCTGGAAGATCGCGCGTCCCGACGTGCGGCACGTGCGCATCCTCGTCCACCCGGGTCGCCGTCAGCTTCCCGAACTGCGCCTTGGCAGCGGCGGTCGCCCCGCGAGCGCCCCGGCCAACGATTCGGCCGCGGGCGTGGCGGATCCGCTTTCGGTGGCGCTTGCCGGCGAATCGTTCGCCTCGCTGGGGCAGGGCCCGGCCGGCATTGACGCCTCGCAGACCTTCTCGAGCTTCGTGACCGGCGCCTCGAACGTGCTGGCGTGCAACGCAGCGCAGCGCATGGCCGCGACGGAGACGCCGCAGTTCTCGCCGTTGTACCTCAAGGCGGCCACCGGGCAGGGCAAGACGCACCTTCTTCACGCGATCGGCCATGCCTATCTCGCCGCTCATCCGCATGCGCGGATCTTCTACTGCTCGGCCGAGCGTTTCATGGTCGAGTTCGTGCAGGCCCTTCGCCAAAACCAGATGATCGAGTTCAAGGCGCGACTGCGCGGCTTCGACCTCCTTCTGGTCGACGACATCCAGTTCATCATCGGCAAGGCTTCTGCGCAGGAAGAGCTGCTCTACACGATCGACGCCCTCTTGCAGGAAGGCAAGCGACTGGTGTTCGCCGCCGACCGTGCGCCCCAGGCACTCGACGGCGTCGAGCCGCGCCTGCTCTCGCGCCTGTCGATGGGCCTCGTCGCCGACATCCAGCCGGCTGACATCGAACTGCGCCGTTCGATTCTTGAGAACCGCCTGCAGCGCTTCGCCTCCATCGAGGTGCCGGCCGATGTGATCGAATTCCTGGCACGTACGATCAACCGCAATGTTCGCGAACTGGTCGGCGGCCTCAACAAGCTGATCGCCTATGCGCAGCTGACCGGTCAGGCCGTGTCGCTCCAGCTCGCCGAAGAGCAGCTGACCGACATCCTGTCCGCGAACCGCCGCCGTATCACGATCGACGAGATCCAGCGCACCGTCTGCCAGTTCTACCGTATCGATCGTACGGAGATGAGTTCGAAGCGGCGCGCTCGCGCCGTGGTTCGTCCCCGACAGGTCGCGATGTATCTCGCCAAGGTGCTGACGCCGCGTTCCTACCCCGAGATCGGCCGCAAGTTCGGCGGCCGGGATCACTCCACCGTCATCCACGCCGTCCGCCTCATCGAGGAACTGCGTACGCGCGATGCGGATATGGACGGGGACGTCCGTTCGCTCCTGCGCCAGCTGGAGAGCTGATCGCGTTTTCCCCCGTTCTGCCGGTTGATCGGCAGGCTTTCCACGACATTATCAACAGGGGTCGGGCATGCGCTCGGCCCCTGTCTGTCTTCTCGCCTGAGCGGACCTCATGTCGTGGCGCAGGGGGCGCATGGCGGCGATGGTTTGCGGCTTCACCGGGCCTTGTCCTTCCTGTAACCGCGGGACGATGAACCCCGCCTCCTTTTCACAGGCCGCGCTTCGCGGCATCCGCGGTCGCTGCCCCCGCTGTGGTGAGGGGCGGCTGTTCCGCAAGTGGCTGAAGCCGCAGACGCAATGCTCCGCCTGCGCACTGGATCTTCTCCCGCAACGGGCGGACGACTTCCCTGCCTATATCGCGATGATCGTCACCGGGCATTTCATGGCGCCTCTGATTATCGCGCTGGCTGTCGATTACGAGTTGGGGCCTGTCGCCATGCTTGCCATCGCCGTGCCGCTGGCCATCGTCATGATGCTGGGCATGCTGCAGCCCGCCAAGGGCGGGGTGATCGCAACCCAATGGTGGTTCGGGATGCACGGCTTTGTTCGCGAGCGCCTCCCGGAAGCGCCTTCACAGGATGAGAGTTCACGATGACCCTGACTGCCGCCCGCCTTGACCGCTTCGCGCGACACATCGTCCTTCCCGAAGTGGGCGGCGCCGGCCAGGTCGCCTTGAGCCGTGCCCACGTTGTGCTCGTCGGCTGCGGGGGGATCGGGAGCCCTGCGCTGCAGTACCTCGCCGCAGCCGGTGTCGGCCGGCTTACCCTGGTGGACGACGACGTGATCGAGGCCAGCAATCTCCAGCGCCAGACCATCTTCGCCACCTCAGACCTCGGGCGATCCAAGGCGGAAGCGGCGGCCGACTGGGTGAGACGCTTCGATGCGGAACTCAAGGTCGAGGCCGTCCGGGCAAGAGTGGATACGGTCAACGCGGCGGACCTTGTCGGCGCTGCCGATCTCGTAATCGACGGCTGTGACAACTTCGCGACGCGGCTTGCCGTGTCCGATGCCTGCGTAGCGACGCACGTCCCTCTGACGACGGCGGCAATCGGCCGCTTCCAGGGGCAGGTCGCCAACTTCGCCGGGCATCTGGCGGACCAGCCCTGCTATCGCTGCTTCGTGGGCGACGCCTTCGATGCTGCCGATTGCGACACCTGCGCGGCCGATGGAGTGCTGGGCGCCATGGTGGGCATGGTCGGCACTTTCGCAGCCATGCACGCCATGCGCGTGCTGCTGGAAGGCCATGCCGCGCTGGGCGTGCCGCAGTTCGGTACATTGCACCTGATTGACGGCATGGCGCCGTCGATGCGCAGCCTCAAGATCGCCAAGGATCCCGCCTGCAAGGGTTGCAAGCTCCGATAGGCGCGCTGGCAGCATCAGCCGCGCGGGGCGGCGAGAACCTCCTCGACCCACTCCGGCACCAGCCGGGTGGCGGGGCCATGGCGAGCGGCGTCGAACCATGCGGTGCCCTGGCTGGGTTCCAGGTTGAGTTCCAGCGTCCGCGCGCCGAGTTCCCTTGCGTTGCGAACAAAGCCGGCTGCGGGATAGACCGCGCCCGAGGTGCCGATCGAGACGAACAGGTCGGCCTCGCGCAGCGCGGCGAAGATCTCGTCCATCCGGTAGGGCATCTCGCCGAACCACACCACGTCAGGGCGCAGCGCCCTTTCTCCGCAGCGGGGGCAGGGCGGGCGGTCGATCAGCGATCCGGTCCAGCGCGACCGCACGTCGCAGGCGAGGCACCAGGCGTTGAGATGTTCGCCATGCATGTGCAGCACCCGCTTCGCCCCGGCGCGCTCGTGAAGATCGTCCACGTTCTGCGTGACGATGAGCAACTCGCCCGGCCATTCGCGGTCGAGCCTCGCCAGCGCGACGTGCGCGGCATTGGGCTCCTTGGTCTGGATGGCCGCGCGTCGCATGTCGTAGAAGCGAAACACGAGATCTGGATCGCGCACGAAGGCTTCAGGCGTGGCGACGTCTTCCACCCGGTGCTGTTCCCACAGGCCGCCGGCGTCACGGAAGGTGTCGATACCGCTTTCGGCGGAAACGCCGGCTCCGGTGAGGATGACGATGTTGCGGATTGCAGCCAAGACTTAGCCTTTCTCCTCAGCCCGAACTTGTTTCAAGGGCCATTGTGCGCCATTCGCGGGGGTAAGATTGGGGCACGAGCGCTGCTGAAACAAGGGTAGCGTGAGGTGCCGACGGAGAAGTGAACGTGGCACGGATTGGAATCATCGGCAGTCAGGGGCGCATGGGGCAGGCGATCGCCGCGGCCATCGGCGAGGCGGGCGAGCAGTTCGCGGGCGGCGTCGACAAGGGGGAGGACGTCTCCTCCATCACGCAGGCGGCCGACGTGCTGATCGACTTTTCCAGTCCCGCCGCGCTGGAGGGCAACCTCGATGCCGCGATGGCGGCGGGCCTGCCTATCGTCATCGGCACCACCGGTCTTGAAGAGCGCCACCACTGGCTGATCGATGCCGCGGCTCAGGCGATCCCGGTGCTGCAGACCGGCAACACCTCGCTCGGCGTCACCCTGCTGGCGCATCTGGTGCGCGAGGCGGCCGCGCGGCTTGGCGACGACTGGGACATCGAGATCGTGGAGACGCATCACCGCATGAAGGTGGACGCGCCTTCGGGCACCGCACTCCTGCTGGGCGAGGCGGCCGCGAAGGGGCGCGAGGTTTCGCTGGCGGATCATGCGGTTCGCGGGCGGGACGGCATCACCGGCCGCCGGGAGGCGGGCACGATCGGGTTCGCGGCACTGCGGGGCGGCTCGGTGGCGGGCGATCACACCGTTCATTTCCTGGCTGACAACGAGCGGCTCTCGTTCTCGCACCTGGCGGAGAACCGGGGCATCTTCGCCAAGGGCGCCGTCCGGGCCGCGCAGTGGCTCATGGGGAAGCAGCCCGGCCGCTACACCATGCCCGAGGTCCTTGGCCTCTAGGAGCGGGGCGTTGAAAAAGGACCAGATCTTCGAGTTCTTTCGCCGTCTAGCCGAAGCCAACCCGGCGCCCGAAACGGAGCTCGAATTCGGCAACACCTACCAGTTGCTGGTCGCGGTGACGCTGTCGGCGCAGGCAACGGACGTGGGCGTGAACAAGGCGACGCGTGCGCTGTTCCGCGAAGTGCGCACGCCGGCCGAGATGGTCGCCCTTGGGGAGGAGGGGCTGAAGGAGCACATCAAGACGATCGGCCTGTTCAACACCAAGGCGAAGAACGTCATCGCGCTCTCGCAGATACTGGTCGACCGGTACGGCGGAGAGGTTCCGGCTGACAGGGACGCCATGGTCGAGCTTCCCGGTGTCGGTCGCAAGACGGCAAATGTCGTGATGAACTGCGCCTTCGGGGCGGAAACCTTCGCGGTCGATACGCATATCTTCCGCGTCGGAAACCGGACCGGGCTGGCGAAGGGCAAGACGCCGCTCGCCGTCGAGAAGCAGCTCGAGAAGAAGGTGCCGCAGCCGTTCCGGGTGGGCGCCCATCACTGGCTGATCCTGCACGGGCGCTACATCTGCAAGGCCCGGACGCCGGAATGCTGGCGCTGTCCGGTGGTGGACCTCTGCGGCTTCCGGGACAAGGTCCTGAGCAAGGGCGCGAAGAAGGCTGCAGCCTGAGGTCTTCGTCTCCTTGACAAGGCGGGCGTTCCGGGAGCCAATCGGCCTGCCGGATCGTTCGCGCAGCGAGAGGAGAGAACCATGAAGCAGCCTGCCGCCGTGATGCTGGCGCTAAGCGCCGCCGCCCTTGCCGCCTGTACGCCGGAGGGCCCCCGGGACACGCCTCCTCCTAGCCCGGCCGCGCAGGCCCTCGGACCGGCCGAGGACTGCCTTCCCCTTCACCAGTTCAGCAACACGCGGATCCGCGATGACCGCACGATTGACTTCATCAGCGGGATCGGGAGCCGGGTCTGGCGGGTGACGCTGCCGAACACCTGCAACGGGCTGAAGGCGGCCGACACCTTCACCTACGAGACCTCACTGACGCAGCTGTGCCGTCAGGACATCATCTACCCGCTGCAGCAGTTCGGCGGCTCGTGGCAGCGCATGGGGGGCTGCGGCATGGGCCCGTTCGTGCCGGTGAAGCTGGAGAAGTAAGGCGCCGCTCACGCCCCGGACCAGATCCGGGGCGGTCTCAGCGTTCGTACTGCTCGGGATCGATATTGAGGCCCCGGCGGCCGGCGGCGACCGTGTGTGCGGGCGCGTGGGGCACGTCCGCGTCGGGATCCATCAGCGGCTGGAGCATGCCTTCGCTGCGGGTAATGACGGCGGTTGCCACCGCGTTGCCCACCACGTTGGTGGCCGAGCGGCCCATGTCGAGGAAAGTGTCGACGCCCAGCAGGAGGGCGATGCCTTCGACCGGCAGCCCGAACTGAGTGAGGGTGGCGGCGATCACCACGAGGCTCGCGCGGGGAACCCCGGCAATGCCCTTGGAACTCACCATCAGGGTGAGCAGCATCAGGATCTGCGTCATCACCGGCACGTCGATGCCATAGGCCTGCGCGATGAAGATCGCCGCGAAGCTCATGTAGATCATCGAGCCGTCGAGATTGAAGCTGTAGCCAAGCGGCAGGATGAAGCCCGAGATGCGACGCGGGACGCCGAACCGGTCAAGCTGCTCGAACAGCTTGGGCAGGCTCGCCTCGGAGGAGGCGGTCGAGAAGCTGAGGAGCAGCGGTTCGCGGATGTAGCGGAACAGGGTGACGATGCGCTTGCCCAGGAACAGCCCGCCGATGCAGAACAGCAGCACCCACAGCAGGGTCATCGCGAAGTAGAACTCGCCGACCAGCACGCCGTAAGTGACGATGATCCCCAGACCCCGTGTCGCGATCACGCCGGCCAGGGCGCCGAAGACCGCGAAGGGCGCAAAGCGCATGACGTAGCCGGTGATTTGCAGCATCAGCTGGGCCAGGGCTTCGGCCCCCTGAACGATAGGCGCGCCCTTCTCGCCGATGGCAGTCAGGCCCACGCCGACGAAGAGCGAGAAGACGAGGATCTGCAGGATGTGGTTCTCGGCCATTGCCTCGAACGGGCTGGCCGGGAAGATCTCGAGGATGAAGTGGCGGAGCGTCAGTTCGGCCGTGTGCAGGTCACCGATGTCGGTCGCCGTCTCCAGGCCGACTCCGATGCCCGGCTTGAACAGGTTCACGAGGATGAGACCGAGCCCGAGCGAGATCAGGCTGGCGGTGATGAACCAGGCGAGCGCCTTGCCGCCGATGCGCCCCAGCGCGGTGCTGTCTCCCATTCCGGCGATGCCCGTCACGATCGTCGCAAAGACGAGCGGTGCGAGGATCATCTTGATGAGCTTCAGGAAGACGTCCGGCAGCAGCTTGAAGTAATCCGCCCACTGAGCGATGCGCGGGTCGCCTTCGGGCAGGAGCGCATGGAAGGCCCAGCCCACAACGATGCCGAGCACCATACCCACCATGATAAAGAGCGTCAGCCGCCTGCCCATTCACACCTCGTAATGAAATTGCCGCGGAACCTAACATCGTGACGCAAGGGGTCAACGACGCCGGACGCGGTTTTGCCGGCCCGATCCGCACCGGGCCGCGATGAACTGCCGTTTTCTGCCGGTCCGATCTCAGCCGCCGGCAAGCGCAGCCAGCGTCACGCGGCGGTAGATGCGCGCAAGAGCGTCCAGATCGGCGATCGCCACGGCTTCGTCGCGCTTGTGCATCGTGGCGTTGCACAGGCCGAACTCGATGACCGGCGACAAGTCCTTGAGGAAGCGGGCATCCGACGTGCCGCCGCTGGTCGACAATTCCGGGTCCACGCCCGTCTCTGCGCGGATCGCCTCCGCCAGCATGGCCGAGAACGCGCCAGGCGGGGTGAGGAAGGCTTCGCCCGAAACGATGGGACGGGCGCTGCCGCCATGCTTCTGCGCGATGTCCGTCACGCGCCGGGAAAGGCTGTCCCCCGTGTGCAGATCGTTGAAGCGGATCGAGATCCGGGCGCTGGCCCTGGCGGGAATGACGTTGGTGGCGGGATTGCCGCAGGAAACGTCGGTGACTTCCAGGTTGCTGGCCTGGAACCAGTCGGTTCCCTCGTCGAGGACGAGCGCGTCGAGTTCGGCAAGCATCGCCACAAGTCGCGTGATCGGGTTGTCCGCGAGGTGGGGGTAAGCAACGTGACCCTGCACGCCGTCGACCTCCAGCCAGATGTTGACCGAGCCGCGGCGGCCGACCTTCATCATGTCGCCCAGCCGATTCACCGAGGTCGGCTCCCCGACGAGGCAGAGGTCGGGGATGTCGCCCTTCTGCTTCATCAGGTCGATCAGCGCGAGGGTGCCGTGAAGGGCCGGTCCTTCCTCGTCGCCGGTGATGACGAAGCTGACGGTGCCCGCTTCGGCCGGGATTTGCGCCACGGCGGCGACCATGGCGGCGATCGAGCCTTTCATGTCGACCGCGCCGCGACCGTAAAGCAGCGCGTTCTCGCCCACGCCGCGGCGTTCGGGCTGGAAGGGGGCGCTGGTCCACCCTTCGCCCGGCGGTACCACGTCGAGGTGACCGGCGAAGGCGAAGTGGCGCGAGCCCGCCGGACCACGGCGGATGGCGAAAAGGTTCTCCACCGGCCCGTCCGGCGCTTCGCCCGCAAGGAAGCGCGTCACCTCGAAGCCGAGAGGTGCGAGCTGGCCTTCCAGGCAATCGAACACCGGGCCCGTCGCGGGGGTGACGCTGGGACAGGCCATCAGCGCTTCGGCAAGGTCGACGACGCTGGGCGCGGTAGGAGTGGTCTGGGACATAAGGCAGGCGCCATCGCAGAAAAGGCGGTTCAACACCATAGCGTCGACCGATCGGGCGATCGATCCGGGGCGGGCGATCTGGTATGGACGCTCCTGTCTTCCCATATTGGGACCTCGAAGGAGAGTTTCCCCGATGACCGACAAGATCCATCTCACGGATGCCGAGTGGCGCGAACGCCTTTCGCCCGAACAGTACCACGTCCTGCGCCAGGCGGGAACGGAGCGGGCGTTCACCGGCAAGTACGACAAGAACAAGCAGGAAGGCCTCTACACCTGCGCCGGATGCGGCGCGGCGCTCTTCGAATCCGACGCCAAGTACAGCTCCGGCTGCGGCTGGCCCAGCTACACCGCGCCGGTGGCGGATGCGGCGGTCGAGGAGCACCGCGACACCTCGCACGGCATGATCCGCACCGAAGTGACCTGCGCGAGGTGCGAAGGACACCTGGGCCATGTCTTCCCCGACGGTCCGGGGCCGACCGGCCTGCGCTACTGCATCAACAGCGCCTCGCTCGACTTCCAGCCGAAGGAGTGATCGCCGCGAACCCGGGGGTATTCACTCCGGGTTACAAATCGGCGTGCAAAGTGTAGGAGCAACCCGACACTTCCGTCCTCATTGGGGTTTGCATTCTACCAATGGCCAACAATTCCGGCCGCAGCCGCGCGCCCCGCGGCTCATCGTCCAAGACCCCCAGCAAGCCCCTCTGGCGCCGCGTGGTACGCGGCGTCATCGTCTGGGGCGGCTCGCTGGCGCTGTTGGGCGCCATCTTCCTGGCAACGGCCGTATTCTTCACGATGCGCGAGTTGCCGGACTACGGCGCGCTGAAGAGCAGCCAGAACGGCCAGATGATCGTGGTCCGCGCGCGCGACGGACGTGAACTCGTCTCGCTGGGGCCAAGCTACGGCAAGTGGCTGCCTTACGACGAAATTCCCGTCATCATGCGCGATGCGATCGTCTCGGTCGAGGATCGGCGCTTCCGCAGCCATCCGGGCATCGACCCCGTCGGCCTGGCCCGCGCCGTCTACGTGTCCTTCTCAACGGATAGCCGCGCCAAGGCAACCTCCACGCTGACGCAGCAGCTGGCGCGCAACATCTTCCTCACCAACACGCGGTCGTGGACCCGCAAGGCGCGCGAGATGGTGCTGGCCCTGGCGCTGGAGCGCAAGTTCACCAAGGACCAGATCCTCGAACTGTACCTCAACAAGGTCTATTTCGGCGGCGGCGCCTACGGCATCGACGCCGCGAGCCGCAAGTTCTTCGGCCACCCCGCGACTGAACTTTCGACGGCGGAGTCCGCCATCATCGCGGGTCTCGTGAAGGCGCCTTCCAACTATTCGCCCACGGCGGACATCGACGCCGCCAAGGGGCGTGGCCGTGTCGTGCTCAAGCTGATGGCCCGCGAAGGCGTGATCAGCAGCGGCGAGGCCGAATCGATCGACTTCTCCGATGTCGCGATCGTGCGCGAGAAGGGCCAGAACTCGGTCCGCTACTTCACGGACTGGGCGCTGCCGCAGCTCGACCTGCTGCTGCCCGAGAACAACGAGCCGATCGAGGTCTGGACGACGCTGGACCCTGCCATGCAGGACGCGGCGACCAAGGCCGTTGCCCGCAACGTGCCCGGCGGCGCGCAGGGCGCGCTCGTCAGCCTTGACCGCGACGGCGCGGTCCTGGCGATGGTGGGCGGCACCGATTACGTGAACTCGAACTACAACCGCGCCACCAGCGCGCTGCGCCAGCCCGGATCCGCGTGGAAGCTGTTCGTCTACCTCGCCGCGCTGGAAGCCGGGTACACGCCAGAGGATCGCGTCGTTGACGAGCCGGTGACGATCCAGGGCTGGAGCCCGCAGAACGACGGCCGCAACTTTGCAGGCGCGATCGACGTGCGCACCGCCTTCGCTTATTCCAAGAACACGGTTGCGGCGCAGCTGGGCAACGAAGTGGGCTTCGGCACCGTGGCCAGCATGGCGCGCCGCTTCGGCATCACGACCGCTATCAACACCAAACCCGCCATGGTGCTGGGCACGTCGGAAGTGCGTGTGATCGACATGACCCGCGCTTTCGCCGCCGTTTCGGCCGGCGGCACGTCGGTCGAGCCCTATGGCATCGTGAAGGTGACCACCACCGCCGGAGAGCTGCTTTATGAACACAAGTCCGTGCGCGGGCAGGTGCTCGTGCCGCACTACGTCGCTGCCGGCATCACTGACCTGCTGCAGACGGCCGTCGCCACCGGCACCGGCCGCGCCGCGCAGATCGGCCGCCCGGTCGCGGGCAAGACCGGCACCACCAGCTCCAACAAGGACGGCTGGTTCCTGGGCTTCTCCAGCGGGGTGACCACCGGGGTGTGGATGGGCCGCGACGACGCCAAGCGGGTCGGCGGCCTCTCGGGCGGTCATGCCCCGGCGCGCGCCTTCGCGGATTTCATGAAGGTCGCGGTCGCCAAGCGCCCCGTCGAACAGTTCGACACCCAGCTCAAGCTTCCCGAGTGGCAGCTGGAGCCGGATGACGAGGCGATGCAGGGCAGTCCCGAGGATTACTACTACACCGACGAGAACGGCAATCTGGTCCGTCCAGACGGCGGCGGCCCCGATCAGGCCCCCTTCGGCGACGAGTTCGGGCCTGACGGGCCGGTGCCGCCGGACTACGGTCCCCAAGGCCCACCGCCCGCTGCCGGCAGCGAACTGCTGGACCGCGCGACCGGTCGGGGAAGCGAGGATGCGGGATTGCGTCCGGGGCAGGGCGCGGGCCCCTATCCGCCGGGACGACCGCCGCAGCCGCGCATAGTGCCGGTCCCGCGGCCCACGCCGACGCCCACACGCATTCCGGTCATACCGTAACGCCGCCCGTCCCAGGGAGGGAGGAGGGCGCAGCTCATCGCCCGCTGGCGAGTGCGGGGTAACGCCGGAAGGAGGACCGCGCAGGACCGGAGAACATCGGGTCGGCGTCGGGGCGTCCCTGCTGGAACG